>CAZTNR010000147.1:0-1607 GCA_964614955.1 uncultured Oscillospiraceae bacterium | reverse complement strand
TAAGGGTGTAGGTCGAGCAATCGGCGCGAGAGTTCAAATCTCTCCTTCTGCGCCAACAAAAAGAGCATTCCTTTTGGGATGCTCTTTTTGGTTATTGTGACAGGTGATTTGAACTCGAGCGACGAATATTGAAATATGTATTTTTTCTACTATTTTTTGTTCAAATAATTCTTTAATCCATTGACTAAATAAGTGTCAAATGATAAAATTAAATAAAAAATACTGTTTAAGGAGCACAATAATGGAAAAAATCGCATACTTTTTTATAGACGACGTTATTTGGACGTTCAGAGATATAGCTCGTGAAAGACCTGCTTCTATTTTTGACAACGGATTTATGAAGATGCTGAAGGAAAACCACGACAAATACGGTCTTACCGTACAGCTAAATCTTTTCTATGCCACAGACGTTTACTACGGAAACGATTTCTTCAATCTTTCGGAAATGCCAGATTGCTATAAGGACGAGTTTCAGGCAAATAGGGACTGGCTTATTCTTGCCTTCCACGCAAGACAGGAATTTCCCGACTATCCTTATGTTAATGCTTCTTACAAGGATGTCTACGATGATTTCAAGCTTATAGAAAAAGAAGTTCTTCGCTTTGCAGGTGAAGGATTATTCTCGGACGTTCTCTGCACTCATTGGCTGCCTCTGAGCAAAGAAGCGTGCAGAGCTGTTGTTGACTGCGGTATCAGAATTGACAGTCCTTCTGCAGGCGTTACAAGAGAGTATGAGGGTGATATGAATGTTCTTCCCTACGGTCACGCAGCAAGACTTCTGCACAACAGACAGCCCGAAACAAAGCTCTTTACAAGAGAAGGTGCAGACCCGAGACTCGCTTCCTCCGTCTGCGGCTACAACCACCTTTCACAGGAAGAATACGATTCCACACACGCTAAAAACTGTTCCGTTCCCGACAAAGAGCTAAAGCTTCGACACAGACAGCTCTGTACCGACGGTATTTGTTTAAACCTTATTTCACCCGATATTATTAAGGAAAGAATCAACAAGCTCGCCGACAACGATGCCGAATACATAGGTCTTGCGACACACGAGCAGTACTACTATCCCGACTATTTCGCATATCAGCCCGACACACACGAAAAGTTTGAGGCTATGGCAAAAACAGTTTTCGACAGAGGATATAAATTTGTAACTTACAGAGAAATGAAATAAATGTTTTTTCTGTTACATATTGCAAATTTCAATAATATATGTTATAATAAGACATCAAAAAAATGGAGGTACATATTAATGGATATGCTCAAAAAAATTTGGCCCACTCCCTTCAAGGTTGAAAAGGGCAATGTTGTTTCTCTCATTATTCAGCTTGTAATCTTCCTCGTTATCTGCGCGGTTGTCGGCTGGTTAATTAGCGTTCTTGCACTTATTCCCGTTGTTGGTCTTCTTGCAGGTCTTGTGGGCGCGCTTCTCGAAATCTACAGTATTGTAGGCATCGTACTTTGTGTGCTTAAATTCCTCGACGTAAAGCTTGGCTAATTATAGTGACGTCCGCCCTCACAGTGAAGTGAACCCCAAAGTTTAGACAAAATTTAATACTAAATAACTTTCGAATGAGTTCGGTATTGTACCGGACTCATTCCTT
>CAZTNR010000146.1:0-1699 GCA_964614955.1 uncultured Oscillospiraceae bacterium | reverse complement strand
GGTTACTTTTGCTGTGTCAAAAGTAACACCCCTGCGGTCCACAGACCGCGGACCACGCGCCGCACAAAGGCGCGAAATCGCCCTCCGCAGAGGGCGAAATCTCTGTTAAATTACTTTTTCAACCAAGACATCATCTTTCTCAATGATGCGCCAACCTTTTCAAGGGGATGTTCGCTTTCAACACGTCTTGTTGCAAGGAATTTTCCGCGTCTGCCGCTTGAGAATTCTGTCATAAATTCAGAAGCAAATGTACCGTTCTGGATTTCTGTAAGAACCTTCTTCATTTCCTTGCGTGTGTCTTCTGTGATAAGACGCTTGCCTGTTCTGTAATCGCCGTATTCAGCGGTGTTGGAAATGGAGTATCTCATCTTTGCAAAGCCGCCCTCGTTGATAAGGTCAACGATAAGCTTCATTTCGTGGATACATTCAAAGTAAGCCATTTCGGGTTCGTAGCCTGCTTCAACGAGTGTGTCAAAGCCTGCCTTCATAAGCTCTGTTACGCCGCCGCAGAGAACTGCCTGTTCGCCGAAAAGGTCTGTTTCTGTTTCTTCTCTGAAGCTTGTTTCAAGAATACCTGCTCTTCCTGCACCGATACCCGAAGCATATGCAAGTGCGTAGTCCTTAGCACGACCTGAGTAGTCCTGATATACTGCGATAAGTGAGGGAACACCGCGACCCTGCTGATACTGGGTTCTTACTGTGTGACCGGGACCCTTGGGAGCTACCATAATAACGTCTACATTTGCTGCGGGCTTAATGAAGTTGAAGTGGATGTTGAAGCCGTGAGCGAACATAAGAACGTCGCCCTCCTTCATATTGGGAGCAACCTTTTCGTTGTAGATGTCTGCTGCAAGCTCGTCGGGAACAAGCATCATAACAAGGTCGCCTGCCTTGGCTGCGTCTTCAATGTCCATAACCTTGAAATTGGGGTGGTCTGCCGCAAATGCTGCTGCCTTTTCCCAGTGACCGCTGCCGGGTCTGAGACCTACTACTACATTAACGCCGCTTTCAGCGAGGTTCATAGAATGTGCGTGACCCTGGCTTCCGAAGCCGATAATACTTACTGTCTTGCCGTCAAGAAGACCAAGGTTGCAGTCTGAATCGTAATACTTTGTAATCATTTTGTTTTTCTCCTTTGTATATATCATATTGTTGTTTTCGTGTTTATCTAAGGCTTCCCCATTTATGGGGGAGCTGTCACCGCAAGGTGACTGAGGAGGTGAATTGCGCCAACAAGCTTCCAACCTCATCCATCAGACCTCATCCGAGTTGCAAACGCAACCCACCTTCCCCAAAGGGGAAGGCTTAAGTCAGTTTAATCCAATGTATACGAAACCTTTCCTCTTTCAAGTGCCGTAACACCCGTTCTGCAGAGCTCTAAAATTCCGAACTGCTTGCAGTCCTCAAGAAGGGCATCGATTTCGTCGGGAGTGCCTGTAAATTCAAGCACGAGCGTGCCTACGGAATGGTCGATGATTGAGCAACCGTACTTGCGCGATACTGCTTCAGCTGCCGCGATTTCCTCAGCGCTGTTCATTTCAAGCTTTAAGAGAAGAAGCTCGCGAAGTAAACTGAAGGAAGGCTCAACTGCAAAAATCATCTTGGATTCTATAAGCTTGTCTGTCTGTCTTATAATCTGTCTGAATTTCTTTTCGTCACCGTGGGTTACGATTGTGATTCTTGATATTTTGGGGTTATC
>CAZTNR010000145.1:0-1740 GCA_964614955.1 uncultured Oscillospiraceae bacterium | reverse complement strand
GCGGTAATATTACTAACCTGGCAGTTAGCTTCATACTAAAGGGAGACAGAGATTAGAAAAGCACCCGAAAGTGCCATAAATACGAAATTTCCCATTAAGTTAAACAAGGAAATACAGAGGTAACAGATACAAAATCTCAGTGCCATAGCTATGCCCTTGCAAGAGAAAGGGATTAAAATGAAAACAAACATATACAAGAATTTAGAAGCGCAGTACACCAAGTTGTTCCGTCACCTGAAGGTTGGAAGCTTTAAGACGAGAGAACGCTACGGCAAAGCCTTCAAACGCTTTATGGTATTTCTTGCAAAAGAGTACCGATTGCAAAAGCTTTGCAACATTTCAGAAAAGCATATACTTGCATATGTGTCGTATATGCAAAACAAAGGCTTGTCGGCTTCGACTATAAAGACCGAGCTTGCCGCTATACGCTTCTTCCACGACAATATGCCTTATACAAGGAGCACATTGCCGACCAACGAAGACTTGGAGCTTAAAAAGCGAACCTTCGGTGGTGTGGATAGAACCTGGACTACTCCGGAATTTAACCATATGCTCATTGCCGCAATTGATAACAAGGATTATCAGGCGATTCTGTGTCTTGCGAGATACGCAGGGCTTCGCTTGGAGGAATGCTTCCGAATTGACACCAACGACGCAAAAAATGCCCTTGATACAGGCAAGCTGCTTGTCAAGGGCAAGGGCGGACTTTGGAGATATGTACCAATCAACGATTCTATCGGAATTACATTTCGTGATATGTTAAAGATTGTTCCCGTTGGAGAGAAGCTGTTTGTACGACCTTACGACAAAACGCATCTTGCTATGAAACGACTTCAGTGCTTTATCGCATATCATCGAAAGAGATTTACCGAGAACACCATTACTTTCCACGGTTTAAGACACACCTTTGCACATGAGAAGTACAACAAGTTTATTGAACAAGGTTATTCTGATTTTGTTGCTCGTAAAAAGGTGTCGGAGCTGCTTGGGCATCATCGTGATGATGTAACACGAATTTATTTGTCGGGCGGTGAT
Organism: uncultured Oscillospiraceae bacterium; assembly: GCA_964614955.1. Classification (GTDB taxonomy): domain Bacteria; phylum Bacillota; class Clostridia; order Oscillospirales; family CAG-382; genus UMGS1387. The sequence goes on along the minus strand of CAZTNR010000145.1, from coordinate 705 downwards.
GATGTATGACAAAAAAGAAAAATACCATTGGAAACACCGAAGCCAACTCGAAGAAAGCCAACCACTTATTGAATAATAACAAAACAGAGAAAGCTGAATGCAAAGTCCCTATCCACTTGAAAATGACATTGACCACCAAAGAAGCAGCGGAGTACAGCAATATCGGCATTAACAAAATCGATAGTATGCTTCGTGCCCCTAATTGTCCGTTTGTGCTCTTTGTCGGCACTAAAAAGCTCGTGAAACGCAAAGAATTTGAAGAATATATCAGCGATAAAATTATAATTTAAGTCACAAAGACAAAAATTTACAAAAAAGCCTAAGATTTTTTGTAAATTCACTTGAGGAAAAGAGCATCTTATGGTATAATCTATAAGTAGCAGTATGCTCTTTTTCTCTCTGTGAGAAAGGAGTTAACAATGGGAAAGAATCTTAAAGGTAAAGACTGCGGTAAGGGTATCTACCAAAGGAAGGACGGATTATACAGCGCACGCTTTGTTGATAAAACAGGCAAAAGGCACGAAAAATACTTCGGGACGGTTCCCGAAGCGCGTAATTGGATGGAAGAAGCTAAATACGCTGACATGCACGATGGTGTTTTCGTAGCTACGGAAACTACGGTTGATGAATGGTTTGATTTTTGGATTGAAAATATTGTTGGGGATTTAGCTCCTAACACGCTTCGCAACTACCGAGAGCGATACA
>CAZTNR010000144.1:0-1764 GCA_964614955.1 uncultured Oscillospiraceae bacterium | reverse complement strand
GACATCAACCGTTACCGTGCAATCGTTGAAAAGCTCGGCCTCAGAAAGTAATAACAACATACGGGCGAATTAGCGTTGTGCTTCTTCGCCCTCAATTTCGTTTTAAGGCATAAGGCAAGGAGATTTTTTTAGTATCTTTGGCATTTAGTTTTGTGCCTTTTCACAATTCAGAAAGGACTCGAAATTAAGTGCAAAATTTACTGAAATTATTCTCCTTAAAGAATAAGAAAAACAAGGAGGTAAACAAAATGTTTGAAAACTACAGAGTATTTTCTACAACTCTCGCCGGCAGAAAGCTTACAGTAGAAACCGGCAAAATCGCTCAGCTTGCAAACGGCTCTGCACTCGTAAGATACGGTGACACAGCTATTCTTGCAACCGCAACAGCAAGCGCATCCCCCAGAGAAGGTATCGACTTTCTTCCCCTTTCGGTAGACTTTGAAGAAAGACTTTACGCAGTAGGTAAGATCCCCGGATCTTTTATGAAGAGAGAAGGTAAGCCTTCCGAAAAGGCAATTCTCACAAGCCGTGTAATCGACAGACCTATCCGTCCCCTCTTCCCCAAGGATTTAAGAAACGATGTAACTCTCAACCTTCTCGTTCTCTCGGTTGACCCCGACTGCAGCCCTGAGGTTACAGGTCTTATCGGCGCATCTCTCGCACTCTCTATCTCCGATATTCCCTGGAACGGTCCTGTATCCAGTGTATTCGTCGGTATGGTTGACGGCGAGGTTGTTATCAACCCCACAAAGGAACAGAGAGCTAAATCTACTCTTGAGCTTACGGTTGCATCTTCCGAAAAGAAGGTAGTAATGATCGAAGCAGGCGCGAAGGAAATTTCCGACGATGCTATGTTCGATGCAATTATGAAGGCTCACGAAACAAACCAGGAAGTTGTTAAGTTTATTAACCACGTTACAAGCGAAATCGGTAAGAAGAAGTTCGAATACGCATCCTGCGATGTTGACCACGAGCTCTATGACAAGATTGCCGAATATGCAATTGATAAGGTGAAGTACGCTCTTGATACAGATGACAAGAACATCAGAGAAGACAGACTCAACGCAGTTTATGCCGATGTTGAAGCATTTGTAGCCGAACAGTATCCCGACGAAGACAGAAAGGCTGAAATGGGCGAATGCCTTTACAAGCTTCAGAAGTTTGTTGTAAGAAGATGGCTTCTTGATGAAGGCAAGAGAGTTGACGGCAGAAAGCTCGATGAAATCAGACCTCTTGCATCCGAAGTCGGCATTCTTCCCAGAACTCACGGTTCTGCCCTCTTTACCCGTGGTCAGACACAGGTTCTTACAGTTGCAACTCTCGGTCTTGTTGCTGAACAGCAGCTTCTTGACGGTATTGACGACGAAGAATACAAGAGATATATGCACCACTATAATATGCCCAGCTACTCTGTCGGCGAAACAAAGCCTTCCAGAGGCCCCGGCAGACGTGAAATCGGTCACGGTGCACTCGCAGAACGTGCTCTTGTTCCCGTAATTCCCTCTGTTGAAGAATTCCCCTACTCCATCAGACTTGTATCTGAAGTAGTTTCCTCCAACGGCTCTACATCTCAGGGTTCAATCTGTGCTTCTACTCTTGCTCTTATGGATGCAGGTGTTCCGATTAAGGCACCTGTAGCAGGTATCTCCTGTGGTCTTATTACAGAAGGCGACAGATGGATGACTATGGTCGATATCCAGGGTCTTGAAGACTTCTTCGGCGATATGGACTTTAAGGTTGCAGGTACAAAGAAGGGTATCACAG
>CAZTNR010000143.1:0-1813 GCA_964614955.1 uncultured Oscillospiraceae bacterium | reverse complement strand
ATAACTTCCTTCTTGGGAAGAAGGTCGAATGTGCCGTCTTCTTCCATCTTATGAAGTGCGTTAAGTCTTGCGATGCTCTTCTTGATTGTCTTGAAGTTTGTGAGCATACCGCCGAGCCATCTCATATTTACATAGTAGCAGCCTGCTCTTTCAGCTTCTTCCTTGATTGCATCGGAAGCCTGCTTCTTTGTACCTACGAAAAGGATGTCTCCGCCTTCCATAGCAACTTCGCGAATGAACATATAAGCTTCTTCAAGCTTCTTTACTGTCTTTGCGAGGTCGATAATGTAAACGCCGTTTCTTTCTGTGAAGATGTATTCAGCCATCTTAGGGTTCCATCTTCTTGTGTGATGTCCGAAATGGACGCCAGCTTCGAGGAGCTGTTTCATTGATACTACTGACATTTTAAATGTCCTCCTTTGGTTTTCTGCCACCACATATCTGCTTTGTCGGCAAACCCGAATTTGCGGGCAACCAAGCCGTGGAGATACGTGTGTGTGATAATAAAATTTCCGCCGATGCTTTTGCACCGACGGGGTTTATTTTACCATATATACTTATAGAAATAAATAGAAAACTTACATTGTTTACAGTTTTTTTACATTATTTTCTGTGCTTATGTTTTTTCGACGTATTCCCGCGGGAAAACCTTGCTCCTATCACGGGACAGACAAGTGCTGCCGCAATTACTGCGGTCTTTGCAAAGGTACCGAGCTCATAGGACAAATCAAGGTAAGCGGACAAGGCGTAGCAAATGCCGAGAACCGCACAGCCGAGGATAAAGGGTGTAAGAAGGGCTGCTGTCTTATCGGAAAAGCCTGCCGCAAAGCCGCCAAAAATCAGGCTGACCACTGCCGTTATCGGTGCAAACACCTTTATAAGTGCCGTGCTGTCGGTCTGCTTTGACATTACAAATGAGAATACAAGCGAAAGCAGCAGCCACGACACAAGGCAGACTGCAAAGCCGACAATTAAGGCCCTGAGAACGCCCGCTTGGTTTTGGTTATTCTTCAAGGCCTTTGATTTTGATTTAGTTTTATTCAATGCCGTTCACTCCTTACATTTATTTAATAATAAATATGAAGGATTGGCATTTAATATTCACTTATTACTTGTTTTCGCCGTTATCGTCTTTAAGAGCAGGAGCCTCGATAGGAGTTTCGGTCTTCTTAACACCTGTTACCTTATAGCCGCCCTTGGGTGCCTTTTCTTCGCCGTACTTCTTATCAACTGTAGCGATAGCAGTCTTACGGAATCTGATTTTGTTTCTGTCAGCACCTGTTTCGATTGTTACGATATCGTCCTTAACGTGTGTGATTCTGCCGACAATACCGCCGATTGTTGTAACTTCGTCACCGACCTGAAGGTTATTTCTCATAGCGGCTGTTTCTCTTTCCTGCTTCTTCTGGGGTCTTATAAGGAAGAAGTAGAAAACAACAATCATAAGAATAAAGGGAAGAATTGTTGCGAGCATACCGCCTGCGCCTGCTCCGGGTGCGGGTGTGTCAAGTAAGTAAAAATTGTTCATTTTGTTTCTGCCTTTCTTTTGGGAAAATTTTTATATAGGTAGTATATAGCCGTAATGTGAATGGAAAGTTAACGAGGGGGAAATTATTGATTAATGAGGAATTAGGAGTTAGGAATTAGGAGTTAGGAGTTAGGAGTTAGGAGTTAGAAGTTTGGAATTATATCCACTTGACAATTTCGACTAAATATTGTAAAATATTGGTGCGACATAATTCCATATTTTTACACCCAAAGTGTGCTATTTTTGTTTCGGCAAAAATGCATGCTCTTTCTCAGCGTACTTGGG
>CAZTNR010000142.1:0-1816 GCA_964614955.1 uncultured Oscillospiraceae bacterium | reverse complement strand
AGGCTCTTCCCTACATACAGGAATACTACGGCAAGACAATCGTAGTAAAATACGGCGGAAACGCTATGACAAACGAAGGACTTAAAGACGCTGTTATCTCCGACCTTGTACTTTTAAAGCTTGTCGGCATCAATGTTGTACTCGTACACGGCGGCGGTCCCGAAATCAGTTCTATGTTTGACAAGCTAGGCATTGAAACAGAGTTTATCAACGGGCTCAGATACACAAGCGACGAAGCAGTGGAAGTAGTTCAGATGGTACTTGCAGGAAAGACAAACAAGGATTTAGTCAACCGCATTGAGTCCATCGGCGGCAGAGCTATAGGTCTTTCGGGTATTGACGGTGGTCTTATCAAGGCGAAGAAGCTGAATGACGGCAAATTCGACTACGGATGTGTCGGCGAAATCGTCGAAGTTGACACTCAGATTATCAAGGACAACATCGAAAAGGGTTACATTCCCGTTGTCTCTACAGTTGCTATGGGCATTGACGGCGAAAGCGGTGTTTACAACATAAATGCAGACACGGCTGCGGCTAAGATTGCAATAGACCTGGGTGCAGAAAAGCTTATACTTCTCACGGACATCAAGGGGCTTTTACACGACATCAAGGACGAAGACAGTCTCATTTCAGAGGTTCGTCTTTCGGACATTGAAGTTCTCAAGGCAGAGGGTGTAATCAAGGGCGGTATGATCCCCAAGGTTGAATGCTGTGCGGACACAGTCAAGGGCGGCGTAAAGAGAGCGCACATTATCGACGGCAGACTTCTTCACTCTATTCTTATAGAAATGCTTTCAGACGAAGGCATCGGAACGATGTTTACCCGGTGAGCCACCGTTGGCAATGTCCGGAGTGTCTTAGATGAAACCGGGGCATTCGGTGTCGCTCATCTTATCCGTTTTGCCGTCACAAGGCAGACGACAAAACTACAAAGTTCACAAATCAAACAGGATTTAACAGGATTTATAATTAAGGATTGATAAATATGTCAAACATAAAAGAACTTGACAAGCAGTATGTGATGAACACATACGGACGTCACAACCTGACAATCGACCGTGGATGCGGTGCGAAATTATACGGCGACGACGGCAAGGAATACATCGACTTCGGAAGCGGCATAGGCACGCTCAGTGTCGGCACTGCAGACGAGGGTTACATAGAAGCTGTTATTTCTCAGCTAAAGAAAACACAGCACGTATCAAACTATTTCACCTGCGAGCCTGTTGCACGTTTGGCTGAAAAAATCTGTACCCTCTCTGGTTACGACAAGGTTTTCTTCGGAAACTCGGGTGCCGAGGCAAACGAGGGTGCAATAAAGCTTGCGAGAAAGTACAGCTTTGACAAGTACGGTGAGGGCAGAAGCACAATTATTACATTTAATTCCTCCTTCCACGGAAGAACTATAACAACCCTTGCCGCAACAGGTCAGGATGTATTTCACAACTTCTTCTTCCCCTTTACCGAAGGCTTCAAGTATTCACCCTACAACGACAAAGAGGCTCTGCTTGAAAATCTTTCAGACGACGTTTGTGCAGTAATGTTTGAATGCATTCAAGGTGAAGGCGGCGTAAATGTGATGGACAAGGAATTTGCCGCATTTATGGCTGAAGAGTGCAGGAAACGTGACATACTTCTTATATGTGACGAAATCCAGACAGGTATCGGCAGAACTGGCAAGCTTTTTGCTTTTGAAAACTATGATATAAAGCCCGACATCTTCACTCTTGCAAAGGGTCTTTGCGGCGGTATGCCAACAGGTGCATTTGTTGCAAGTGAAAAGTGTTCGTCTGTACTCACAAAAGGACAGCACGGC
>CAZTNR010000141.1:0-1945 GCA_964614955.1 uncultured Oscillospiraceae bacterium | reverse complement strand
TGCATATATCAATCCAGTGAATACGTTGTTTCATAACCGCTCCTTGTAAAAATAAAAGGCTCTGCATCAGTGATACCACAAATCGGATGTGAAAGAACGGGCGAACAATGTTCGCCCCTGATGCAATAGCCTCATTTTTTATTATTCGTCGATATTTGTTTCGTCGGCTTCTTCTTCAACAGGGACATCATTATTTGCTTCCAACGCTTCGTTTTCATTGTTGTCCGAGTTTTCTGCGATATTAATGCTTTCTGCAGCTGTTAAAGCTTTTGGCTTGCCTTCGACCTGGATATTTTTCGCACATCCTCCGAGCAACGCACTTGCCGTTATTGCACATATAATAACAGCACCCGTTGTAACAGCCGAAATGACAGCCGCTTTTTTGCCTGTTTTTTCTTCCATAATTGCTTTGAATCTCCTTTCCAGAATTCGTTTTGTACTGCCCGCATAAAGAATAGGGGAGGTACGCTTGCCTTTTTCCGATATAAGGGAAAGGATTGTTTCACAGTAGCCTTCAACGTCGGTTTTGTCAAGACCTTTTCATAAAAAAATTGACAAAGTCGCAAAAACGTAGTATAATTTGTTGGAAAAGAAAGGATGATAAATATGATGAAAAGAAATATTGTTGCTTTAGCTTTGATACTCTCTTTTGTGTTGATTTTTACTTCGTGTTCGGATGACGTAGCTACGCTTCCCGACGGCGATACAGGACTTGAATCACCTGAAACGCAGGTGCCCGGCGTTGATGCGGAAAAAAACGAAAAGGACGATGCACAGGCAGAAGATAATGCCAATAATGACGGCGAACCTGAAGCAGATGATAAAACCGAAGAAAAGCAAGAACCGCCGATTAAGCTGGATATAAAGCCTCTTGAAAAGAACGATGAAGAAATTCTGTCGGAGTCGGCAGAAAAACTCGGTTTTGTAAATGTCAATTTCTTTGAAGCCTTTGCAAATGCCATAGGTGTCGAGCCTGCAAATGTCACACAGGCGGATGTGGATAATGTTCATTACATAGCGGTCAGTGCAGAGGAAAACGGAACAAACTCTGTTCTTGTCGGATATATAGACTATATTGATCTTTGCTTTTCGGATATAGATTCTTCCGAACTGATGACAAAGCTTAATGAGGTAGTAATGGCATCGGCTTTTGAATATGATATTGAAAAGGATTCTCTTTCTGACCTTGCAAAATTCAGAAATGTTGAAATTTTTGAAATATATGACGTGAAGATTGAAGACGTTTCCTTTGTTAAGGAATACAAAAATCTTGCTATGGGATACTTTGCCAATAACGGTATTACCGATGTTTCCTGTCTTGAAGGCTATAATCCCGAGTCTCTTGTTGAAATTGACTTTACGGGCAATAATATTGAGGACTGGACACCTCTTTATCCGATTCAGGATAAGGTAATTGTAATGTACGATATGCAGAGCGGCTTTTTACTAAAGCTTGACAGCTACCTTGAACAGACCGAGAATAACTCTTTGACAAAAACCGAAGAAAAGGCAGAGGAAAAGGTAGAGGAAAAGACCGAAGAGGTCGAAAAGGATCAAGCCGATGCTGTTGCAGATTCAAATGATAAAAATGTCCTTTATGACGAAAACGGTAACCCCGTTGACTTCAGTTCACTTTTTGATTAATTACGGAGACGGTATATGAAAGTTTACAGCAATATTTCTGAGCTTGTGGGAAACACACCTCTTCTTATGGTGTCAAATTATGCAAAAACAAGCGGCTGCAATGCAACGCTTCTCTGCAAGCTTGAAGGAAAAAACCCTGCAGGAAGTGCAAAGGACAGAGTTGCAAGACAGATGATTGAGGCAGCCGAAAAAGACGGAACTCTGAAAAAAGGCTCCTGTATAATTGAGCCTACAAGCGGAAACACGGGAATAGGTCTTGCGGCAATAGCGGCATCAAAGGGGTACAGAGTGATTCTTACTA
>CAZTNR010000140.1:0-1983 GCA_964614955.1 uncultured Oscillospiraceae bacterium | reverse complement strand
CGCTGTTACCGCATCAACCTTACCCGCAACAATTAAAGTTACAAGACGTCCGCCCAGTCTCTTTTCGGTATGTACAAGTCTCACGTCTGCCGCCTTTACCATAGCATCAAGACCGATAATTGCCGCAGTGTTGCCCTCAACCTCAAGAAGACCGATAGCCGACGCACCTTCTACTTCGTATACGTCCTCGGCACCTCTCAGGTTCTTGGGAAGCTTCTTGTTGAATTTATCCTTGTTGATATCCATAAGGTATGTCATATTCTCAACACCTTCGCCCGGGTTGGGAATAACGTGGGATACAATATAGTGTCCCTTGCCTTCTGCATACGCCTTTGCAGCTTCAACAGACGCCTTGACATCCGCAACGTTACCCATAATCTTTGCACCCATAATGAGGGGTACGGGAAAACCGGGGTTGAAGGGTCTGTTTCTGTCAAAGGCAACAACCTTGATATTACCTGTTTTTGCCATAGTATCAGCCGCAACAACTGCAGTTGTGAAGCTGTATACCTCAATCATTCCAAATGCATTATTCATATATCAATTTCCTTTCTCCCTTACTTTCTTGAAAAAAGTAAGCAAAGAGTCGGGACAGCCCGACGGCAAATATCGCGACAATTGTTCTGCTCATCAAACGCTATCGCCCGCGAGTGACGGCTTCATTTTGCCCCTTTAAGGCTCGGGGCAAAATGATTGCTAATTTTCAATTCGTTGCCAAACACAAGTGCATCTTTTCATTCCGAATTCCGCACTCCGCTTTCCGCATTTGATGGTTTACACTATGTGGAAGCCGTCAACAAGTACGCATCTTCTCTGACGTGTAAAGGAGTGAGCCGCTGTCAGACCTTCACCCGTAGGACCTGCGATTGTAAATGTAGTATAACCTTCACCGCCTGCACCTATGCCTGCGTAGCTGGGTGCATTCTTTACAAAGATTGTTGTTTCAACAGCTCTTGCAAAGCGTGTGAGGTGGTCTACGTTCTTGGAGTGGATGTGTGCAGAGTGGCGGTTGCCGTGCTCTGCCTTGCAAGCAAGCTCAATTGCTTCGTCTATATTCTTTACTCTGACAATACCGAGTACGGGCATCATCATTTCAACATATACAAAGGGATGGTCTGCGGGAACCTCTGCAATAACAAGTCTTGCATCAGCTTCAATGCCGATAGCCTTTAAGAACCTGGAAGCATCTCTGCCTACCCAGTCCTTGTTGATGCAGTACTTGCCGTTCTTTTCAACAAGACACACCTTTACAAGCTTGTCAATCTGGTCGCCCTTGATAAGGTATGCGCCGTTCTTCTGCATAGAAGCTATAAGTCTGTCTGTGATATTGTCAAACGCAAAGCATTCCTTTTCTGCAATACAGGGAAGGTTGTTGTCGAAGGATGCGCCGAGAACGATATCTCTGCCTGCCTTTTCAACATCTGCCGTGTCGTCAACGATTACAGGGGGATTACCTGCGCCTGCGCCGATTGCCTTCTTGCCGGAGGAAAGAAGCGCCTTAACTACACCGGGACCGCCTGTAGCTACAAGCATCTTGACTATGGGCGACGCCATCATTTCGTCGGAGCTTTCCTTTGTGGGATTTTCAACCGTTACAACAAGGTTTTCGGGACCGCCTGCCTCAAGTATTGCTCTGTTTACGAGGTCAACCGCGTAGTTTGCAGTCTTGCAGGCATTGGGGTGGGGGTTGAATACAACACCGTTACCGCCGGCAATCATACCTATAGAGTTACAGATAACCGTTTCACTGGGGTTTGTTGAGGGTGTAATAGAACCGATAACACCGTAGGGTGCCATTTCTATAAGGGTAAGACCTGCGTCACCCGACATTGCTGTGGGGTGCAAGTCCTCTGTACCGGGAGTCTTGTTGGCAACAAGCTGATGCTTGATAATCTTGTCGGAAACTCTGCCCATACCTGTTTCTTCAACGCCGAGCTTTGCCATATTTTCAGCCTCTGCGAGTGTGAGCTCTCTGATTTTGGC
>CAZTNR010000139.1:0-2241 GCA_964614955.1 uncultured Oscillospiraceae bacterium | reverse complement strand
GAGTAAGATTAACCAGCTCAAGATTCTTTAGCCTGTTGATACCTTCTAAGCTTTTCGCCCTCTGCTTCTCCGAGGGTTTCTTTTTTCAAAATCATTTATGAAAATTCATAAATTTAAGAATAATACCTCTTGCGGTATAATAATAAAAGTGATATAATTCTATCAGCAAATATTAGGAGGCATCTATATGAGCATAAGAATAGGCATATACGGCTACGGAAACCTCGGCAGGGGAGTTGAGTCGGCTATCAAGCAAAACCCCGATATGGAGCTTGTGGCGGTGTTCACAAGAAGAAATCCCGCTGATGTTAAGATAAACACGACAACAGCTTTAGTTTGTCATACAGATGATGCCAAGAATATGACTGATAAGATTGATGTAATGATTCTCTGCGGTGGAAGTGCAACAGATCTTCCTACGCAGACACCGCTGGTTACATCAATGTTCAACTGCATAGATTCATTTGACACACACGCTAAAATCCCCGAACACTTTGCAAATGTAGATAAGACGGCAAAGGAATCGGGTAAGGTAGCAATTATTTCCTGCGGCTGGGATCCCGGTATGTTCTCACTCAACCGTCTCTATGCTTCGGCAATTCTTCCCGACGGCGAAGACTACACCTTTTGGGGCAAGGGCGTAAGCCAGGGGCATTCGGATGCAATAAGACGAATTGAGGGTGTTGTTGATGCAAGACAGTATACAATTCCCGTTCCCGAAGCTCTTGATGCTGTAAGAAGCGGCTCTGCTCCCACTCTTACAACACGTCAGAAGCACACAAGAGAATGCTTTGTGGTAGCTGCAGACGGTGCTGACAAAGAGAGAATTGAAAAAGAAATTGTAACCATGCCCAACTACTTTGCTGATTACGATACAACGGTACATTTTATCTCTAAGGAAGAACTCGACAGAGACCACAAGAATCTTCCTCACGGCGGTTTTGTCATAAGAAGCGGCAGAACAGGGGAGAACGGCAAAAACAATCACATTATAGAATACAGCTTAAAGCTCGATTCCAACCCCGAATTTACTTCATCCGTTCTCGTCTGCTACGCAAGAGCTGCATACAGAATGAATAAAGAGGGCATGAGCGGCTGTAAGACTGTTTTTGATGTTGCACCTGCGTACCTTACTTCAAGATCGGGTGAAGAAATCAGAAAGGCTATGCTGTAATGAAATCCAAAATTTTTATTATTATCGTTTTACTCCTTTTTGCCGCATTGCTTGTCGGTGCGTATTTAGCCTATGATACGCTTTTTCCTGTGGCAAAGCAAATCGAATCCCCACATCCTGATACCGTGCTGTCTTTTTCGGTTAAGGATAACAGCGAAAAGCAGTATTCGATTGATATCAACAGATTCTACGATGTCATTTTGAATTCAGAGCCGACACGAATAATGAGTGTAAATGATTATCCCGATACAAGACCTTATTACGAAGTAAGCATTTCTGCTTCTGACGATAGATATTACAGATATTATTTGTACTCTTCAAACGGTAAAGACTATATTGAAATTCCTTATTTCGGCGTGTATGAAATTCGGAATTTAAAAATTAAAGATTTATTACAATAACAAAGAAGCCACTCCGTTTGGAGTGGCTTAACTTATAGAGACTTAGGAAGCTCGATATTGTACTTATCGCAAAGTGCGTGCATCTTCTTAATGGGATCCATAAGAACACTTACAGAACGGTTAATGTTAAGAGCTTCAATATAATATGCCGCATACTTGAGTATGTTTACTTCAGTGAACCATTCACGGCTGAGAGCCTTGTCGGAATTGTAGACAGCGTTTGTTGCATAAATCTTGTCGAACATATTTCTCTTATAGTAATCGTCGATAGTATCAAAACCGTTACAGAAGAGACCGAACGTGAAGAAGCCGAAGATTCTTCTTGCCCCCATAGCCTTGAGCTTGTCAAGGATGTGGAGGAACGAGTCACCGGAGGAAATGATATCGTCAACAACGATAATATCCTTGCCCGTTACATCATCACCGAGGTATTCGTGGGCAACAATGGGGTTACGTCCGTCCTTTACTACTGTGTAGTCACGACGCTTGTAGAACATCGCAAGGGGAATACCGAGAACGGAGGAGTAGTACATACCTCTGCCGAGAGCACCTTCGTCGGGTGAAACGATTACTGTATTCTTAATGTCAATGTCCTTTTCGTTCTTCATAAATGCCTTGAACATCTGATATGTAGGCATAAGGTTATCAAAGCCTTCAAGAGGAATT
>CAZTNR010000138.1:0-2257 GCA_964614955.1 uncultured Oscillospiraceae bacterium | reverse complement strand
CATCTGCTTGAGCTTGCCGAGGAAGGAAATCTGAGAGTAAAGTTCTTCGTCGAGACGGATGTTGGGAGAATCAAACGCGAGATCCTGAAGAGCAGCCTTGTCCTTCTTCTTTTCTTCGATAAGCTTGTTCACGCCGTAAAGGGCAATTCTTCTGTAGTCGCCGATAATTCTGCCTCTGCCGTAAGCGTCGGGAAGACCTGTGATAACGTGGCACTTTCTTGCAGCTCTCATTTCGTCGGTATATGCTCTGAATACACCGTCGTTGTGAGTTGTTCTGTACTTGAATTCGTCCTGAATTTTGCGGCTGAGCTCGTATCCGTAAGCTTCACAGGCGTTTTTTGCCATTCTCATACCGCCGAAGGGACATACGCCTCTCTTTAAAGGACGGTTTGTCTGTAGACCTACGATAAGCTCGTTTTCCTTGTCGAGATACCCGGGGGAATAAGCGGTAAGCGAAGAAACTGTTGCAGTATCTATGTCAAGCACACCGCCGTACTGACGCTCAAGAGTGAAAAGGTTCTGGAGCTTTTTCATAAGAGCTGAAGTTCTTTCGGTAGCACCTGCAAGGAAAGAATCGTCACCCACATAAGGCTTGTAGTTTTTCTGGATGAAGTCGCGGACATTGATTTCGTCTTGCCATACACCGGCTTCAAATCCGTTCCAGTTAGTATGTTTCATATATCTAACCTCCTGTAAAAGATGGTTTTAATCGTCAAAAAAGGCAATTCTATTCTAACTCAGAACGAATTGCCCAGACGGTCGGCTAAAATAATATTACATTCCCTTAGCGTCGAGCCGCTTAAATCCGTCAATTATGTAATATTTACCTTTGTGTGATTATTATACACAATATATTGTGTTTTGTCAATCAGTAAAATGACAAATTTTGGGGTTGTTTTAACGTGGATTTTTAGTAATAGTAACGATAACAAAAATGTATTGAATACAAAGTGCGAAAATCAGTCTATGATTCTTGCTTCTGCCAGCGCCTTTCCCGCTACATCTCCGAGAAGCATTTGCCCCTTCAATCCGTAATGCCCGAAAGCTTCGGGATTCATATATTCGGGCTCGTATATTATCTTCTCGGTAATTTCCGTGAGCATAATAAATTTGTCGTGCTCTCTGCAGACTTCCTTCTGAGCGTTTATAATCTCAAAATCGTAGTCGTCCATAGAAAATCTGCCGACAAGAATGTTGCCGAAAAGCTCAACACCGAGGTCTTCGTGCAGCGATTCATATAGTGAAATCATCTGCTTTTTGTATACGTCTTTTGACTTTGTCGCAAGTGCGTCGCTTTCACCCTGAAGCCATACAAAGTAAATATGCTCAGGGTTTGTCATCCGGATTGCCGCCTTCGCCTTTTTGCACATCATTTCGTATCCAAGTGCATCTCTTTGCCAATAGTCAATTGTTGTAGCACCCTTTGCGGCGTGTACGGCAATGACATTTCTGCCAGATGCTTCAATATAGCTTTTACAAAAATATGGTACGGGATTTGTTCTCTTTCGCCAAGCAGATAAAAGTGCACAGCTCTGAGTTGTGCCCCAGCCGTCACGGTGACGCGGGATAAACACCTTGCCGTTGTTTGATATGTTTTCACCGGCAGGATGACGTAAAGGAATAAGCTTGTTCTCAAGGAACCTGTATTCCAAAGCACCTTCAACAGGGCTGTTGTCATCGGGAAATCTCTCAGACTCACCCTCCATATTGCTCTGTCCCGAAAAGATAATAAGGTCTGTGTTTTTCATTATGCTTTCACCTCGGAATTTGTGTGCTTCAAGTTTATCATACCGCAAGGAATTTGTCAATAAATAAGAAAAGCCTCCCAGTTGTGATATGCACCCCAAAGTTAGAGACTTTTGGAGGTGCATATTTTTTATGTCAAAGAAAGGAACAAAGCAGAAGGTATACTCGACAGAATTCAAATTATCTGTTATAATGGATATGCGAGAAAACCGAATGAGTTACAGCGAAACTGTAAGGAAATATTGGGGTGTTGAAAGCAAAGCGGAATGCTCCGATTATCGTCACTCTTTAACTCGTTGGGAACGCATATATTTGGAAGAAGGAGCCGAAGGTCTTATGAAAGAAAGACGAGGCAAAGCTTGTTCTACATTCGGAACAAGAAAAGGCAGACCTCCTAAACTCGAAAAGAAGGTAGAAGAGGATTTAATTGCCGAAAACCAACGACTTCGTATGGAAATAGAATACTTAAAAAAACTCGATGCCTTAGTTCAGAAAAGGTTGCAAGAGGAAA
>CAZTNR010000137.1:0-2292 GCA_964614955.1 uncultured Oscillospiraceae bacterium | reverse complement strand
AGTGCTTCGCACTCACAGTATGCTGTCCCAAATACCGGGGTCGGGGTTGGGGATTACAGAGTGGTCGAGAAGCATTCCGTTTTCGCCCACAACCTTTATTGCATTTTCAATTGCCGCCGTAACAGACGCCACCGTACCTGTGAGAAGCATATAAGATTTGCCGCACATACCGCGCGCAATTCTAAGTTCTATAAGCTTTACTTCAGCCGCCTTTGCCGCTGTATCTGCCGCAACTATAATAGAAGGCGCCGTAAATGTTTCAAGAACGCCGAGAGCCTTTACGCCTTCGATGTTTGCGCCGCCGTAGATTGCAGTAAATATATCCTCGTGGGGATTACCGAGAACAAAGGAGTCTGTCAGCTGGTCGGGATAAAGTGCCTTTGCCGAATCAACCGAGCTTCTTACAGCAGAAAGCTCGCCTGTTATTAAAACTATGTATTTACCGGGACATACGGTTGAAGCCTGAAGGATTTCGACATTACTTGTCTTAACCATACTATCAGCCGCAGTCATACCGCTGGAAACGGTCTTATATTCGACCATTCCTATCGCTTTACTCATCTGTAATCACCTCGCTATGCCTTAATTTTGATATATGCATCGGTAACTTCTTCTACCGTGCCGGAAATTGATGCGTGAACCGAAGCACCGAGTCCTTCGGGGGCATTTGCAACAGCATCGCCCGCAGTCACCTTATCGCCCTTCTTGACAGTAGCGATTGCCGGTGCGCCGATATGCTGAGAGAGCTTTATCTTCACACTGTCCGCCTTAACAAGATTATCGTCAAGGGGACATTCCACATCGTATTTTACAAGTCCGAGGCGACGGACAAGCTTTGTGATGGGAACTGTTCTGAATTCTCTGAATTTATGTACGTCTTTTGTTTCGATATCCTTGGGGATAGGTACGCCCGCCTTCTTGAGCTTACCCTTGGTAATACCGATAAGGGTAGCGGGACTGAGACCCTGGAAGCAGGAGTAATACTCGCAAAGACCGCAGCCCGAACAGAAAAATGTGTTCAGATACGGTTCTGTATCCTTTGTAACGCCGCCTGTGGAATGCATCATAAACTTCTGAGGGTCAATGGGGTGACCGAGAAGATGACGGGAGCACAGGTCAGAACACATCATACAGTTACAGCAGGCGCTCATAGCCCTCTTCATGCTGATGGTTACGGGTGTCATACGCTTTTGAATGATGTATTGATTTTTATCGAGAACAAGTATTGCGTTTGATGTCTTTGTCACAACATCACGCTTGGACGAGATAGAGCCCGTCATAGGACCGCCTGCGAAAATTACGGGGTCCTTTATAGTTGCACCGCCGCAAAGCTCAACCACTTCGCCGTAGGTCATACCTATCGGCACCTTGAGTGTTGAGGGCTTTTTAACCTCGCCTGCAACGGTTATATACTTGAATGTTACGCCCTTGTTTTCCTTTATAGCATATGCGGCGTTAAGCATTGTTTCAACATTGAAAACTACACAGCCGACGCTAATGGGAAGCTGTCCTGCAGGAACAACTCTGCCCGTGGTCTCATAAATAGTAACCACTTCGTCGCCTGCTGGATATATTTCGGGAAGAAGTCCTATCGAAAAGCCTTCCTTACCCTCAATTGCCTCTTCTGCTGCCGCTATTGCATCCTTATAATGGGGCTTTACTGCTATAATTACTCTGTCTGCCGAGAGAACATTCTTTACTGTTTCAAGGGCAAAGACGATATCACTTGCGTGATACTCAAGCACCTGTCTGTGAAGCTTTAAAAGGGGCTCACATTCGGCGCAGTTGAGAATTATTGTGTCCGCTTTGTCGTTGAGTTTTGCGTATGAGGGAAATCCCGCACCGCCGGCACCAACGACACCGGCATTTTTAAGAATGTCGGAAAGTGCCTTAATATCCATTATTCGTCACACTCCAGATTGCTTGCATCGTCAACGATACCTACAATTGCTGCATCAACGGGTGCGTTTTCACATCCGCAGCCGATTCTTGCAGCGCTTCCTTTTGCCACAAGTACAACCTCGCCAACACCCGCACCGACGTTATCGATAGCGACAAAGCTTTCACATTCGCCCGAAACCTTCATACACGAGAGAGGCTTTACGATAAGAAGCTTATGTCCGACAAGGTTTTCATTCTTGCGTGTGGAAACTATGCTTCCTGTTACTTTTCCTATTATCATAGTCTGTCCCCTTTCTTTAAATAAAAGGTGATATTTGCGTTTATTTACACTTACGAAAAGGCTTTCATATCCATAAATAAGCGCAAGCGTCACCCTCGGGGCAAGAAGAC
>CAZTNR010000136.1:0-2328 GCA_964614955.1 uncultured Oscillospiraceae bacterium | reverse complement strand
AGAAATACGAGATAAATAATAGGCAGAGATATTATCCCTGCCTCGATGATATTTCGTACTCCAAATACTCCCATAATTTTGCCGCCCTCTTCAAAGTTTGCGGGAATATAGAACTCATTCATTTAAGCCCCATCCTTTCGTCTGCATCACCTGCAGCGACACACAGACACATTACTATTATGCCGAGTGTACCTCCTAAAACGCTTCCGGCAATAAAGCATAAAACATTTGCTAACATAAATCACATTCCTTTCTGTATGAATTGTAAAAAATAATAAAATTGCCTCCGAGTTATTGACAAGGTAGTATAATTGTGATATAATATGACTACCAAAGATGTGGAGGTGTTTTTATGGATCGTGGTATTTCGATAAGACCATCAAAGGATATCCGAACAAATTATGCACAAATATCAGCACTCGCAAAGAAGAACCCCGTTGCAATTACAGTAAATGGCAAAGAGGATTCTGTTCTTATAAATCACGAAGACTATATGCAACAGCAACAGTATGTTTCAGAACTCGAAGCAAAGCTTGCAGTTTATTCTCATCTTGCACAGGCAATGGATGATATAAAGCTTGGCAGAGTGCAAAATGCAGATGATGCTTTTGATGATATTCTCGGTGAATTGGAGAACATCGAAGTATGAGTTGTCATATAAAGTTTACCGATACTGCAAAATCAGATCTTAGAGAAATTGCGTTTTATATCGCAGAACAATCAAAGGATAAGGAAATTGCAAAGCGTTTTGTCGAGGAACTTCGAGAAAGATGTAAAATACTTGAAGATTTTCCCGAAAGCGGCTCCGTTCCTCGTGACAGAGTTCTGAAAAGTAATGGATATCGATTCCTTGTTCACAAGGAGTATCTTATTTTTTACTCGTACAACAAAAGTGAAAACACAGCGTATATTTTAGCTGTATTTAATTCAAAGCGGGATTACTTCAGAGTCATGAAAAAATTCATATAGCCTGTTTCTTAGCACTTGTCTTTTTGGCGAGTGCTTTTTTTGTGCAGAAATCTTTTCGTATAGTTTTGTACGATTTTGACAACTAAATTTACACTAATTTACACGAATAATTTTAAGATTACAACACTATTCTTCAGGTTCAGACAAACTGAGCGCCCAGAACGGTCCACCCGAGCCTGCGTTTTTAACTTCTTTGAGGATTGTTGACACATCCCAAGCCATCGTACTGCGGTTGTAGCTCACGGGATCGGCAACAAGTATTTTACCGTCATCTGTTACACCTCGAAGCACGATGAAATGTCCCGTATTGGTGAAATGTCCTGCACCCATAATTGCAATTATCATTTTGCCGTCCTCAAGATGCTGTTTAAGCTCCTCGGCGTTTGATTTGCCGAGTTTTTCAACGGATAGTCCGAAGTGTTCTGCAGCGTTTGGAATAAGGGAAATATAGCTTCCACTGCCTTCACAGACATAGCCGTTATCATACGACCATTCTGCAACCTCAACGGGATCTGTTTCATCGCCCGTAAGATTTGATATTGCTATTGCAAGAGCAGTAGGACCGCAGCCTGCTACACCGATAGTATCTGTTTTACCGTACTTTTCATTCGCCCATCTTTCGTCAAGCTGGTTATAGTATGTAAGTCCGTCAAGATCGACACCCTCGTAGCTTTGAAGCCTGTCCTTATCTACAAACTCACTGTCGGGAGTTATCTTTTGTCCCGTAAAGACGTTGTACATAAGGTTCGCCCAGTTCTTCTGCTCATCGTCAAAGCCCATTTCATCCATAATCTCATCGGGAGTCTTATTATATACTTCACCTGTTTCGTCATCAACGGAAAAGCTAATATCAATCATATACTCAACGTCGCTTTCGTTTATGGCTTCTACCTGCTGTTGTTTCTGAACTGCCTGTATGCAAATGAGCCTTGTAATATCAGGCTCTACGCCTTCCTGCTGTTCGTCAAGCACCTCGTAATAGTAGCTCTCCATTTCTGCGGCGTGCTCATTTCGGGAAATGAGGTCATCAAATCCCGAAAGAGCCCAATTTACAAGAAGCTGTGGAAGAGATGCGATAATGATTATGGGAATAAGTAAGAGAAAAAGTAAAGCACCGATAACGGTAAATACTTTCTTCCACGGAATGACTTCAATAGCACCGATGATTGCCTGAGCATAGTTCTGTGAAGCAATACCTGTGGCAATTTTAATTATTCCGCCTACGACCTGAGCTCCGCGAGCCGCCTTCTGAGCTCCGCTTTTTTGCTGCTCTGCCATTGTCGCTCTCACCTCGTATAATAAAAGTAGTAGTTTTTAGAGTTCCTCTCCAAGAACTATGATATAATTGTTTAGATGCTG
>CAZTNR010000135.1:0-2374 GCA_964614955.1 uncultured Oscillospiraceae bacterium | reverse complement strand
TCGTCGCTGTCCTTTGCCTTATACTTGATGTGCCAGTATGCGCCCTGCTGTTCGGGGTTTTCAACCTCAGCATCGGAAAGGGCAGTAAGACAGTGAGGACACCAGTTTGCAATTCTGTGACCCTTGTAGATAAGTCCCTTGTTGTAGAGGTTTACGAATACCTCCTTAACTGCTCTTGAGCAGCCTTCGTCCATAGTAAAGCGAAGCTTTGACCAGTCGCAGGAGCAGCCGAGCTTCTTAAGCTGCATAATGATTCTGTTACCGTACTGGTTCTTCCAGTCCCATACACGCTCGAGGAACTTTTCTCTGCCGAGGTCATAACGGGTAAGACCCTCTTCTTTTCTGAGGTTTTCTTCAACCTTGATCTGAGTCGCAATACCTGCGTGGTCGGTACCGGGCACCCAAAGGGTGTCAAAGCCGCGCATTCTCTTGTAGCGGATAAGAATATCCTGAAGAGTGTCGTCAAGGGCGTGACCCATATGAAGCTGACCTGTTACATTTGGCGGAGGGATAACGATTGTATAGGGGTCACGTGTCTTATCGCCCGAGGGCTTGAAGCAACCGTTTTGCTCCCAAAGCTCATATATTTTTTCTTCGCTTGTGGAAGGGTCGTAGTTTTTCTGTAATTCTTTTGGCATTTTTATATTGTCCTTTCTTTGAAAGAAGTACTTTCTTGTTTATTAGCCTTCCCCAAGGATGCGGGGAAGGTGTCGCACGGCGACGGATGAGGTTGGAAGGCTTTTACTGCACTTTTCTACCTCCTCAGTCACCTTGCGGTGACAGCTCCCCCTTTTTGAAAGGGGGAAGCCAAAAAAGTTGTTATCTCAAAATATCCTTATCATTCAGGCGGTTCATCACAAGACCTGTAATCAATTTCGGATAGAAATAGGTACTCTTCTGAGGCATCTTTTCGTTGGCAAGAGCAACGGATTTGATTTCCTCAACCTTTGTTGCGTTTATGATAAACGAGCAGTTTGCCTTGCCCGACTTGACGGCATCAATCGCTTCGTCCTTGTCACGGGTGTACTTCAGGTTTATCTGCTGTGCCATATTTTCCTTGTCAATACCAAGTACATTCTCTAAGATAAGCGAGTGAAGCACGGTTACGTCAAGGTTCTTGTAAGCCTCGGACTTTTCGGGATTCATCTCCGAAAGCTTCCTTTGTGCATCCTTCTTCATAACCGACAGGTAGAATTTTCCGTCAGATGAGACAAGCACATTTGCCTTGTTGTCGGCATTCTCGCAAAGCACCTTGTCAATATCCGCTTCGGAAATTTCCGTAACGTCGAAATACTGCTTCATACCGCAAAGCGCCTTGTCAAGGTCAAAGCCCTCAAGTCCCGTCACCATTCTGTGGGTGGGATATACCACAAGACCCGAGTTTTCCATATCAATAAGGAACATCATTATGAAGTTTGCATCGTGGTCCTTGTCCTTGATTACGCCCTTGTCAATAAGGTGGTTTCTGAACCTGAGACCCGTTTCGTATCTGTGATGGCCGTCGGCGATAAAGAGCTGTTTATCTCGGAAAAGCTCCTCAACCTTGTCGGTGATGCTTTCATCCTCACACTTCCAGATTCTCTGGACTACTCCGTCCTTTGCTTCAAATTCAATCTCAGCCTTACTCTGCGACATAATATCAACGAGGGATGAAATTTCTCTCTTTTCGTCGGTGTACATACAGTAAATGGGGCTGAAGTTACAGTGAGTCGCACACATAAGGTCAAATCTGTCCTGCTTTGCCTTAGACAGGGTTTCTTCGTGGGGAAGCACAACCTTCTTATCAAATTCCTCAAGGCGTACTCTTACGAATATGCCCTTGATTTTGTAGCGGTTGCCAAGAGCATCGAATTCTTCCTCGTATACGTAAATGCCCTTCTTTTCGTCGCACTCTATAACGCCTTTATCACTCATTTCAAGATAGAGCGCCCTTGCATCGTCATAAGCATTGTCACCCACGGGCTTTTCGAGTCTTATTATGTTGTTTTCACTCGTTCTGATATATCCGAGTCTTTCTTCTTCACTGATAATGTCATAAGGCGGGCAGACATTCTTTGAAATGTCCCCTGCTCTTTCGGTAAAACGCAAAGCCTTAAAGGCTTTTACTTCTGCCATAGATATACTCACCCAGTTTCTACAAAGTAATTCATATTATTATACTACATATAATTTAATTAATCAATACTTTTTTTGATTTTTTTCGGTCGGGAAAGCCCGACAGCAAATTCACGCCCTATCTCGGATGTAAACAAGCCTTTGGTGTCGCTTAAGTTATCCCGTT
This sequence comes from uncultured Oscillospiraceae bacterium, assembly GCA_964614955.1. Taxonomy (GTDB): domain Bacteria; phylum Bacillota; class Clostridia; order Oscillospirales; family CAG-382; genus UMGS1387. The sequence goes on along the minus strand of CAZTNR010000135.1, from coordinate 93 downwards.
TGCGCGAAAACCTCTGCTTTATTCTTCGCCCAAAACACCCCGTGCTGTGAGAAGTTAAGCCACCACGGGTCGGGACAGCCCGACAGCAAATAC
>CAZTNR010000134.1:0-2566 GCA_964614955.1 uncultured Oscillospiraceae bacterium | reverse complement strand
AAGTCAATAGGCTTCAAAATGCCTATCGAGTTGCAACAGAGTGGTTACATAGGTAATATATCATATTTTAAGCGTTCTGTCAATATTGATGGCGAAATTTTTTCCAATGTTTTCAAGGAATCGGATGTACAATTTGCTATGCGTAATAATGTTGAGGAAACAAAGGAACTTGTTGCAGTACACAATATGCAAGTTTCGGAACTTGAAAAGAGTTTGAGCTTGGGTGGTTTGCCTATGCCTTCAATCGCAATTATCAAGGCACAAAGCGGTCATAGTGAATACGGTGATGTATCTCTTGTGTTCCCAAAATCGGCAATAGACCCGAAAGCAACTAAGCTGAACAAGGTGTATGGCGGTGATGCATGGACACCTACACATCCGACAATAGAGTATAGTATCTGCAAGCATCGTTCCAATCCTCGTGAAGCTGAATGAGCTTTACCCGCTTTCGGCAAGGCTCTTAACAAGCTTTACATCATATTCTGTCGGCTGTGCCGAAACCCTTGCGGGATAATCACCGAGATTGTAAATCGCCTGACCTGAAATATAGTCAGCTATTCTACTCTTTTATAATACTTTTTTGTTTGCACCCTCGGCGTGTCTTATATTATCAATACGTTTCTTTTGATTGTCAAACATTAAGATTCCCTCCGTCTTTTCTTAAAAATTATACACCAGTAAATCAAAAAATGCGACATAACTATTGAAAAAAGTACAAAACTATAGTAAAATATAAAAAAGCCCCGAAGGGCTTTGAGAGAAAATGCAAGTAATGCTTACTTAGAGTTCTTGGAATTAGAATTCTGATTCTTATTTTCGTTCTTGTTTTCGTTCTTATTCTGATTCATAGGGTCATTCTGACTTGAAGGGCAGTTGTTATTCTGTTTGTTGGAATAGTTCTGTTCGGAATTATTCTTAGAATTCTTGTTTGACATAATAATCAATACTCCTTTTTAAGTTGGTATTGATATTGTTTGACACAATGTAAAGATTAATACATATAAAGGAGAATTTTTATTATGAAATTTTATCCATTAAAGCTTAAACCCGTCACAAAATCAATCATCTGGGGCGGCAATTATTTAAGAGACAATTTCGGTTTCGAGTCTGCTGACGAAAACATTGCTGAAGCATGGCTTGCCACCTGCAGACCAGACGGAGTAAACATAATCGAAAACGGTGAATATAAGGGCAAGACCTTTGAAGATTACATAAATGATGCAGGTATCTCAAACGTATGCGGCGATTTTGATGCCTTTCCCCTGCTTATAAAGTTTATCGACGCCAACGACAGGCTTTCTGTTCAGGTACATCCCGATGATGCATATGCACACGCAAACGGTCTTGATGCAGGCAAAACAGAGATGTGGTACATCGTTGACTGCAAGGAAGGAGCAAAGCTTGTTTACGGCTTAAAGAGTGACAAAGCACCCACCTTTGAAGAAATCGAACAGGCTAACAACGAAGGCAGACTTTCCGAAATGTTAAACTACGCCGACGTTCACAAGGGTGACTGCTTCTTTATCCCTGCAGGACTTGTTCACGCAATCGGTGAAGGCATTGTTATTGCCGAAATTCAGCAGAATTCCAACACAACCTACAGACTCTACGACTATGACAGAGTCGGCAAAGACGGCAAAAAGAGAGAGCTTCACATACAGAAGGCTTCGGAAGTTATAAAGACCGTATTCCCTGACGAGTTTGTTTCGGGAAAGGTAATTTCCGACAAAGACGGCGAAAGAACAGAAATTCTTTGCAAGTGCGACCTTTTCTGCGTTATAAAGTACAATCTTGCATGCGGAAAATCCGCTTTCTTTGAAGAAGGAAGTATGAAGAGCATCATTTGTCTTGACGGCAAGGGCGTTATTTCCTGCGACGGTGATGATTATCCTGTAAATAAGGGTGATTCTTATCTTATGCCAAAGGCTTGTGACGGATTTGTTGTTAAGTCAGAAAGTGATGAGTTTGAGGTAATTGTTTCTGAGGCGTAAACTATACTCATCATCATAAAGGTGTGATTCAAATGGAATTATTTTTCTCAAATAAAGCAAAAGAAGTATTTGGTAGCGAATATGAGGTTGTTTCACTTGAGCGACTATTGGGTGGTGCTCAAAAGCACACTTGGCTTGCCAAATGCAATAACGGATTCTCTTTCGTTATATATCAATGGGGTAACAATACTTCCTGCTTTAACACCGAAAATGATATATTTCAATCAAACAGTGCTGAGTTATTTAAGCTTAATAATCAATTTATGACACAAAACAGTATATTAACGCCAAAACTCTACCATATAGATTTAACGCAAAATGAACAGTCTTATGAATACGCTTTTTTGAGTGTATCGACGGCTGCGATATGATAACAAAAGACCGCCAACGGCGGTCTTTCTTCATTATTTATGCTCGATCGCATTACCCTTAATCATTTCCCCTACATTTTCATAAATGTATTTAGGTCTGAACGGGAACTGTTTAAGAATGTCAAAATTTGTAACACCGCTCATAACAAGAACGGTATCAATTTCTGATTCGATGCCCGCAACAATATCGGTATCCATTCTGTC
>CAZTNR010000133.1:0-2603 GCA_964614955.1 uncultured Oscillospiraceae bacterium | reverse complement strand
CAGGTAAGCATCCTGCAGACCTCTGCCCCAACAACAAGGCAGGCAAGCCCAGCTGCCATTCCTGCGGCGGTTCTTGCTCGGGCAACTGCTCCGGTCACGGTCATTCCAACGAAGACGACATTATCGCTCAGATTACAAAGAACGTACTCGCTCAGCTCGGCAAGTAGGCGGTGAGCCTCCGCGGGCAATGTCCGGGGCGGTGTTGGCGAAACCGTGATTTTCGGTGTCGCTCATCAGGGCCGTTTGACCGCCATAAAGGCTAGCGGTCAAACTATATAGAGCAATACATAAAGGGGGTAAGGCCGATGGCACACGATATGGAAAAGCTTGTAAGCGATATAGTAAAGCAGGTGCTTGGTCAGGAATCCTCCGACGTAAAGAATTCGTCTGCAACCGTTAAAAATTCTATGACAAGGATGACACTTGAAGCGGCAAAGAAAACAATAGAGGCTGTCGAAAAGAAGGCGTCCGAAATGGGAGTCAAGGCGGTTACGGCAATTTCCGATGCAGGCGGAAACCCCATAGCTGTAGAGTGTATGGACGATGCCTTTATTGCAAGCTACGATATAGCGGTGAACAAGGCATTTACGGTGGTATCCTTAAAGATGCCCACCAAAAATCTTGCATCTCTTGCAGCTCCGGGCGGTTCGCTTTACGGAATTCAGTTTACAAACAACGGCAAAATCGTAATTTTCGGAGGCGGTGAGCCTCTCACCAACAAGGACGGTGCAATAATCGGAGGTCTTGGCGTAAGCGGAGGCACAGCCGAACAGGACACGCTTTTAGGTGAATACGGAAAAGCCTTCTTCGAAAGCTTAAACTAACAAGGAGAAAACACATGGACGTAAAGGCAAATGATATTGAAGCCATTGTAAGACAGGTGCTCTCTTCACTCAAGGACACAAACGCTCAGGCTCCTTCGCTTGAAGCTGTTCCCGCACCCAAAAAGACCGCGGGCGGTGTTCCTTCCACTGCAAGAGTTGCGATGCTTACAAAGCTTGAGCATTTCGACCTTAACGAATATCCCGTTCCCGCACTCGGGGATGACGATATTCTTGTTAAAGTTGAAGGATGCGGCGTATGCGGTACAGACGCACACGAATTCAAGCGCGATCCCTTCGGTCTTATCCCTGTTGCACTCGGTCACGAGGGTACGGGCGAGATAGTAGCTATGGGTAAGAATGTTAAGAAGGACAGTGCAGGTAAGCCCCTTAACATCGGCGATAAGGTTGTTACCTGTATGATTTTCAAGGATAACCCCGACATCACAATGTTTGACTTGAACAAGCAGAATGTTGGCGGTGCCGATGTTTACGGACTTCTCCCCGATGACGAAAACAATCATCTTCAGGGCTGGTTCGCAGACTATATGGTAGTAAAAGGCGGCTCTACAGTATTTAACGTAAGCGACCTTGACCTTGACTCAAGAATTCTTATCGAGCCCTGTGCAGTTCTTATCCACGCTGTTGAAAGAGCAAAGACAACAGGAATTTTAAGATTTAATTCAAGAGTTGTGGTTCAGGGCTGCGGACCTATCGGTCTTATCTGTATTGCAATTCTTCGCACTATGGGTATCGAAAACATCGTTGCGGTTGACGGCAACGAAATGAGACTCGAATTTGCAAAGAAGATGGGTGCAGACCACAGCGTTAACTTCAAGAACCACAACGGTGTTGAAGCACTTGCGGAAGGCGTTAAGGAAGCATTCGGCGGATACTACGCTGACTTCGGCTTCCAGTGCACAGGCTCACCTGTAGCACACGCAAACATCTATAAGTTCATCCGCAACGGCGGCGGACTTTGCGAGCTTGGCTTCTTCATCAACGGCGGCGACGCTCAGATTAACCCCCACTTTGATATCTGTGCAAAGGAAATCACAACAGTAGGCTCCTGGGTATACACACTCAGAGACTATGCTACAACCTTTGACTTCTTAAAGAGAGCAAAGGCAATCGGTATTCCTCTCGCAGAGCTTATCACCCACAAGTATCCCTTGGAAAAGATTAACGAAGCACTGGAAATGAACCTCTCAATGCAGGGTCTCAAGATTGCAATTGTTAATCAGTAATTACTTACGTTAAAAAACAAAAAATATATTTACTAATCAGGAGGAAAAAACTATGGCATACGAAGCACTTGGTATGATTGAAACCAGAGGTCTCACAGCAGCGGTTGAAGCAGCTGATGCAATGGTAAAGGCAGCAGAAGTTACACTTATCGGTACAGAAAAGATCGGTAGCGGTCTCGTATCTGTAATGGTAAGAGGTGACGTTGGTGCAGTAAAGGCAGCCGTTGAATCCGGTACAGCAGCAGCAAGCCGCCTTGGTGAAATCATCGCAACTCACGTAATCCCCAGACCCCACGCAGACGTTGAAAAGATTCTTCCCAAGTTCTAATCGGAACGGGCAAGACTTAAACGGAGGAAAAGACAATGGCTGAAAGAAAATCTTCGGCTAAGAAGACTGTAATTGCTTCTCCTGCACCCGAGGTGGTTGAAAAGGTTATAGAAAAGAAGCCTGCAGAAGAAGTAAAGACAGAAGCAACAAAAACAACAAAAAAATCCGAAACAAAGGAGATTAAGACTATGGTACAGCAGGCACTTG
>CAZTNR010000132.1:0-2800 GCA_964614955.1 uncultured Oscillospiraceae bacterium | reverse complement strand
AAATAGTCTTATCAAGAGTGGCTGAGGGAACAGGACCTATGACGCCCGGCAACCTACCGAAAAGGTAAGGTGCTACTTCCTGCGTAGGCGAGAAAGTCTATGGAAGATGAGTTTATCTGACTGCTCTTGATGAAGGTCGAGGGCAGTTTTTTCTTTGCCAATTGGCAAAGAAATCAGAAATCAGGAATCAGGAATCAGGAATTAGAAATTAAGAATTATTCTACACAAAGGAAGGTAAAATTATGAGCAAGATTTTATTTACTTCCGAATCCGTAACAGAAGGACATCCCGACAAAATATGCGACGCCATCTCGGATGCGATACTTGACGCATATCTCGAGCAGGATCCTATGTCAAGAGTTGCCTGCGAAACAATGGCAACTACAGGTCTTATACTTATAAGCGGTGAAATTACATCCACCGCCGACGTTGACGTTCAGAAAATCGCAAGAGAAACAGTAAGAAGAATCGGCTACGACAGAGCAAAGTACGGCTTTGACTGCGATACCTGTGCCGTTGTCAGCGCAATTCACGGACAGAGCCCCGATATTGCTATGGGTGTAAACAAGAGCCTTGAAGCAAAGATGGGTGACAGCGACAAATATGACACGGGTGCAGGCGACCAGGGTCTTATCTTCGGTTATGCCTGCGACGAAACAAAAGAGCTTATGCCCCTTCCCATTTCCCTTGCGCACAAGCTTGCAAAGAAGCTTACCGAGGTAAGAAAGGAAGGCGTCCTTCCCTATCTCAGAGCCGACGGCAAGACTCAGGTAACAGTCGAATACAACGACGGAGCACCCACAAGAATTGATGCTATTGTTATTTCTTCCCAGCACGATGCAGCAGTAGAGCTCAGTCAGATTAGAGAAGACTTAATCAGAGAAGTTATCACACCTACAATCGATGCTTCCTTAATAGACGAAAACACAAGAATTTACATAAACCCCACAGGCAGATTTGTTATCGGCGGCCCCAACGGCGACACAGGTCTTACCGGCAGAAAAATTATCGTTGACACCTACGGCGGATATGCAAGACACGGCGGCGGTGCTTTCTCGGGCAAGGACCCCACAAAGGTAGACAGAAGTGCGGCGTATGCTGCAAGATACGTTGCAAAGAACGTGGTTGCGGCAGGACTTGCGAAAAAGTGCGAGGTTCAGATTGCTTATGCTATCGGTGTTGCAAAGCCTATTTCCGTTCTTGTTGACACCTTCGGTACTGCGGCAGTTGACGAAGAAAAGATTTCAAAGGCCGTATCCAAGGTATTTGACCTCAGACCTGCGGCAATTATCGAAATGCTTGATTTAAGACGTCCCATTTACGAGCAGCTTTCCTCTTACGGTCATCTCGGCAGAGAAGACTTGAATGTAATTTGGGAAAAGACAGACAAGGCTGAGGCTCTTAAGGCGGCTATTGCTGAAGTTTAATATTTATATTGAGCCTTCTTCCCCAAAGATCGGGGAAGGTGCTGAACGCAGTGAAGCGGATGAGGTTGAAGCAAGAGCCAAACAAGTACATATTATTCTACCTCCTTAGTCACTTCGTGACAGCTCCCCATATATGGGGAAGCCTTTAATTACACAACTCTTTTGGAGGCAAAACAATGGCACTTATCGTAAGAGAAGAACAGTACGAAAACTACGGCAAGGTTCTTTATATAGCAAACGAAAAGCAGGAAATGAGGGTAACCCTTGATTTGGGCCCGAGAGTTATAAGCTACAACTTAATCGGATTCAAAAATATGTTCTGCAACGACCTTATCAGAGAGTCAAATATGACAGATAAGGAATTCTGCGACATATACGGCAAGGACAAGGTATGGTATTTATACGGCGGTCACCGTTTCTGGATAAGTCCCGAGGACTACTCCACATACTATCCCGACAACGATCCCGTTGAATACACAAGAAACAAAAACGTATTTACCTTTACGCCCCCTGTGCAGAAGATTCGCGGCTGGCTTTGTCAGATTGAAATTACATTTGACGAGACAGAGGCAAAGGCATCAGTCCGCCACATTCTCACAAACAAGTCACGAGAGGAAAAGACAGGCTCAATCTGGGCTCTTTCAGTAACAGCCGCAGGCGGCAGAGCCATTATGGAGCAATCAACGCTTGAAACAGGCTTTCTTCCCAACAGAACCTTTGTTATGTGGGACTACACCAACCCCTCCGATAAAAGATTCTATGTTGACAAAAACTACTATGCCCTGCAGCAGGATGTGAACTGCGACGATCCGTTTAAGCTTGGTGTAAACAACACAAAGGGTTCTGTAATCACCGTCAACAACGGCTGTATTTTCAAGAAGACATACAATCACATTTCCGGCGGTACATATCCCGACGGCGGCTGTTCCACGGAGCTTTACACCTGCCACTTTATGCTTGAGGTTGAATCCCTTTCGCCTCTCTACACATTAAAGCCGGGTGAATCGGCAGAGCACACCGAAAACTGGTATCTTTTCCCCGAAAAATCGACAAATCTTGACGAGGTTGTAAAGTATCTGTGATTTCTGTCGAAAAATGTCAATTTCTGAAAATGATGTGCTCTGATTTTCGAGTGTTTTCTCGTGTATGCTCTCGATTTTGCATTAATTTGTAAAATGTGCACAAGTTGAGGTTAAAAAATTTGGGAAAATAACATCTTTTCTTTTTCATAATTTTTTGTTATTATTATATATGTTAAAATAAAGTAGTGCGTAGAAATACGCGATATTTGTGTTTTTATTTTTAGGAGGTTATAAACAAATGGCAAGTGTATCACTTAAGCACATCTTCAAGAGATATCCCGGCGGCGTTAC
>CAZTNR010000131.1:0-2973 GCA_964614955.1 uncultured Oscillospiraceae bacterium | reverse complement strand
CGTATCAAAACTTCCAAGAACAGAAACGAAAAAATTGAAAATTTTGCTATTCAGCACCATCGGTGCGTAGCCAATTTCTTTGAAATTGTTAAAGGGTTTGGGATGTTTCCCAACAAGATTTTGCAAAAGTCAGAGAGGCTGAAATTTTGCAAAATGCACGAGTGGGTACCGCCGTGCCCTGCTTGCTAAGTCCAACTGTGACTTAGCAAGCTGTACATACACCTGCTGTGCTTGCTATTCGTCATTCCCCATAATAGCAAGTGCCATTTCCTAAATGGAAATCGGCGGCAACCGCCGCCTTGTCTGCTCAAAAGCGAAACAGACGGACGCTGTCAATGGCGGCGAAGCCGTTCATCTTGACCGTTGACAGCATATCTCCTATGACCTCATCGGCTTTATTCCCGTGGATGAACTGATAAAAGCGGAACAGGCATGACCGAAATCATGCCTGTTCCAAGAAATTCGCATATTACTGTTTTACGACCACCGAGCCTTCGCTACGTGCTTTATTTTAATCGAGTTCAATTTCAAACACGTATGTTTCACCGTCTTCAACCGTGAAAACCACAGAATGCTCGGTGACAAAAACGTTCTCGGCATTTTCGCTTGTAACAAAATAGTCGTTCATTTTATAGAACACCATGAGCTTCTCATCGGACGGTGAATGGTTATATGCATAAAGATTGCCGTTAACAACGCTGAATTCAGCACCCGTATCCGCTTCAAAGATTTTGTTTTTGACACTGCCGACACCGTATCCGTCGTACCACTTGACCTCGGCCGTTTGTCCGTCGTCGCCTACTACAGCAAGGCAATAGCTTTCAAGGTTTGCCATTGTCATCGGGCGTACATTACGGTCTATTTCATACTCGCTTGCAGTATAAGTCGAATATCTGTATCTCGTTCCGTTTCTGTCGTAGATAACCATATCCGCCATTGCATTTGCAGTGTTGTCCCAACCCGAAAAGGCATAGAATACACCAACATTGTCAATCAGCTTTTTGACTTCACCCGTTTTTGTGTCGCAGACATAAAGTGCGCTGTTTGCATCGGCTTTTTCGTCATAACCCGTAAGATAGATTTTACTGCCGATAACCTGCGGATCGTTAAACCACGTATTTCCCTCGGAATTAGTGCCGAGAAGCGTTCCGCCGTCATTAAGTGACAAATCGGAACTTCTGTATTCGCCGAATCTTATTCCGTCCTGCTTTATTTCAATATATTCTTCGGAGCCGTCGAACCTGTAATACACCGTAGATGTACCTACACGACCCGAGTTATATCTTTCGACCGCAAAGCCACCGGCATCTATTTTGTATGCATTTGCACCAATCATGCCGTACTTGTATGTTCCCTCGGTGCTTCTTTCGCAGCTGCCGTCGGAATTGATTTTATAACGGTATGTAGTGCCCATGGTTGCACCGCCGATATGGTATGTCATGAAAACATTTCCCTGCCAGTAAGAGAATCCGACAAGAGTAGTATCGGGATAATAAGTGTATTCCAGGGTGTGAATAACCTCAGGCTCACGTGGATCGTATTCCGACCAATCCTCACGAAGCAGACGATAAATCTTGTTGTTATTACCGGTATAATACCAATACTTTCCGTCGGTTGCAACAGAAGGATAGTACGTTCTCATATCGGGAAGCGTGATTTTGTTAAGAGTTTTGTTGGCAGAGTTGATTACAAGACCTTCTTGCAAGCTGAAGCTGTAATTCCACCCGAATTCTTCTACGGCAAAACGCCATGTAAGAGGAAAATAGGTGACATCTCTGTATACGAGAAGCGGATATTCCTCCTTTGTGTTGTCTATGGTCTTGCCGTTTACAATGACATTGAATGTGCATATTGAAGCTATATCGTTTTTGCTGTTGGAGTTATCGGAAGAATACTCTCTGTATGCCGAAGATGCATTTGTTTTTTCAATGGAAATTGTACGTGTTTCATTGTCCCATGCCGTTGTTAAACCCAGAAAACGAGTGTCATAGTAGGTCATGGGAAAATAGGTTATGTCTCTATAAACAATAAGCGGATATTGCCTTGCTTCGGATGATACCGTTTGCCCGTTGAGCGAAACATCAAAAGACGGAAGCGTCACCTTTTCGGCGGCAAACGCCGTAAATGCCATAAAAACGCACAGAATAAAAGCACATATCGCTTTTCTTGCAAGCTTCATAAACAACATCCTTTCCGATTGTTTCTTCTATTTTAATTATACATAAACCTATGTACTTGTCAACAGCAAAAAAGTCCCTTGCATCGTTGTTTGATGCAAGGGACGGCTAACCGTGATTAATGCGGTTGTTTTTCACAAATCTGCGCGGTGCCGCTGTGAGTTTGGTCGGTTGCGTTTATGCCGACCAAACGGAGATTTTTGAGCGACAACGAAGGTTTGTATTAGTCCGAGACAACCCGTGAGTTGCCAGCGGGTGCTACCCGCCGCCGATTATTCGTAGAGTGCGGAGAGCTTAACAAGTCTGTCGTACTTTTCCTTAGCCTTGGCTTCAGCCTGTGCGAAGAGAGCTTCTGCTCTTTCAGGGAAGGACTGAGCAAGTCTTGCGTAACGTGTTTCGGACTTGATGAAGTCGATGTAGGAAGCTGTGGGCTCCTTGCTGTCAAGTGTGAAGGGGTTCTTGCCTTCTGCCTTGAGTGCAGGATTGTATCTGAACATCTGCCAGTAACCTGCCTGAACAGCCTTCTTCATTTCAGCCTGGCAGTTAGCCATACCGCCCTTAACACCGTGCATTTCACAAGGTGCGTAGCAGATAACGATTGAAGGTCCGGGGTAGCTTTCAGCTTCGGAAATAGCCTTGAGTGTCTGGTTCATATCAGCACCCATAGCGATCTGTGCTACGTATACATAACCGTAGGACATAGCGATCTGAGCAAGATCCTTCTTGCCGATTGCCTTACCTGCAGCTGCGAACTGAGCAACCTGACCGATGTTGGAAGCCTTGGAAGCCTGACCGC
>CAZTNR010000130.1:0-3156 GCA_964614955.1 uncultured Oscillospiraceae bacterium | reverse complement strand
ACTTACTTTTTCTTTGCTGAAAAGAAAAAGTAAGCAAAAAGAAAAGATTTCGGGGAGTGTTTTCAAAAGAACGGGCGGTACTGCCCGAAAAGAAATCCCGTTTGACCGCCTTAAATCAAAGCGGTCAAACTCAGCGGGAAGCCCCGCTGGCAATTCACGGGGTGTTTCTGCGATTGGCAAACCCTTGGTGTCGCACAAAAAACTCCGTTTTGTCGGCATAAACGCAACCGACAAAACTCAGATTATATTTTGATTGTTCTCGTAGGGGATGGAGTCCGCTGACAGCCGCGAAATATAAAAAAACAAATGCCGGAACCCCTATTGGCAGTCCGGCATAAAATATACTACGTAAGCTGAAATTCTATAACCCCGTCATCTTGCATCTCGATAAGGTGTGTGTTATAGGCAGACAAAAGCTTTTCTTCCAGTTTTTTGCGAAAAGCCGAGTTTATGGGGTGTACAATGTCCTTATAGGTGCCGTCGGCATTCTTTCTTGAGGGCATTACAACAAACTGACGTGAATCGGCGTTTATGATTTTTACATCGTGAAGTGCAAGGCTGTCGTCAAAGGTGACGGAAAGAATTGCACGCAGAGGTCCTTCCTCAAAGGTTTTCCTGATTTTGATATCGGTAATCTCCATAAATATTACTCCTTGTGTTGTCTTTTTGGTGGTACATAAAGCATTCCCTGCCAATATTAAAATATGCACAAGGCTTTCCAAATATTTTGAAAGGCGGAAAAATAATGCCTGAAATTTGTGATTTATCCTTGATGAAAAACGTATATTTTGCAGGAATCGGCGGTATAAGTATGTCGTCGCTTGCTCTTATACTCAAAAACAAAGGAATAAAAGTGTCGGGATATGACTTCAAAATATCCGAGACTACAAGAATGCTTGAAGAAAAGGGAATCTGTGTGCATTATACATACGAGAGCGCATCCTTCCCCGAAGCAGATACTGTAGTTTACACAGCCGCTCTCGGAGAAGATGACCCCATACTTGTAAAGGCACGTGAAAGAGGTATTCGGATTTTTACAAGGGCAGAGCTTCTCGGGGCAATAACAAGCGACTACAGACATTCTGTCGGCGTTGCAGGAACCCACGGCAAGTCCTCCACAACGGGATTTTTGGCAGAAATATGTCTTGCGGCACAGAATGACAGCACAATTCTTGCAGGCGCTGTAATGCCGTCCGTTGGTTCTACCTTTATAGTCGGAAACGGAGACTGCGCGGTGTTTGAGGCGTGCGAATACAAGAATTCCTACCACTCTATGTGGCCGACGGTTAAGGTGGTGCTGAATGTTGACCTTGACCACGTAGACTTTTTCGGAAATCTCGAAAACGTAATCGACTCCTTCAAAAAGTATATCGCAAAGCCCGGCAAAAACGGAGAGAATATTGCCGTTGTAAACCTTGACAGCGAAAATGCGGTGAAGGCTGCAAAGGACACCGATGCGGACGTAAAATACTTCTCCATTAAGAACGATGCAGATTACAACGCAAAAAATATAGACCTTTCCGACGGATACGGCGAATTTGACATAATGAAGGGTGGCATACTTCTTTGCAGAGTAAAGCTGTCTGTGCCCGGTATTCACAACGTATCAAACGCTCTTGCGGCGGCTTCTTCTGCAGATATCTGCGGCATAGATGCAGAATATATCAAGGCGGGTCTTGAAAAATTTACGGGTGTAAAGAGACGTTTTGAAAAGGTAGAAACCCTTTCAAGCGGAGCTATAGTCATAGATGACTATGCCCATCATCCCGACGAAATCAGAACAACCCTGGGCAGCGCAAAGAGTATTGCAAAGGGCAGGGTTATATGCATATTCCAGCCACACACCTTCTCGAGAACAAGGGCGCTTTTTAAGGATTTTGTATCGGCGCTGTCAATTGCAGACAAGGTGCTTATGGCTCCCATATATCCCGCAAGAGAAACCGACAGCCTCGGAATGTCTTCGGATCTTATTGCAAAGGCAATAGAAAACGCAGAGAGTCTTCACAGCTTTGAGGAATTGAGAAACAGAGCAACAGAGCTTGCACAAAAGGGAGATATTGTTATCACTATGGGTGCAGGAGATGTATACAAGGTTTTTGTAAGGTAACGGAGTAAAAAATGAAGAGAAAAATAGGTGCAAGAGAATACAACCAAAGGCTGTTGACGGTGCTTATCATCATAGCTTTAGTTGTCAGCATAGGGGCGGTAATAATCGGTATTGCCGCAAGTAACGAAAAGGATGACGAGAATCAAAAGCAGGATGTTGTCATAACCGAGACGCCTGAAGCTGATGAAGTGAAAAATGACGGATCCGAACAGCCTGCAGAAGAGCTTCCCGAGAACAATGAAGTTGTTGTATCTCAGCCTGAACAGCAGCCCGAAACCGAGCCTGAAATACAGGAACCGGTTGAAGACACAACGGAAGACGGCGACTGGATGCTTATCTTAGCAAATCCCTGGAACAAGCTTCCCGAGGATTTTACGGTTGAGCTTCAGGATATAGGCTCCGGTCACAGGGTTGACAAGCGAATTGTAGAGGATCTTAATCAGATGATGGCAGATTTATGCCGAGACGGCAGAAACGCATTTGTCTGCTCATCCTACAGAACAAACACAAAGCAGACAACGCTCTACAACAACGAAGTAAACGACTATCTTTCAAGGGGATACTCCGAAGAAGATGCGGCAATCGAAGCCGCAAAATGGGTAGCAATTCCCGGCACAAGCGAGCATCAGACGGGACTTGCTGTTGACATTATGTCATCATACTATCTTGTTCTTGACAGAGGTCAGGAGGACACTGCAGAGCAGCAGTGGCTTATGGAAAACTCCTACAAGTACGGATTTATTTTGAGATACCCGAGCGACAAGAGTGAGCTTACGGGGATTTATTATGAGCCCTGGCATTACAGATATGTCGGAAAGACAGCCGCAAAGGAAATATATGAAAAGGGTATTTGCTTTGAGGAATATTTGCTGAATTGATTTATCAAAATCTGATATTGACAAAGTTTTCAAAGTTTGTTATAATACCAATGTTGCAAATCAGCATTGGTTTTTAATATCGAGGTGTAGCGGAGTTGGTAGCGTGCTTGTTTCGGGTTCAATAGGCCGTGGGTTCAAGTCCCACCACTTCGACCAACGGTCAGGACTTTA
>CAZTNR010000129.1:0-3189 GCA_964614955.1 uncultured Oscillospiraceae bacterium | reverse complement strand
GGAGGAGATTTTAATGAAAAAGCAAATTGCTCTCATTATTATTTCAATGCTGGCAAGTATGTCAGCGTCTGCACAAAATGTAAATGAAAATATTTGTAGAGAAGAGCTGTGCAGACTTCACACAAAGACCCCTATATGTGAAATGGGTGCAGGTGTAATTCAGCCTGACCTTGAGTGCATCTTCGGCACCTGTCCCGACATTGGGGTGAAACCCGACACTCCCGACATTGAGGTAAAGCCCCAAGAGCCGGAACTTCCCGAGGTCGATACCCCGATTCTTCCCGACATTGAGGTTGAGCCGGAAATACCCGAGGTGCCCGACATTCCCAACGTGGAAACACCCGAGCCTGAGGTGCCCGAAGTGCCGGAAATGCCCGACATCGAGCAGGAAAAGCCCGACTCAACCCTTGAAGAACAGGTGCTCTCAATCGTCAACTCAGAGCGTGCAAAATACGGACTTTCTCCGCTTACATACGACAGCACTCTTGCAAGGGCGGCAGACATCAGAGCCGTGGAAATACGCACACTCTTTTCCCACACCCGTCCCGACGGAACAAGCTGCTTTACGGTACTCGATGAAGTCGGCTACTCCTACAGAAGTGCGGGTGAAAACATAGCCTACGGACAGAGTACAGCCGAAGAAGTTATGACTGCCTGGATGAACAGTGAAGGTCACCGCGCCAACATTCTCGGCGACTACACCTTCATCGGTATCGGCGTTTACGAGTCAGGCGGCACAATTTACTGGTCGCAGCTTTTTGCAAGTTAGGAGTTAGGAGTTAGGAGTTAAATGCGGAATGAAGCGGTTGGAATTTCAGCTTTGATTTGCTGACATAATGTACTTTTCTTTCATACTAATCAGACCCTTCGATTTCGCGAAGATATAACGTGAATTTGCAGTCGGGCTTTCCCGACGAGTTTGACACGCCCACGATTTATGGCGGTCAGACGGGCTTGTTAAGCGACACCGATAGCCTGTTCTGTCGCGAGGATATAACGTGAATTGCCAGCGGTGGCTCACCGCTGGTCTTTTTTTAAAACGTATTGAAATTTCCTTTGGAATATGGTAAAATAAACTAAATAAATTGGCAAAAGAGGTCTATCCGAAATGAGCAAAAAAGAAACGGTTAAAAGATACACACTTTTCATATTCTGCCTGTTCTTTATGGGACTTGGCGTTGCACTTACAAAACACGCAGAGCTCGGAGTATCTCCCATATCCTCTGTTGCAAATGTTGTGAGCATAAGGTTTACATTTCTGTCCTTCGGAAGCTGGCTGATGCTTTCAAACTGCCTTCTGCTTGCGGGGCAGATAGTGCTGCTTGGAAAAAGCTTCAGAATTTTCCAGCTCCTGCAGATACCCCTGTCGGTGCTTTTCGGACTTTTTACAGACCTCGGTATGTACTTTGCGTCCTTTATTCCTAACGAAAACTACCTTATTCGCCTTCTTCTTGTATTTGGCGGCATAACCGTACTTGGCTTTGGCATAACCCTCGGCATAATTGCGGATGTAATCTTAAACTCGGGTGAAGCCTTTGTAAAGGCACTCGCGGATGTTACGAAAAAAGACTTCGGCAACGTGAAAATCACCTTTGACGTTTGCTGGGTGCTGCTGTCGGTGGTGATGTCTCTTGTGCTTTTCGGCGGAAAAATCGTCGGCACAAGGGAAGGTACCTTCATCTCGGCTGTGTGCGTGGGCACTACGGTCAAGTTTTTCAGAAAACTGATAACAAAGCCAGTAACACGGCTGATAAAGAAATAAAACCAACTCCCTTATGAGGACGGTGAAAGAATGAGAACAATAAAAATCGGCAGAAACGATGCCGGGCAAAGAATAGATAAATTCCTGCTCAAGGCGCTGTGCGATATACCGCCTGCACTTCTGCAGAAGTATTTTCGCAAAAAGTGCTTTAAAATAAACGGAAAGCACGCAAGTCCCGTGGATATTTTATCTGTCGGAGATGTGATTTCCTGCTACATCAGCGACGAGTTTTTCGGAGGTGAAAAGGAAAAAAGCGACGAAAAGTATAAAAGACCCGACTGCACTCTAAAAGATCGTGACATAGCCTACGAGGACGAAAACATCATAATAATCGACAAGGGGCAGGGTGAGCTTGTCCACGGCGGTATGCCCGACGAAAAAGCAAAGGAAAACGAGGTCTGCCTTGTGGACAGATTTATCGGCTACCTTTACAAAAAGGGTGAGTACAACCCCGAAGCCGAGCAGAGCTTTACACCCTCACTTTGCAACCGTCTTGACCGCAATACTGCAGGACTTGTTATTGCCGCAAAGAATGCAGAGAGCCTTCGCATTATGAACGAAAAGGTCAAAAACCGCGAAATGACAAAGCTCTACCACGCCGTTGTGTACGGCACTCCGAAGAAAAAAGAGGCACTTTTAAAGCACTTCCATTATAAAGACAGAAAGAACAACCGCGTCTATATTTTCGACAGTCCCGAACAGGCAAAAAAACAGCTCGGCATAAAGTATGACGACGACATAAAGACGGTTATCACAAAGTACCGCACACTTCAGACCGACGGTGAAAAATCGCTTCTTGAGGTTGACCTTATCACAGGCAGAACTCACCAGATAAGGGCGCATCTTGCATATATCGGATGTCCTATTGTCGGCGACGGAAAATACGGCGTCAACCACAAGTCAAAGACGGGTACAAGGTATCAGATGCTATGCTCGAAGAAACTGAAATTTACCTTTAAAACCGACTCGGGGATTCTGTCGTATCTTGACGGAAAAGAGTTTGAGAGTGGGTTTGATTTTAACATATGACAGAGTTGGGTAAAAGTGGTATTTTTGGCGGTTAATTATGTTTTCTGCGATGCCTGGCTTTTCTGTACTTTTGTATCGACAAAAGTACCAAAAACGCCCACTCATTTTCGGCTCCACTCCGGTCGCGGCGAAGCGCCGCCGCAATATTGCCGATTTTGGTCGGCATAAATCCGACCGCCAAAATGACAAATTTGCTGTCGGGCTGTCCCGACCGCCGAAAGCCGTGGTGGCTAATTTTAGCTCTCAACGTCTACACTTCTGCATCGTTATAGTGTTCTGCCAC
The DNA here is from genome assembly GCA_964614955.1 of uncultured Oscillospiraceae bacterium. Lineage (GTDB taxonomy): Bacteria > Bacillota > Clostridia > Oscillospirales > CAG-382 > UMGS1387. Next base: position 115 of record CAZTNR010000129.1, on the reverse strand, counting down.
TAACAAATACATTCTATCGTCCGCCCGAAGGGCGGTTACGTTCGCAGAGCGACAGATGCGGTATACACTCACGAGTGCAACCACAACGCAGTAAAAGTGCTTCGACATCTATGAA
>CAZTNR010000128.1:0-3287 GCA_964614955.1 uncultured Oscillospiraceae bacterium | reverse complement strand
TTATATCTTATTTTCCACCGTTTGTCAATACCTTTTTTTCTTTTTCTCAAAATTCGGAAAAAGCCCATATCAATGTTGACAAATCAACAAATATGTGGTAGAATATATACAATAAAATTGTTGATAAGTCAACAAGCAAAGGGGGATTGTTATGGTTAACAGATTTAACGATTTTGTAAGTATGATCAATACTGCCTATAAGTGCCTTCAGAAGATAAAGTCCTGCGAGGTGAAAAGCCTCGGAATAAAGGGCAGTCAGGTTATGTGCCTTTTTTACCTCGGTCAGAACGAAGAAGGTCTTACCTCGGGTGAGCTGTGTGAAATGTGCAGAGAGGATAAGGCGGCAGTGTCACGAAACCTGAAATTCCTTTATGATAAGGGATATGTGAAAATATCCGAGGATGAAACAAAGAAGTATAAGCTTAAGAATGTTCTTACCGACGATGGTAAGAAGGCTTACAGCATTCTTGAAAAGCATATAATTGACAGCGTAAGTAGGTTCGGCACAGGACTTACCGAGAAGGAGAGAAGGACTTTTTATAAGGCTCTCGGAATAATTGCAGGTAATTTAGACGATTATTGCAGTAAGCAGGGTGACTAAGATATGACTTCTTTTCGGAATTTGCCAAAGGGCTTTTCCGATATTTGTAAATATTCTGTTACTTCGCTTGCAAAACTCAAAACAAAATGCTATACTAACTCAGTAAACGCGTTGAAAAAGAGTGCGTTTCCATATAAACCTTTGCCAGAGAGGGATTGATGCTGGAAAGTCCTAAAGGTTATGGAAAAGAGCGTTTCGCTTTGGAGCGGTGTATCTTAAAGGGTATGACGGCTTGCCCCGTTAAAGGCAGAGCATATGAAGCGTATGCAAAAAGTTGCCCGATTCTGTGTCGGGAACAAGGGTGGTACCGCGATAAAATTCGTCCCTTACGGTTTTCAAAAAGCCGTGAGGGGCTTTTTGTTTAGGTAAAAGGTAATAGGGAAGAAGTAATAGGTTAGGTATGTTTCAAAACGGCAGAGCTGTTTTGTTCATTATAAACTCTGTAAAAACATCAGAAAGGATTGAAATAAATGAAGGCACAGCTTGAAGCAATAAGGGCTGAGGCGCTTGAAGCCGTAGCAAAGGCAGAAAGTGCACAGGATCTCGAAAATGTGAGAGTATCCTACCTTGGCAAAAAGAGTCCGCTTACTGCGGCTCTCAAGAATATGGGGTCGCTTACCCCCGAAGAAAGACCGGTTATGGGTGCTCTCGGTAACAGCGTAAGAGAGGCTATTACAAACGCCCTCGAAGAGGCAAAGAAGGAGATAGGCAAGAAGGAGCTTGCAAAAAAGTTGGAGAAGGAAACTATTGACGTAACACTTCCCGCAAAGAAGTGCTCCTGCGGTAAACTCCATCCTCTTACCTCCATTCAGAGAGAAATGGAAGAAATCTTCCTCGGTATGGGCTTCTCTATTGCAGAAGGACCTGAAGTTGAAACGGATTATTACAACTTCACAGCCCTCAACACTCCTGAATTCCACCCTGCACGTGACGTTCAGGATACATTCTATATCACAGATAAGGTGCTTCTCAGAAGCCAGACCTCTACCACACAGGTACACGCAATGGAAGAAAATAAGCCTCCGATAAGAGTTATTTCTCCCGGGCGTGTTTACAGAAGCGATGCGGTTGACGCAACACATTCTCCTATGTTCCACCAGTGTGAGGGTCTTGTTATCGATAAGGGTATCACAATGTCCGACCTTAAGGGAACACTTCTTCTTTTTGCAAAGCAGATGTTCGGCGAAAAGACAGAAATCCGCTTCCGTCCCCACCATTTCCCCTTCACTGAACCCTCCTGCGAGGTTGACGTTTCCTGCTTTGTTTGCGGAGGAAGCGGTTGCAGCGTATGTAAGGGCGAAGGCTGGATAGAAATCCTGGGTGCAGGTATGGTACATCCCAACGTCCTCAGAATGAGCGGCATTGACCCTGAAGTATATTCGGGCTTTGCGTTCGGTATGGGTATTGAAAGAATAGTTATGACAAAGTTCGGCATCAGCGATATGCGTCTTCTCTATGAAAACGATGTTCGCTTCCTGTCGCAGTTTTAAGTAAAGGAGGAAGTCACAAATGAAATTATCAATGAACTGGTTAAAGGACTATGTAAAAGAAGACTTTGACCCCAAGGCTTACTCCGATAAGCTCACAATGACAGGCTCTAAGGTAGAAGGCTATGAATGCCCTGCCGATGAGATTAAAAACGTAGTTGTAGGTAAGCTCATTAATGTTGAAAAGCATCCCGACTCCGACCATCTTCTTATCTGTATGGTAGATATCGGTGCGGAAGAACCGGTACAGATTGTTACGGGTGCACAGAATGTAAAGCCTGGCGAGCTTGTTCCTGCGGCACTTCACGATTCTTACCTTCCCGGCGGTGTTCACATCAAGGCAGGAAAGCTCAGAGGTGTTCCCTCCAACGGTATGCTTTGCTCCCTCGGTGAGCTCGGTCTTGACAAGCACGATTTCCCCTATGCAGAGGAAGACGGCATTTTCCTTCTTCAGGAGGACTGCAAGCCCGGTGACGATATCTGCAAGGTTCTCGGACTTGACGACGTGACAGTTGAATTTGAAATCACCTCCAACCGTCCCGACTGTCTTTCAATGATAGGTCTTGCCCGTGAAACAGCAGCCTCCTTTGATACAGAGGTTACCATTCCTACACCTTCCGTTAAGGAAACCGCGGGCAGCAAGACAATAAATGACTATATCAGCGTTGAGGTTCTCGACTCAAAGCTCTGCCCAAGATACACAGCAAGAGTTGTTGAAAACGTAAAGATTGAACCCTCACCAAAGTGGCTTCGAGCAAGACTTCGTGCCTGCGGCATAAGACCTATCAATAATATCGTAGACATCACAAACTATGTTTGTCTCGAATACGGTCAGCCTATGCACGCATTTGATGCATCCTTCCTCGGCGGCTCTAAGATTATCGTAAGACACGCCGAAAAGGGCGAAAAGATTACAACTCTTGACAGCATTGAAAGACAGCTTTCCGAAGAAATGCTTGTTATTGCGGATGCCGATAAGGCGGTTGCAGTTGCAGGCGTAATGGGCGGCGAGAACAGCGAAATCAACGATAATACCAAGACAATCGTATTTGAAAGTGCAAACTTCAACGGCCCGTCCGTAAGACTTACTGCCAAGGCAATTGGTCTTCGAACCGAAGCCTCAGGCAGATACGAAAAAGGACTTGACCCCGAAAACACACTTCCTGCAATCGAAAGAGCCTGCGAGCTTATCGAGCTTC
>CAZTNR010000127.1:0-3667 GCA_964614955.1 uncultured Oscillospiraceae bacterium | reverse complement strand
GGAGTGGAGCCGAAAATGAGTGGGACCTTTTGGTTACTTTTCGGTCACGAAAAGTAACACCCCCGCCGTCCGCAGACGGCCGTCCTATACAACACAAATTCGCAGATAATATAAATTTGCAGATAATAAGATATGCAAAAACAAAAAAACAAAAAACAAAAAGCAGACACCCTTTTCGGATGTCCGCTTTTGCGTTTATATTTAAATGTCAAAAAGTAACTCGCTATAGGTTGGTACAGGCCAGATTGTCTTGGGAACGTGAGGCTCAATCTCGTCTATAACCGCACGTATTTCCTGCATAACTTCAAAAATGCTGACTCTGAAGTAAACCGCCTTTTCAAGCGCATCCTTGTAAGAGGGTGCATTCTTCAGATTTCCTTCGAGAGTGTTTCCGAGCTCAAACAGCTTCTTGTTGAGTGTTGAAATCTTTGTGAGAAGCTCGGTTTCGGGTGTGGCATCAATAAAGTCGCCGACAGCCTTCTTTGCCGAAATGTCTCTTGCAAGATGTGCACTGTATTCGCATATTGCAGGTATAATCTGCTTCTTTGTCATATCAACAAAGGTGCGCGCCTCGATGTTTATCGTCTTTGCATACATTTCAAGGAGAATTTCAAGACGGGAATGCATTTCGGGCTCCGAGAATACCTTGTGCCTTGTAAAGAGCTTTACGTTCTCATTGTCAACAAAGTGGGGAAGTGCCTCAACTGTTGTTGCGTAGTTGTGAAGACCGCGTTTTTCTGCCTCAAGCTTCCATTCGTCGCTGTAGCAGTTGCCGTTGTATATGATTCTCTTGTGCTCCTTTATTGTCCTTCTTATAAGCGCTTCGAGAGCACCCGAGAAATCGTCTGCCTTTTCAAGCTCGTCCGCAAACTGCCTCAGTTCCTCGGCAACTATTGTGTTAAGCACGATGTTGGGGTCGGATATGGACTGGGACGCACCAAGCATTCTGAATTCGAACTTGTTGCCCGTAAAAGCAAAGGGACTTGTTCTGTTGCGGTCGGTCGTGTCCTTTGTGAATGTGGGAAGCACGTGAACGCCGATTTCCATTCTCTGCTTTTCGGCACCACCGTAGCTCTTGCCGCTTTCGATTGCAGAAAGTATTGCAGAGAGCTCGTCGCCGATAAACATTGAAACTATGGCAGGAGGTGCTTCGCCTGCACCGAGTCTGTGGTCGTTGCCTGCAGAGGCTACGGAAATTCTGAGTAAATCCTGATACTCGTCAACCGCCTTGATAACTGCCACAAGGAAGAGAAGGAACTGTGCATTTTCGTGGGGAGTCTTGCCGGGGTTGAGAAGATTTTCACCCTTGTCGGTGGCGATAGACCAGTTGTTGTGCTTGCCGCTGCCGTTGACGCCTGCAAAGGGCTTTTCATGTAAGAGACAAACAAGACCGTGCTTGTCCGCAACCTTTCTCATCATTTCCATGATAATCTGGTTGTGGTCGGTGGCGATGTTTGTGCTTGTGAATATGGGAGCAAGCTCGTGCTGTGCAGGAGCCGCCTCGTTGTGCTTTGTCTTGGAAAGAACACCTAATTTCCAGAGCTCTTCGTCAAGCTCCTTCATAAAGCAGGCAATTCTCGGCTTGATTGTGCCGAAGTAATGGTCGTCCATTTCCTGACCCTTCGGGGGATTTGCACCGAAAAGTGTTCTGCCGCAGAAGATAAGATCCTCACGCTTGCCGTAGTTTTCCTTGTCTACTATAAAGTATTCCTGTTCGGCACCTGCAGAGGAGGTTACTCTCTTTGCCGAATTGTTGCCGAAGAGTCTGAGAATTCTCAGAGCCTGCTCGTTTATAGCCTCCATCGAGTGAAGAAGCGGAGTTTTTTTGTCAAGCGCTTCGCCGCCGTAGGAGCAGAAAACGGTGGGTATGTAGAGTGAGCCGTCCTTTACAAAGGCATAGCTTGTGGGATCCCAGGCAGTATAACCTCTTGCTTCAAAGGTGGCTCTGAGACCGCCCGAAGGAAAGCTCGACGCGTCTGTTTCACCCTTTATAAGCTCCTTGCCCGAGAATTCCATAATTACGTGGCTGGAGGACAGGGGAGTGATAAAGCTGTCGTGCTTTTCGGCTGTAATGCCCGTAAGCGGCTGGAACCAGTGGGTGAAGTGGGTTGCGCCGTGTTCAACAGCCCAGTCCTTCATAGCACCTGCCACAACATTGGCAACGCTCTTGTCGAGGTCTTCGCCTTCTTCAATGGTTTTTCTTAAGGATTTGTATACGTCTTTGGGTAATTTGTCTCGCATCACATCGTCGTTGAAGACGTTGGAGGCGAATATTTCGGGTACTGAGGTCATAAATACTGTATCCTTTCTTGCACACGCACGGTCGGGAAAATGCGGAATGCGGAGTGGCAACAAATGCATCGACGGCAAACTGCAGTTAATGCTGTTGTTGTAAATACCTATACATAATATATATTACACTCAAAGAGCGTAAAAGTCAAGTTACATAAGTGTTACAAATAAGCAATAAAGGGACAGAGACGGCGATTTTTGAAAAATCTATTGACAAAGCCGCCGTTTAGCGGTATAATTTATGCATCAAAAATTGCAACGACGGAAAAAATACGGACGTGTTCCCTTCAAAGAGAATCGCACCTTGGCTGTGAGTGCGTAAGAGAAAGACCGTTTTCCATTCCCGAGCATCCTGCGACGAGCAAGACGTGCATTTCGCGTTAAGAAATCCGAGTTAAATGCAAGGTGGTACCGTGCAAATTTCAGCACCCTTGATTCTTTTTAGGAATCTTGGGATTTTTTATTTGTTGCAGTAATCGAAAAAACGGCTCCCTCCGGGAGGGAGCTGTCACGAAGTGACTGAAGGAGAACGCGTGATGTCGTTTTTTTGCTGACATTTATTCTTTGTAGGCTCCTTCCGTCTTTGCCTGCGGCAAATCCACCTCCCTCTGATAGAGAGGCTTTGAAATGTTGATAATAATGTAAAATATATAACCCAAAAAGGAGAAAAGAAAAATGTTAGACCTCAGATTTGTTAGAGAAAACCCCGAAATTGTAAAGCAGAATATCAAGAATAAGTTTCAGGACTCAAAGCTTCCTCTTGTTGATGAAGTAATCGAGCTTGATATCAAGGACAGAGCATTAAAGCAAGAAGCCGAAGCAATCCGTGCCGACAGAAATAAGTACTCAAAGCAGATAGGCGCTCTTATGGGTCAGGGCAAGAAGGAAGAAGCAGAAGAGATGAAGAAGCTTGTTACACAGCAGGCTGATAAAATGGCAGCACTCGAAGCCGAAGAAGCACAGGTTGCCGAACGCATAAGGACCATTATGATGACAATTCCCAACATCATCGATAAGAGCGTTCCTATCGGTAAGGACGACAGCGAAAACGTAGAAATCCAGAGATACGGCGAGCCCGTAACCCCCGACTTTGAAATTCCTTATCATACGGATATCTTCGAAAGCTTTGCAGGTATCGACCTTGACTCTGCAAGAAAGGTTGCAGGTAACGGCTTCTACTACCTTATGGGCGATGTTGCAAGAATTCACTCTGCGGTTATTTCCTACGCAAGAGACTTTATGATTGGCAGAGGCTTTACCTATTGCGTACCTCCCTTTATGATCAGAAGCGAGGTTGTAACAGGCGTTATGTCCTTTGCCGAAATGGATGCTATGATGTATAAGATTGAAGGTGAAGACCTCTATCTTATCGGTA
>CAZTNR010000126.1:0-3745 GCA_964614955.1 uncultured Oscillospiraceae bacterium | reverse complement strand
TGCTTCTCTGCACGCCTCGTCGTAAACAATGAAGTTACCTGCCATATTTACACCCATATCCGTAGGTGACTTATAAGGACAGGAGCCCTGAATCTTCTGGAAAATTGCCGCAAGCACGGGGAATATTTCAACGTCTCTGTTATAGTTCACGGCCGTTTCACCGTAAGCTTCAAGGTGAAACGGGTCAATCATATTGACGTCATTAAGATCTGCCGTTGCCGCTTCATAAGCAAGGTTTACGGGGTGCTTCAGCGGAAGGTTCCATATAGGGAAAGTTTCAAACTTTGCATAGCCTGCCTTTATTCCCTTTTTGTTGTCGTGATAAAGCTGACTGAGACAGGTTGCCATTTTTCCGCTTCCGGGACCGGGTGCGGTTATTACAACAAGTGAGTGGGATGTTTCGATATACTCATTCTGTCCGAGTCCCTTATCGCTTACTATATGCTTGACATCCGAAGGATAGCCTGCTATGGAATAGTGAAGGTAACACTTGACACCCAGCTGTGTCAGATGCTTATGGAAAGCATTGGCACTGCTCTGACCGTTATAGCGGGTAATTACAACGCTTCCCACGTACAGTCCAAGCTCACGGAAGGTATCAATAAGGCGAAGCACGTCATCATTGTATGTTATGCCGAGATCTCCTCTTGTCTTATTGGCTTCGATATCCGCAGCATTGATTACAATAACAATTTCAGTATCATCCTTGAGTTCCTGAAGAAGTCTTATCTTGCTGTCAGGCTGAAAACCGGGAAGCACACGGGATGCGTGATAATCATCAAAAAGCTTTCCGCCGAATTCAAGGTAGAGCTTTCCCCCGAAATCCGAAATGCGTTTTCTTATATGCTCCGACTGCATAGCAAGATATTTATCATTGTCAAAACCCAATCTGTTCATCATTGTTACCTCGCATATATTTTTCAACCTATATATTATAACACGCCAAAACAGTTTTGAAAAGGGGGTTTTGCATTTTTATTTCAAAAAGTTTTAAAAAGCTATAGCATCACCATCGTCTTTATCGAACATCTCATCGCAAACGCACTCTGCCTCCTGAGACAACACAAGGGCAATTGCCGAAGAGTGGGTCACAAACATAATTCTTGCGTAGGCGTATTCCCCTATTCTGTCATAAAGTCTGCCTGCGCTGTAGGTACCCTGAAAAGTAGTATTAGGGCTGTTGGCGACGTATCCTGCTGTGGAAATATACGGCATTATTACCTCAACAGCCTCGGAATCATAGCCGTTTTGCCTGTCCTTCACAAGCTTCACTATATTTCCCACCTTAAAGGGCTTAAGTCCGTAGTAGTGATTTGCGCCTGTTATTGTTATGAACATTGTTTCCATATTCATTTCCCCTTTCTTTAAGTCTATGATACAGCAAGAGGTGTACAAAAAGCAGGACAGTGAAAGCCGCGGTTTTATCCGCGGCTTTTTTACTATTTTACGCCTTCAAGCTTGAGAAGGAATATATCTGTATCAAACTTTTCGCTCTGAACGAGTTTTACATTTGTAAGCTTCTTGCCCTCGGGTAAAATGTGCTCATATTTATAGATGCATACATTTTCACCGTCTGCCGTCTTGAACTCATCACTGTCGGTGTAATAGGTTGAGGTATAGCCTGTATGGCGGTACATAGGATGTGTAACAGCTTCATTCTGACGTCTGTTCCAATGCCCGATAATGCCGTTATTGGTAATATCGATTTCCTCAGACGTTCCGTCGGAATATGTGAGGATATACTTACCTGTTACATCGTGGTCATACCAAGGAAGGCGTATAAGCTTTTTAAGCTCTGTATGACTGAAAATGAGGCTTCTGTATTCGCCGTCAACCGTTATATCAACCTTTTGATTTACAGAATTCTTTGGCGGAAAATCTATATCGCTCTGTGATATTATTTCAAAGCTTGCGCCGTCTTTGAGTGACGTATACTTTACGCCCTTGAGGTTTTCACGCATCTTGGGCATTATAGCCTTTATCATTCTGTCATAGCAGAAGGTATATACCTTTCTGTAGGAATCGGACCACAGCATCTGGGCTGTCATTATAAAGTCATAAAGCTTACCTTCCTGCTGAAGTGTCTTTTCCGTTGTTGCAACCCAGGCAGAAATCTGTCCGCCTATCATACCCTGTTTTCTGATTCTTGTTTCAAATCTCGGGTAGTGGCTGGAATAAAGGTTACCGATTGCTACGGTATAGCCTTTTTCGAGAAGATTATCCTCGATATCCTTGTCAAAGTGGAAGTACCAGATAAAGTCAAGCATCAAAATATCCTTGGGAAGCATATCTATTGCAGAACGTGATGTGTAATGGGACACAGGCTGAATCATATCCGACCATATCATCATTTTGAGTCCCTTTGATGCAAGGTGTGCTCTGATTTTCATTATATCATCGTAATAGAGCTGTGCCCCATCCTTATTCTTGCACACAGGGCATACTCCCAGCTCATAAACCTCGTCGTGACCCATATGAACGTATTCACGGGGCTTGAATACCTCTACAATCTCGTCTATAAGGTCAAAGAGAATTTCATAAGACTTGGGATTTGACGGGCAATAGCAGTGGTTATAGAAGGTTTTGGGACGGGCGTCCTCAGTAACGGTGTCTGCATTAATATCAACGGCGTCCGCATCAATCTCGGCAATTTCCGGGTGTGCAAGGGTCATAAACTGCACGTGACCGAGGCTCTGCACTTCGGGAACAACATCAATACCGAAGGAACGGATATAATCCACAAAATCAGCAATTGCCTCTTTACTTGTACAGCCACCTTCGGAAACGCCTGCGTGAGGAAACTCGGGCCACTTGCCTTCTTCGTGCATTTTGTTTGCGCGTATTACAGCCTCATTGATTTCGGGATGGGAATCAAATTTCATACCGCCTGCGATTTCGATAATGACGTTATTATATCCCATAGGTGAAATCATATATTTGATGAGTCTCTTTGCAAATCCCATCTGTCTTTCAGAGGGCAAAAAGAGGTGTACGCCGCGGAACGGGTATGCAGGAGCATCTTCAACCTTTGCTGTATAAACTCTATCCTTTTCACATAGCTTTATAAAGGCTTCTGCTCCCATCACAAAGCCTCTAAGATCGCTTGCCTTGATTTCTGCGCCGTTTTCTGTAACTTCAAGCATAAACCCTTCGGTTTTAACAGAAGCATCCGTAACAAGCCTGATTTTGCCTTCTTCAGCTTCAGTCACGGTAACGCTGGTAATTTCGGCATACTTTTCAGTAAGAGTTTTACCTGCCTGCTTTGCATTACTGCAGTCCGCAGAATATGTATCAAAAGCAGAGGGGCAAACGGTTTTGCCGCCAAAGCAAACGCTGTCGGGCGTCGGAAATATATCCCTTTCGTCGGGGACTGCACCGTAGAGCTTTACACCCAGGATTTCAACGTCGGAAAAATCGCCTGTAAACGAAATGGTCAGAGAATCGGTAAGGCAGCCTGCTCTGAGCATAATGCATCTGCTTGTAATTGTCTTGCCTGTTTCGGCTCTGTTGGTGAAAAGGCGACTGTGCTATAATAGGACTTGAATTAGGAAATCCCTTGATACAAGGGTGTTTCGCTGATTTAAGTCTTATTTTTTCTATAAATTATCGCGATAAAATAGAAATTTCGGAGGTGATCGAAGTTTAAGGCTAAATTATATTTGAAAAGAGAGAGGTGCTTTCGTGAGAAAGATATATGCTTATAAAAATGATAAGGATTGTCCTGTCCGGTGCTTTTTTGAAAAGG
>CAZTNR010000125.1:0-3763 GCA_964614955.1 uncultured Oscillospiraceae bacterium | reverse complement strand
CCACGAAATCGGTCAGATGGCAGTAAACAGCCTTCGCAAGTACGGAGTTGATACAAAGGACATCGTGAGAGGCGGCGACAGAGTAGGTATCTACTACCTCGAAAAGGGTGCATCCGTTCGCGGCTCCAAGGTTGTATACGACAGAGCAGGCTCTTCTATCGCTACAGCTACAAAAGCGGACTTTGACTGGGAAAAGATTCTTGACGGTGCCGACTGGTTCCACTTCACAGGCATCACTCCTGCCCTTGGCGACAATGTTGCTGAAATTACACTTGATGCACTCAAGGTGTGCAAGGAAAAGGGCATCACGGTTTCCTGCGACCTCAACTACAGAAAGAAGCTCTGGACAAAGGACAAGGCAAGAGAGGTTATGGGTCAGCTTATGCCTTACGTTGATGTTTGTATTGCCAACGAAGAAGATGCAGACGACGTATTCGGCATCAAGGCTGAGGGTACAGATGTAAATGCAGGTAAATTAAACCACGAAGGCTACAAGAGCGTTGCAAAGCAGCTGGCTGACAAGTTCGGCTTCAAGTATGTTGCAATAACTCTCAGAGAAAGCATCTCTGCCAACGACAACAACTGGGGCGCAATGCTTTACGACGGCGTTGACTACTTCTTCTCCAACAAGTACAGCTTACACATCGTTGACCGTGTCGGCGGCGGCGACTCCTTCGGCGGCGGTCTTATCTACTCTATGATGACAGGCAAGTCCAGCCAGGACATCATCGAATTTGCAGTAGCAGCCTCTGCACTCAAGCACACAATCGAAGGCGATATGAACTTAGTTACCGTTTCCGAGGTTGAAGCCCTCGTTAAAAACGGCGGCAGCGGACGCGTTCAGCGGTGAGCCACCGCTGGCAATTTCGCGTGTGGTTTTCCTGCGAAACAAGCCGTATTAATCGCGTAAATAACTTTTCGCCGATGTCAAACAACGACATCGGCGAAATTGCTGCACCGACAAAGTATCGGTGCTGAAACAATATAAATATCACGGTTATCCATCCCTTGCACCAAACGACGGCGCAAGGGATTACTTTTTTTCTTTCTTGAGACTTGTTCTCATATATGCATTCCTGTAATCCTTTGGTGTCATACCTCTGTGTCTTGTAAACATTCTTGAAAAATGCTCTGCACTGTCAATGCCCAGAAGATATGCGATGTTTTTCATCGGCAGGTGAGTGTTTAGCAGATAGTGCCTTGCTCTTTGCATTCTTATATTACGTATAAGCTCGGTGAAGGTATATCCCGTGTGCTTCTTGAGAATGCGGTGAAGCTGGCATTTTGAGTATCCGAAACGAAGTGCAGTATCCGAAAGATTGATTTTGTCAAAGTTGTCGGTTATGTATCTGACAATATCGTCGGGAGAGAAGTTTTCAATTTGATGCTGTTTTCCCGATTTAAAATCGAATTCGTGCCTCGGAATCTTGGTGAGCAGGAGTAAAAGCTCGGAGGCGGTGTTTTCAAGGCTGAGATTTTCGTATAAATCCGAATGATGTACCAGCATTTGAGATATTTTTAAAGCCTTCGAAGCAGTTATTTTGATTTCTTCCAATTCTCCCGTATCTATTGTTGTATATATTGTGTTTTCGGAAAGATGAGTCAGGTAGTTATCGGGGTCGTAGCTCTTGTAGCTCTCGGAAATGCGGCTGAAATAGTCTTTTTCAAATATTATGTTGTAGCACTCGGCGTCTGTCTCGGGAACGCAAGAGTGAAAAACCCCCGGAGCCATTATCAGGATGCTTCCCGCGGTGAGCGTAAAATATTTTCCGGCAATGATTTCGTGAAGAATACCCGACATAACATAGTTGATTTCATAAAAGTCGTGCTTGTGATAGTGTGTAACCTCGTTGCAAGAGATACTGCCAGTAACTACGTTTTTGAGCGGGTTTGTGTCTCTGTCCTTAAAATAGTAAACTATTTGGTTGGTTGAATTTGCGGACGCTTCAAATATTTTTATAAGTTCTTCCTCATAGTTGGCGTTATCGTCAACGATAATGTTTAAATGTCGATCCATTCTGTCACTTCCTTTTAATAACTTAATTATATACACTGTGCAAGAAAATGTCAAGAGAAAAATATTTTATGCAACAAAAAGTCATTGATGACAAAAGGAAATTGTGATAATCTTAATATGTAAGATAAGTGATGAAAGGGCGTGAAACGGTGGCTGAAAAAAATTTCCCGATAAACTTGGAGGACTGTAATCTCTGTGCGGTGTTTGATAACGGCACCGTTGCACCTGAGATTCTCGGTGACGAGACCTATAAGCTTGTTCTGGTAAGGAACGGTAAGCTGAAGCTTGCTTGCAAGGATGAGAGGTGTGAGCTTGCCAAGGGGCAGGCGGCATTGATTCTGCCCTTTGAACCTGCAGAGCTTTTAGATGTTGAGACATCAACTTCTGAGTTTTCAGTAATTTCCTTTACGGTCACTGCCGGAAATTACGGTGAGGGCTTCTGCGGTGTGAAATCGGGTCTGTACGATTTTGAAAGCAGGTTTTTTGCCGATGAGACCGTGAATGTTACGGTAAAGAATATCTGCAATGAGCTTAATGCTTCGGATAAGGCTTTTTCGATGCAGCTTCTGTCGCTTTTGTGCAGCCAGCTGCTTGTGTATCTGCTGAGAAATATGGGAGCTTGTCTTGAAGCTTCAGATTCGGATGATGCAAACCTGCGTATATGCGGTCAGGTTATGAGCTATATCGATTCGAGAATTTACAGCATGAAGAACCTGCGTGAGGTTGCGGCGGCAGTCGGATATAACTACAGCTATATTTCAACGCTTTTCCGCAAAACCGTAGGTGTCACACTCAATTCGTATTTCAAGACCAAGAGAATGAATGAAGCAAGAAAACTGCTTCAGGACAATAAAACATCGGTTTCCGAAGTTGCAAGAATTATGAACTATTCCAGCGTATATGCCTTCAGCAAGGCATTCAAGGAGCATTTCGGTGCTTCACCCGGACATTATTCCGGAAGATTTCCAAATAAAGACGAATAATCTTTTCATAGTGTTTTTCTCAAAAAGGGCAGGGGGTTCCTCTGCTCTTTTCCTTTCAGTAAAAAAGTACGATAATTTATTCACAAATTCTCCTAAGTTTACAAAATATACATATTTGCCGTGTTAAATTGTGGTAAAATAAATTGGTTTAAAATGAAATTTGTATGGAGGTGCACCCAAATGGGAAAAACATACGGTAAAAAGACCTGGCTTATACCCGACTGCTTTTTGAATTCAGTATCAAAAAACGAGAGTATCAGCCACGAGGCAATCTGTGTACTCAACACAGGTGATAAGGACGCCACAATCAATCTTACACTTTTCTATGAGGACAGAGATAAGATAGAAGGCGATTTTGTTTCCTTCTGCGGTGCAGGAAGAACTCACCATATAAGACTTGATAAAATTGTGGGTAAAAGCGGCAATAAAATCGCACGTGATGTACCCTACGCAATTCTCGTTGAATCGGATGTAGAGGTTGTATGTCAGTATTCAAGACTCGACACAAGCGAGGTTGAAATGGCACTTATGACAACCGTTGCATACCCTGTTGAATAATTAATAAAAATAAACATAAAATAAAGGAGCTGTCACAAAATGGCACAGGTATTAATTGAAACATCGGCACGTCACGTACATTTGACTGCTGAACACATCGAAATCCTTTTCGGTAAGGGTCACGAACTTACACATAAGAAGGATCTTTCCCAGCCCGGTCAGTTTGCTTGCGAAGAAAGAGTAACGGTAGTAGGTCCCAAGAAGG
>CAZTNR010000124.1:0-3822 GCA_964614955.1 uncultured Oscillospiraceae bacterium | reverse complement strand
ACATTACATTAATATATATACCCCAACATTAGCAAGAAGCAATTACTATGCCCAAAACAATTGTCGTAATGAACGGCGGCGTTATTGACCAGATAGGTACACCGCAGGACATTTACAATGAGCCTGTCAACCCCTTTGTTGCAAAGTTTATAGGTGAAAGTAATATTGTAACAGGACTTATGCACGACGACTTTGATGTTGAATTTGCAAATCAGAGATTTGTCTGCGTTGACAAAGGTTTTGGAAAGATGACTCCCGTTGATGTTGTAATACGTCCCGAGGATATAAAATTCGGTCCCACAGGCGACAACACTATAGACGGCACCGTCGAAACAGTAACCTTCAAGGGTGTACACTATGAAATTATCGTAGATGTATTCGGTACCAAGTGGAAGATTCACTCCACAAAGTCAGCAGAGCCCGGTGCTTTTATAGGTATGAGCCTCAATCCCGAGGACATTCACATTATGCACAAGAGCGATGTTCAACCCATCTCTTTCGGTGCTCCTGCAAATGAGGGTGACGACGATGAAAACAAATTCTAAGGCTGCTTTTCCCTACATTTTATGGGTTTTATTTTTTACGGTTATTCCTTTTATACTCGTTATCTATTATGCGGTGACATCAAAGGACACAGGCACGCTTACGCTTGAAAACCTGGCAAATGCAAGCCGCTATTTTCCTGTGCTTATACGTTCTGTTTATCTTGCTGTTATTGCCACAGCCATATGTCTTGTTATTGCTTATCCTCTTGCATTTACAATGTCAAGAAGCTCAAAAAGCATTCAGAGAGTTATACTCCTACTTGTGATGCTCCCTATGTGGATGAACTTTCTTTTGAGAACCTATGCATGGATAACAATCTTAGACAACAACGGTCTTATTAATTCCTTTCTCAGCAACCTGGGACTTCCCAAAATCCAGCTTATTAACAACAGCGGTGCGGTTGTTCTCGGTATGGTTTACAACTATCTCCCCTTTATGATAACTCCTCTGTATTCAATTATGACAAAAATTGACAAGAGCGTAATTGAAGCATCTCAGGACCTTGGCTGCAACGGTCTTCAGGTTATAACAAAAACCGTACTCCCACTCAGCTTCCCCGGCATTTTGACAGGTATAACAGTAACCTTTGTTCCTGCGGTAAGTACCTTTGTTATTTCGGGGCTTCTCGGAGGAAGCAACTGTTTCCTTATCGGCGACCTTATTCAGCAGCAGTTCCTCGGCAATGAATACAACCTGAATTACGGAGCCGCAACCTCCCTTATGCTTATGGTTGTAGTGTTCATCAGTATGGGTATCTTCAATTCATTTGACAACGATGAAATGGAGGATTCAATGATATGAAAAAGTTTATCTCCAAATTCTACGTTGCACTTGTATTTGCGTTTCTCTATTTGCCGATACTCGTACTTATTGTATATTCCTTCAACGAATCAAAGGGTACGGTCTGGACAGGCTTTTCATTTAAGTGGTACGGTGAGCTTGTCAAGAATGAGCTTATAATATCTTCTTTGATGAACACATTATTCATCGCCATTATTGCTTCCATTTGCTCGGCTGTTCTCGGTACGGCAGCAGCATTCGGAATGCATAATATGAAAAAGCTGCCAAAGAGCATCTTGAAAAATGCAACGTATTTGCAGAATCTGAACCCCGAAATTGTAACAGGTATTTCGTTGATGCTGTTATTTACATTCTTTAAGCTGACACCCGGGTATCTTACGTTGATTCTTGCACACATTACATTCTGTGTACCGACAGTTGTGCTAAATGTTTTGCCAAAGCTCAGACAAATGAATGTAAACCTTTACGAAGCGGCTCTTGACCTTGGCTGTAACAGAAGGCAGGCATTCTTTAAAGCGGTAATGCCCGAGATAATGCCCGGTATTGTTACAGGTACACTTATGGCACTCACCTACTCTATCGACGACTTTGTAATCAGCTATTTTACAGCAGGTCCCGATTCTCAGACCCTGCCCGTCACAATATACTCTATGACAAAAAAGAGAATCAGCCCCGAAATCAATGCGCTTTCTACTATTCTCTTTGTTGTTGTACTGGCAATACTTATCGTTGTTAACATAATAAGTGCAAAGAAAGAGAAGGAAGATGCACGCAAAGCATCGGCTTTTTCGGGTAAGTAAGGAGGAATATTATGAAAAAAATACTAATATCACTCCTGATTTTCTCATCGCTTATTGTTTCGGCTTCAGCTATTGAAGTTGAAAATGAAGAGTATTATTCAAAATTCAGAGATAAAAACATCACGCTCAATGTATTTAACTGGGGCGAATATATCTCAGACGGCAGCGAAGGCACTTTAAATGTCCTTGAGGAATTCGAAAAGATTTCAGGCATAAGAGTTGTATATAACAACTATGAAACAAACGAGGATCTTTACGCAAAGCTGTCTGCCAGCCGTGACAATCCTCAGTATGATATTATCATTCCGTCGGACTATATGATTTCGAGAATGATACGCGAGGATATGCTCGAAAAAATCAATTTTGATAATGTACCGAACATCACAATGATTGATGACAAGTACAGATATCCCGATTTTGATAAAACAGGTGAGTATTCCGTTCCCTACACCTGGGGTACTGTCGGTATTGTTTATAACACAGAGTATGTAGACAAGACCGATATCGGAACGTGGGATTTACTTTGGAACAAAAAATATGCCGGTAATATTCTTATGTTTTCCAATTCCCGTGATGCATTCGGAATTGCGCTGAAAAAGCTCGGCTATTCTCTGAACTCTACCGACATAGAAGAAATCGAAGATGCAACCGAAATTCTCAAAGCACAGCGTTCTGTAAATCAGGCATATGTAATGGACCAGACATTTGATAAAATGGAAAATGAGTCCGCTTATATTGCTCCCTACTACGCCGGAGACTGCCTTTCCATGATGGAAAACAACGAGAGTCTTGCTTTCTACTATCCAAAAGAAGGCTTTAATATCTTTATTGACTCAGCTTGCATACCAAAGGGTGCTAAAAACAAAGAAGCGGCAGAAGCCTTTATCAACTTTCTTTGTGAAACGGATATCGCTGTTGCAAACTGCGAATACATCTGTTATTTCACACCTCATACGGAAGCGGCAAAAATTGTCGAGTTTGATGAACGTATCTACCCTACCGATGATCAACTAAAAAGCGCAGAAAGCTATGTTGCGCTTCCCGACGATGTAAATTCCCTTTACGATTCAAGCTGGATTGAAGTTAGAAGCAGTCTCGATATCAGTGAAATGGTAACGGTAGGCATAATTTTAGCGTTGGCGCTTGCGGTTCTGATAATTCTCACCATTCTCAGACGAATGAAAAAAGGAAAAATCAACTACTGATTTCATTCACAGAATATTTACTTTTATTTTTGTAAAACTATTTACAAAATAAATTCGTTGTGATACAATAATGCAGTAAGTGTATTACCCGTAGCCTTGCTTGGGGACAAAGCCTTACCGAAAGGTTTTAGAGGCATTCACCTACCCTGTGCACAGTTATGAGGTTTATAGCTTAAATTAAAGAAAGGTGGAAAACACAATGATTACAAAGGAAATGAAGCAGCAGATCATCGATCAGTACAAGACACACGAAGGCGACACAGGTTCTCCTGAGGTTCAGATTGCGGTTCTCACATACAGAATCAACTCTCTCAACGAACACCTCAAGGCTAACCACAATGACCATCACTCAAGAAGAGGTCTTCTTAAGATGGTAGGTCACAGAAGAAACCTTCTCGCTTACCTCACAAAGGTAGACATCAACCGTTACCGTGCAATCGTTGAAAAGCTCGGCCTCAGAAAGTAATAAC
>CAZTNR010000123.1:0-3830 GCA_964614955.1 uncultured Oscillospiraceae bacterium | reverse complement strand
GCCATGAATCTCAAAAAATATGCAATTCATAGGTTCGGGGGGAGTTTCTTTTCCTCTCTTTTTCTCACGGTTTCCTCTTTTATGCATTATTTTACCCCATTTCCTTTGCGGAAATGGGGTTTTGCTACAGACTGAAGAGCCGACAGCATTTTGCTGTCGGCTCTTTGCTTTATTCTGCGTTGTGAACTCTCAGAAGTATTACCGCCGCTTCTGCACGTGTAAGATTTCTTTCGGGATAAAATGTACCATTTTCGTCATCGCCTTTTAGAATTCTGAGGGCATACAGCTTGTGTATGCTGTCACGGTATTCTGTGTTTTCGTCAACATCGGGGATGATTGTGTTCTTTCCGGTCTCAATATCATCAAAAAGATTTGAGAAGATGTATGCAACCTCTGCTCTTGTTGCTTTTTTGTTGTAATCTTCGAAATCTTTTTCTATTATGCTGTGCTGCTTTGCATAATTCACATAGAAATCGTACCATTTGCCGCCTGTAAGTGCATACTCATATTCGATACCGTGTTTTTTGCTGTGGGTACGCACTGCCATTGTGATTGCTTCGGCAATTGATACTCCGATATCCGGACAGTAAAGGTATCCGTCGTACATTTCTGTCGTCGGTATACCCTCTACAAGACCTTCCCTGTATGCTTCCATTACGTCATTGTAATACCAGGAAGTCTCGTTTACATCATCAAAACGGAAGTCTTCTTCCTTTTCATCAGGCTTATTTTCACCCACATTTGTATCTTCTTCGGGAGGGCAGATTGCAAGATTTTTGTCGGGCGTTACCTCAATTGCATAGGGCATATGGGTAAACCTTTCCTTGCTTATGCCGTTTACCGAGAAGTAATATGTACCCTTTTCAAGATTCAATGCCTTGGTAACCGAGCCGCAGTTGTTTTCGGTGAAGATAAACCCTTCACCGTCTGAAAGCCATATGCTGTAGTGCCCTTTTTTTGCTGAGTGGGTGTCTGAAAAGTCAAAGGTTACACCGCTGTCTTGGGTAAGGGTAAAGGTAAAAATATCCTCGTCGTCAATACCGAAAAGATTTCCCTGATACTTTTTACCAAACTCAACAGGGGTTGCTGTTTCAAGCTGATTGTTGAATTCCTTTTCAAAATATTCACCTTGGTAGGGAATAACCTCTATTGTGTATAGGGGTGAAGCATAATCCTCCTCGGGAGACACAGAAATGTAGTATCTTCCCTTTGCAAGACCGTTTCTGAGAGAATAAACCTTGTCCTGTTCTTCAATTTCTATGCCGATGTTGCCGATTTCTCTTTTGTTTTCGTCATAAAGAGAAAACACCTTCAGCTGAGGGGAATACATTTCAAAGAATGCATATCCGTCATAGGGCATCTCAAAGGTGAACCAGTCTGCTTCATTTTCCATTGAAATTCCGCCGTAGTACTTTGTGCCCGTTTCAATTTCCGTTGCCTTTTCAAATGAACCGTTGTCGTTTCCCTCTGTGTTTTCCTCTGCAGTAAATGCCGTTTCAATCGTAAAGGAAACGTCGGAAAATTTTGTAAGATTCCTGACAGCAAATTCGTACTTGCCTTCGGGAAGACTTACCAAAAAGTCGTGCTTTTCGACATTAAGTTCACCGCTGACGGCTGAGGGCTTATCCGTGGTAAAGGAATATATTTCCTTGCTTCCTTTGTTTATTGACACTGATATTTTCGGGTCAAAGCCTCCCGTGGTTGATAGGGAAATAAGCTTTATTCGGAAAATTCCGTTTTTATCAATAAATAGTTCTGCTGAAAGCTTGTCGTCTTCCTCTAATGTATATGTAATTGTGTCATTACCCAAAATATCCGTCTTGTGCGTTTTTGCGAAAGCGGTAATGTTAAGTGCTGTAATTATGGCAAGAATAAAAATTCCAAAACGTATTTTTTTCATATAATCATTCCTTTCATTACGTCCTACGCAAAGTTAAGATTATGCTTTTATCTCAAGTCCGTATATTGCGCGAAGCCCGTACTTCAATGCCTCTGAGGCAATTCTCTTTTCTTCTTCGTTATCCGAGAACAGCTTTTCCTCAAGAGCTCTGTAAAATTCACCTGCAAGGGTTTTGTCTTCCTTCAATTGCTTCATATTGAGAAGTGCCAGTGTCCTGTCCTTGATTTCAAGGTAAGATACAGACTTTATAATTGTTCGGAGCACTTCGGCATCGGGACTGAAGCTTTCTGAAACAACTCCCGTAAGCTCAACTCGCAGAAGAGTGTCCTCGCCGAAGGAGGCGCATTTTTCGCCAAGATCTGCAAGGCAGTCGACAAAGCTTTCACAGCCCGTTGCATCGTGAGTGATAATCTCGTATCTTTTTGATGAAAACCTCACGTGTCTCAGGTTTACATTTCCCTTTTCAATCTCACCTGTTATAACGCCCTTGTAGCCGCATTCGCCGAAATCTCTGCCCTCTATGCAGCCGCAGTAGGCAAAGGCAGTGTTACCCGACTTTTTGATTTCCGTACCCTTGTGAATGTGTCCGAGGGCAACATAATCAAAACCGCTGTCGGCAATCTGTCTTGTGGAAATGGGGCTGTAGGGAGAAGACAGCGCATCAAGGTCGCCGTGATGCATTAGGATATTGACCTTTGATCTGTCAAGCTCGGGAAGACTCTCTGAGCTGTATGCCGCCTTTGTGTCCGAAAGATAAGCCGAGCCGTACACACAGACACCGCTGTTTCCGATTTCCACCTTCTTTACGTCGGGAGAAGTGAAAATATATACATTTTCGGGAAAGCTTATAAGCCTGTAGGGTGACTTTTCACCGAGAGGGTCGTGATTGCCCGGGGTTATGATAAATGAACAGTCGGGAACAGATGCCATCTCCTTGCATAGGGCTGCACAAGTGTCCTTTGTTACACATTCATCGTCAAAAAGGTCGCCGCAAATCAAGAACAGCTCTACCTTTTCCGTTTTTGCATAAAGGATAAGCGATGAAAATGCCGCCCGAAGTGCATTTCTTCGCTTTTCTGCTTCAATAGGATTTAGGGACGTAAAAGGGGAGTCGAGATGTATGTCTCCCGTGTGTATGATTTTCATAGATTTCACCTGCATTTGTTTAGACGGTTGTAAACATATTTTGTTCCATACAATTTTATCATAGCACACATTCTTTGTCAATGAAGGACACAAAACCTTATTGTAAATTATCTTTTTGACACCGAGTTTTTTTATATTTTTTTCAATTTGTTATTGCATATATTTCGCCGTTGTGCTATAATTATGTTGAGTTAATTTCAGCTCCAAAATAATATTAAAATTATTTAAGAAAATATCATATACAGGAGGAAAAAAGATGAAGGCTATAGTTAATGGTAAAATCATCTTGAAGGACAGAATAGTCGAAGACGGCGTGCTTCTTTATTCTGACGTAATCGAAGGCGTAGTAGCCGGTGATCAGATTCCCGAAGGTGCAGAAGTAATCGACGCAAATGGCGGCTATGTAGCTCCCGGTCTTATCGAAATGCATATCCACGGCTATCTCGGAAAGGATGTTTGCGACGGCGAAGAAGAAAGCATCAGAGTAATCGCCGAGGGTATCGTTCAGAACGGTGTTACTGCATTCCTTCCCACAACTATGACAGAGAGTATGGATACAATCAAGAAGGCTCTCGAATCGGTAAGAGCTTGTATGGAAAAGAGCAAGACCTGGAAGGGCTCTGTCGTTCTCGGTGCACACGCAGAAGGTCCCTTTATCAGCCCTTCAAAGAAGGGTGCGCAGGCGCTTGAATATATCTTAAAGCCCGATGCAAAATTCGTAAAGGAATATGCTGACGTCATTAAGACAATTACACTTGCTCCCGAAGAGGATGAATGTTTTGCA
>CAZTNR010000122.1:0-3835 GCA_964614955.1 uncultured Oscillospiraceae bacterium | reverse complement strand
AGCAAAGAAGCTTGTGGACATTGCTCTCAGACTTTGCGGAAAATTCAATCCCGAATCAGACTGGCTTATGAAAGCGCGTTTCGGCGGACATATTGTCCATACCTGCTCTCTCTGTTACGACTGGCTTTACATATATTTTAGTGAAAAGCAAAAATGGGAGTTTATTGAAAGTTGTGAAAATATTCTTTCCACTACTCTTGAAATAGGCTATCCCCCTTCTAAGCAGTCACCTATTGCATCCCACGGCACGGAAGCTCAGCTTCTTCGCGACTGCTTGAGCTTTGCTATTGCAGTATATGATGAAAAGCCCGACATATACAACTACTGTGCAGGTAGACTCTTTGACGAATATGTTCCCGTTTACAGAGAATTCTTTGATGGCGGTTTCCAGCTTCAGGGTCCTGCATACGGCGGATACCGTTTCTGCTTCTCGGCGTGGTGTCAGCTTTTGTTTGAAGCTATGTGCGGAGAAAGAATATTTGATGAGTGCCACGACAATCTCTGCGAAAGCTTCTTCTATCTTATCCGTCCCGACGGTGAATACACAAGAATCGGCGACGACTTCAATGAAAGCAAAGGCTACGGTGGATATACTCAGAAAAATCCTGCCACAGTTCCTATGTTCTTTTCACACGCCCTCACAGGCAAGGATGTATTCTGGAAGTATTACTCGGAGCACAACGACGAAAGATTCCTTGTTCCCGATAAGTTCGGCAGAGATTACTACATCGACGGCTCTTACAGCGAAGGTCTTCTCTCTCCTTCTGCATTCTTTATCTTTGTAGGAAAAACACCCGCTTCCGACAGCAACAATATGCCAAAGGCAAAATACTTCGGCACACCTGCAGGTGTTACGCTTTACAAGGATAATGAAACAATGCTCCTTATGAAAATCGGCGAATACTTTACAACAGGTCACGACCACTACGACTGCGGTCAGTTCCAGATTTACCACAAGGGCACTCTTGCAACAGACTCGGGTTACTACGACTGGTTCGGATGTGAGCATCATTACAATTATGCCGTTCGTACATACGCGCACAACTGTGTTACAATCACAGACCCTGAAAAGATAGGCTCAGACTATTACGGCGACTTTTGGTCAAGACCCGGAGTTATCTACGACGGCGGTCAGGTTTACATAAACAAGGGTTACGATGTACCGAATCTTGAAACACTCAAGAAATACTACAAGAGAGGCGTTGTTCTTTCCCACACAGAAAGTGAAGACCTGGTTGAGCTCTCGGGTGACCTTCGTGAGCCTTACCGTGACAGCGTGGAAAAATATGTAAGAACAATGAGCTTTGAGCCCAAGAAGATGGTATTCAACGTCAAGGATGAAATTACTGCTCAGAGCGAAAACTACATAAAGGCATTCCATCTTCACTGTCAGACAGAGCCGACAATCGATTCAGACAATCAGTTTACAATTTACAACGAAAATGCTAAGCTTGTCTGCACCGTACTTGAACCCAAGAATTTCAAATTAGAAAAGATTGGCGGCAAAGACAACGAATTTAGCCTCTACGGCGTAAACCACCCAAGAAACGAGAAAAAACTTCACGGTGACTATAATGCCAATGAAGAGCATCGCGACGAAGGCGGCTGGGGCAGAATCACAATCACGGCAACCGACAAGAAAAAGGAAGACACTTTCCTTGTCAGAATGGAAATTATAGACTTATAAAGCAAAAAAAGAACGGGCAAGCAATTGCCCGTTCTTTTATATGTTATCTACGAAAACAAATCCGACAGCTTATCAAAGAAGCTCTTTTTCTGAACATTATTCTTTTCACCGATGGAGTCAGAGAACGCTTTAAGAAGATCCTTTTGGTGTTTATTGAGGTTCTCAGGTACTTCAACTACAACTCTGAAGATCAAATCTCCGCGTCTTGTGCCGCGAATCTCCGTAATGCCCTTTCCCTTCATCTTGAAAACAGTGCCTGTCTGTGTTCCTTCGGGAATTTCGTAATCCTCTTTACCCTCCAAGGTTGGAACATCGATTGTTGCACCGAGAACTGCTTCTGCAAAGGTAATCGGAACATCGCAGTATATGTTTCTGTCTTCTCTTTTAAAGATTGGATGCTTTTTGATTGAAACCTCAACATAAACATCACCGTTGGGACCGCCGTTTCTGCCGGCATCACCCTGAGCTGAAAGAACAACATTCTGACCGTCATCAATACCTGCAGGAATAGTAACCGTGAGCTTCTTACTCTTTCTGTTAAAGCCCTGACCGTTACAGGAGCCGCAGGGTGTCTTTATGGTCTTACCCTTACCGTTACAGGACGGGCAGGTTGTCTGGGACTGGAACATACCGAAGGGCGTTCTCTGCTGGCTTGTAACAGTACCGCTTCCTCGACACTGTGAGCAGGTTTCGGGATTTGTACCCTTAGCTGCACCCGAGCCGCCGCAATCCTCACATTTTTCAATTCTGTTGAAGCTTATATCCTTTTTACAGCCAAACGCCGCTTCTTCAAAGGTAATGGTAACCCTTGCCTCACGGTCTGCACCCTTCTGAGGTGCATTCTGATGTCTGCCGCCGCTTCTGCCGCCCATACCGCCGCCAAAGAAGGAGCCGAATATATCTCCGAGGTCGATATCACCGTCAAAACCGCCGAAGCCTCCGAAGCCGCCGCCCTGACCTGCGCCGTATGACGGGTCAACGCCTGCGTGTCCGAAGCGGTCATATTTTGCCTTTTTATCGGGGTCGGAAAGAACGCCGTAGGCTTCATTAACTTCCTTGAACTTTTGCTCTGCTTCCTTATCACCGGGATTGAGGTCGGGGTGATACTGCTTTGCAAGTTTACGGAAGGCTTTTTTTATTTCTTCATCCGAGGCACCCTTGGAAAGCCCGAGTACCTCGTAAAAATCTCTTTTTTCTGCCATAATTATATCCTTTATAGGAAGAAGTTTATCAATGATGAAACGTATACGGGTCGATGTGAGCATCGACCCCTACGATAATACAATCAAACAATACGAATGAAAAGCTTTGAAGTGTTTATTGTTTCTTATTTTTTTATTAAGCTGTAGTTATAACACATAACAACAGCGTAGGGGTTGGTGCCCACATCGACCCTCTTTGCCGCAAAGCAAACCTTATCGTACTGTTATTTGTTGTCTGCGTCTTCGAAATCGCCGTTAACGGTGCCGTCGGGATTTACGCCGCCGTCTGCAGCAGTGCCCTGTGCGCCCTGAGCTTCCTGAGCCGCCTTATAAAGCTTTTCGGAAATAGCGTAGAATGCCTTTGAAAGCTCCTCCATACCCTTCTTGAGGTCTTCGGTGGAAGCATTATTCTCAAGGAGCTTTTTGAGCTCGTCTCTCTTCTCGAGGATTGGTGCCTTTTCTTCTTCTGTCACCTTATCGCCAAGTTCTTCAAGGCTCTTTTCGGTCTGGAATACCATACTTTCAGCCTGGTTCTTCGTATCAACGGCTTCTCTTCTTTCCTTATCCTCAGCCGCGAACTTTTCAGCATCCTTAACAGCCTTTTCAATATCTTCCTTGCTCATATTTGTGCTGGAGGTGATTGTGATATGCTGTTCCTTACCCGTGCCCATATCCTTAGCTGTTACATTTACAATACCGTTTGCGTCGATATCGAAGGTAACTTCAATCTGAGGAACTCCTCTGGGAGCTGCAGGGATACCGTCGAGGTTGAATCTGCCGAGTGTAATATTATCGGCAGCCATTTCTCTTTCGCCCTGAAGAACGTGGATTTCAACTGCAGGTTGATTATCGGCAGCTGTTGAGAAAATCTGGCTCTTCTTTACGGGAATTGTTGTATTTCTTTCAATCATCTTTGTGCATACGCCGCCGAGAGTTTCAATACCGA
>CAZTNR010000121.1:0-3849 GCA_964614955.1 uncultured Oscillospiraceae bacterium | reverse complement strand
TGCAACGCAAACGGAATAACTTAAGCGACACCAAAGGTTTGTTTACATCCGAGATAGGGCGTGGATTTGCCGTCGGGCTTTCCCGACTCGCTCTGCGAATGTAACCGCGCCAGCGGACGATAGATGATAGTTTTGGGGCATCGCAAGAGTTTTAACGCTGTAGGAGTGCAGGCGTGGGTAGCTAAAAATAGCCTCCACGGCTTCCCCGACCCCGCGGCTCGCAAGCCGCCGTCCCTAAAACTGAATTGCCCGCGGTGGCTCACCGTATGCCGTCACCCTTTATTGGTGGTTTTGGCATACTTTCGCCGATACAAATGCACACCGAACCTTAACCGAATAAGTACCAACCTTGCACCAAACCTGCACCAAACCTGCACCAAACCGTAACCAAACGTGTACCGAACCGCTACCGAACAATAACCGAAACGTAACCTTATGTATATGTAAATGTATATGATAATGTAAATGAAAATGTAAATAAAAAAAGAGTATGTGTTTGACACAGAGAACGTGAAACACACACTCACATAAGAAGGAAAAACAGAAAACAAGAGCCGAGGTTTTGACACCCCGGCTTTTTGCTTTATTTGGTTGTAATATCGATTCTGTTGCCTTTGACCTCATACCTGCAGCCTGTAAGTTCACAGAAAACCGCAAGCTCAAGCATAGGAAGATTGTCGTAGAATCCGAGAGGCTTCTTCAACATTATCATTTTGCCGTCGGAGCATTTTACAATGTCGCTTCCCTCGGCCCAGAAGCTCTGCACACCGTTCTTTTCTATCATAAGGGTTCTTGTTTCAATATTCCATTCGTGATAGATGCCTGTGAGAACGCAGAAGTCACGCAGAGGCTCAAAGGGGACATAAGCTGTGCCGTCTTCAAGCTTTGCCTTGTGGTGGCTCTTGTAGTGCTTTTCATCGATGTATGCTTCGATTATGCTCTTATCCTTGCCGATAAAGAGGATTTCTTCAACCTCAAACACACCCTGATTGTCACAGGGGTCAAATCTGAATGCCTTGATTCGACCTTTCCATTTGGGGTCATCACAGGGCATAAGCACAGCATAATCGCCGTCGAAGTCTCTGGGGGTGAGCTGCTTGTTGTAGTGCCATTCACCGTCCTCATCTGTGATGTAGTGGCACATAAGGCAGGCTGTCTTTGCCGTAGCTGATGAGAAGTCAGAAAGTCCGTTCTTTGCACGGATTTTAAACTTGATTATTGCAACATCGTCTGCATCAAAGTCGACCTCGGTTACAAACTGGGGGTCTGAGCCTGTCGATTCGCCGTAGAGCTTGCCGTCTCGAAGTTCTATGGAGCCTTCGCCGCTAAAGGCCCACTTGTCAATCTTTTCCTGTGTATCAAAGTCGAGCTTTAATACGAGATCACCCTCGTCGGAGTATGTCTTTTCCAGCAGGGGTGTCTGGATAATGGCACGTGGTCTCGGATAGAGGTAGCCGAGACGGTCTAAAGCAGCGCCTGTAGGTCTGTCCGATTCAAAATCGTCACCCTCAACCGTGAATGCCTTGCGGACTTCATTCAGGTAGCCGAAGCCGTTGATGTTTGACGGACACATAATTGTACCCTCGCCGTATTCGTTCCAGGTGGCAAGCATTACAAACTTCTTCTTCCAGGTCTCCTCGGCGTTTTCGTACTTTGGAAGAACATCGTCACGCATCCAAGTGAGCATCTGTCCGAATTCTTCCTGAGTAGTAAATGGCGAACGGAACTCACGCCAGGCAACGTCGTTGTAGCCGACACAGGCGGTGGGAACAACGTGGAGTTTATTCTGCATCATCTGGGACTCGATTCTCGATTTTGTGTAGTCAAAGCTGTAGCTCTGATGTCCCCAGTTATATGCGTAAACGGATGTGATACCTGCTCTGTGGAGCTCTTCTGAAGGCTCACCGCTGGTCATTGTGATAAGACCTGTGTAGCCGAGACCTTTAAGCACGTCTTCCAGATATTCCATAGCAACCTTGAAGGTTTCGGCGCCGCCCATAGAGGCAATAGCTCTCGGCAAGCCGAAGACTGCAAGAACAGCCTTGCCGTCAACACGGTAGTAGTTGGGGTGTGAGAAGTAGTGGTCAACCCAGTAGGGGACAAGATACTTCTTGAAGCCTTCAAGATTGGGGCTTGAAGCGTTTGCCGCTTCCCAGATAAGGGCAAAATTCATTTCGTCGCAGTACTTTGCGTTAAAGTATCCGTCATCGAGAGCTCCGCAGATGTGCGTCTTGAAGATGGGCGCATCTGTCTGATTGTCAAACCAGCAGTAGAACTGGGCATTTACGCCGTGCTCGACCATCCACTTGATTTCCCAGTCGGCAACCTCTGTAAGAGGCTCGTCGTAGTAGCCGAGGAATGTCTTATTAAGCTCAAAGGAGGAAATTGCATCCCAGCCCCAATGCTCGCCGTTTCTCCAGAGTGAGCATACGTTGATACCTGTGGTATAGCCGTTCTTCATTGTGGGTCTTACGGGAGGCTTGGGATAGTCCTCGGGCTCGGGCTGGATAACAAAAGCAAGAACGTCGGTAAATCTCACATAGCCGTCTTTTTCGGGGGCATATGTAATAGAGATACCGTCAAAGGAGTCGGTGTCGATGTCGAAATCAATCTCACCGCACTTTACGCCGTTGTGCTTTACAAGTGCCTTTTTTGTAGCCGTATCGGCTTCAATTCTCAAGAACTGCCATACGTAGGGTGAATGCTTTCTCAAAAGAACTCCGCCCGCACTCTGGGAATAAGTACCCGTATCAACTACAGAAACAACATCCTCTTCGCCCTTTGTAAGGCAAAAGATTATGTTGTCACCTTCACCCTTTGAAAGGTATTTGAGCTCAAAGCACACCTTTCCGCCTGTTTCCTCAAAGGGGTGGAAGGCAGTAACGGTAGAGCCGTTCTGTGCGTGGAGTGCATAGGTGGTTTCGGGCTTGCCTTCATAGTAGTTTGAAGTAAATGCGTTTGCGTTGCCTTCTGCATATACAATCCAGTCGTCGGGCATATCGGTATTGTGAACGGGGTTCCAGTTTCTGTCGCATACAAGATAGTTGATGTTGAGAACAACCTTAAGGATTTTGAATTCACCTGCATCTTGGGCGTCATAACCTGTCTTCAATGATGCCAGAGAGTCTCCGCTAAGGGGAAGAAATGCACATTCTTTTCCCGAAAGTGAGAGAACGGCAATTTTTTCGTCTATGTCAAATTCGATTGAAATATACTGAAGACCGTAAAGGAAGGGTGCGGGAACAACCGCATCGCCGCAAACGAGGGAATGACCCTTCTGCTTTAATGAGAGGGTTACGTTTCCGTCGATGTCGTAGAAATTAAAATAAAAGCCGTCGCCGCTTTTAAGGTGCATAGTGAGGGCAAATTTTGCCTTGCCGCTTCTTAATGGCAGAAAGTTTCTTTTTAATGAAACGGGTGCGTTATGCTCCTTATCGGTGGAGATTACGAATTCTCTGCCGAACTGGTGAACTACGGGGTTGATTGCACCGCGGTTATCATAGTCCCAGCCTGAGGGAACAGGGTGGTTGGCTGTTCTTACCATATCGTCGTCGATAAGGTAGACGGCGTTTTTGGTTGTTCTTGTGTCAATCATTGTTTTGCCTCCTTTGGGGTAGGGGTGTGTTTTTATGTTTTTTATTTTATTTATCTTATCTTATATTATCTGCGAATTTGCGTTGTATAGGACGGCGGTCTGCGGATCGCAGGGGGTCGGTGAGCCACCGCACCGTGATGAGAGAAGATAAGCCGCCACGGCATAAGAGGGGAAGTCAGCGGAAGAAGTGCGGCAGGAGAGCTTGTTTATTGCGAGTCCAAATTTTGACACTTACGTAGAAGAATACGGCTCCA
>CAZTNR010000120.1:0-3958 GCA_964614955.1 uncultured Oscillospiraceae bacterium | reverse complement strand
ATTTTAACTCATCCATATCCTTTGACAGCAGAATGTACCGTGAGGACATCACGGGAAGCATTGCCCACGCAAGAATGCTCGGCAAGTGCGGAATTATTGATGTTGCTGAAAGCGAAAAGATTATCGAGGGCTTAAAGGGTATCCTTTCCGACCTTGAAAGCGGTGCACTTGAATTTGATATGAAGGCTGAAGACATCCATATGTTCGTCGAAGAGGTACTCACCGCACGAATCGGCGATCCGGGCAAGAGACTTCATACATCGAGAAGCAGAAACGATCAGGTTGCTCTCGATATCAGAATGTATCTTATGCGTGAGATGGATGAGGTTGCAGACAGAGTAAAGAAGCTCTGTGAGGTTATCATAGGCAAGGCAAAGCAGCATACAGAAACGGTTATGCCGGGTTACACTCACCTTCAGAGAGCACAGCCCGTAACGCTTGCCCATCAGATTCTCACATATGCTCAGATGCTAAAGCGTGACTACTTAAGACTCTACGACTGCAAGGAAAGAACAAACGTATTGCCCTTGGGCTCCTGTGCACTTGCAGGTACTACCTACCCTATAGACAGACTTATGGTAGCAAAAGAGCTCGGCTTCAGCTCTGTTACGGAAAACAGCATTGACGGCGTTTCGGACAGAGATTTCGTTCTTGAATTTGCGTTCTGTCTCTCGACGATTATGATGCACCTTTCAAGATTTTCGGAAGAGGTAATCCTCTGGTGCAGCAGCGAATTCGGATTTATGGAGCTTGACGATGCTTTTGCCACAGGCTCGTCGATTATGCCCCAGAAAAAGAATCCCGACATTGCAGAGCTCGTTCGCGGCAAGACAGGCAGAGTTTACGGCTCACTCACTACACTTCTTACTATGATGAAGGGACTTCCCCTTGCATACAACAAGGATATGCAGGAGGACAAGGAAGCAATTTTTGACGCCCTTGACAACACAAAGCTTTGTCTTGAAATCTTCTCTAAGATGCTTGATACGGCAACCTTCCGTGTACAGAAATTACGAGATGCGGCAGGCTTTGGCTTCATCAACGCAACCGACTGTGCAGACTATCTCGTAAAGAAGGGTATGCCCTTCAGAGCCGCATACAAAATCGTAGGCGAACTCGTTGCAGTCTGCATAGAAAAGAACACAACATTTGAAAAGCTGCCCATTGAAGAATACAGAAAGGTTTCCGACGTATTCTCAGAGGACGTATATACAGCAGTCGATCTTGACGTATGTGCAAGCGGCAGAAGGGTTATCGGCGGTCCTGCAAAGGAAGCCGTTGAAAACCAGATAGCAAATTTAGAAAAGTTTTTTGAGGAGGTATAAGAGTATGACAGAGAAAATCAAAGTCGGCATTATCGGTGCCACAGGCTATGCGGGTGCTGAGCTTTTCAGACTTTTATACAGCCACAAAAACGTAGAAATTGCGGCAGTTTCCTCCACAAGCTTTGAAGGCAAGGCCATAAATGAAGTATACCCTGCACTTACAAACGAAAAAACATACATTCTCTGCGATATGGACGAAGTAATAGAAAAAAGCGACGTTATCTTTGCGGCACTTCCCCACGGTCTTTCCGAAGAACTTGCGGCAAAGTGCGACGACCGCGGCAAGGTGCTTATCGACCTCGGTGCAGACTTCAGACTTACAGACGAGGCTGAATACACAAAATGGTACGGACTTGAGTACAAGTACCCCGCACTTCACGAAAAGACTCTCTACTGTCTTCCCGAAATCAACAGAGAAAAGATAAAAGACATTGATATTGTTGCAAATCCCGGCTGTTATCCCACAAGCATAGCTCTCGGTCTTATGCCGGCGATAAAGAACGGTCTCGTATCCACAGACTCTGTTATTATCGACTCAAAGAGCGGTGTTACGGGTGCAGGCAGAGGTCTTTCCCAGACAACACATTATCCCGACAACAACGAAGCCTTTTCGGCGTACAAGGCAGGTCTTCACAGACACACCCCCGAAATTGAGCAGACACTCTCTCTTTTTGCAGGCAAGAAGGTGAACGTAACCTTTGTTCCCCATCTTCTTCCCGTAAACAGAGGTATTCTCTCAACCATTTATGTAAAAACCGAAAAGACCTTCGATGAAATATACGAGGCTTACGAAGAAGCTTACAAGAATGAAAAATTTGTAAGGCTTCAGCCCAAAGGCTCCTTTGCCAACATCAAGAATGTAAGATGCTCCAACTACTGCGACATCTCGCTTCACTTTGACGAGCACACAAAAACTCTCATCATCACAAGTGCTATCGACAATATGGTAAAGGGTGCGGCAGGTCAGGCAATTCAGAATATGAACATCAGATTCGGTTTTGACGAAGGCGAAGGCATTTCGATGCTTGCCCCCTCATTTTAGCGGCGAGTCGCCGCGGACAATGTCCGGGCGCGACGCGTTAAGAAAACAACCCTGTGTGGTTGTTTTTAGCCAAAGCGGTGAGCAAGTTTGCTTGCGAGCAGGGCAAAAGTGACAGTGAAAACCACAGTCTTTTGTGTCGCTCATCCTATCCGTTTTGCCGTCACAAGGCAGACGGTGGCGAGTCGCCGCTGACAATGTCCGGGGTATCTCGGACGAAATCGAAGCGTTCGATGTCGCTCATCCTATCCGTTTTGCCGTCACAAGGCAGACGGCAAAACTACTAAACAAGATTAAACATATGAGGTTATATTTATATGGAAAACAAATTCAAGCGCGTTGAGGGCGGTGTTACATACCCTCAGGGCTTCAAGGCGGCAGGTATTCACTGCGGTCTTCGTAAGAACAAAAACAAAAAGGATTTAGCTCTTATCGTTTCCGACGTGGAATGCTCTGCGGCGGCAATTTACACTACCAACAAGGTTTACGGTGCGCCAATCACGGTTACCCGTGAGCACTTAAAGGACGGCAAGGCAAGAGCAGTTATAGTAAACAGCGGTAACGCAAACACCTGCAATCCCGACGGTGTTGAAAAGGCAAACGCTATGTGTGAAGCTCTCGCAATGGAGCTCGGAATAAAGGCTTCCGATGTTGTTGTAGCATCCACAGGCGTTATCGGTGCTCCTCTTCCTATTGAGCCTATCGTCGCAGGAATTCCTATGCTTGTAAATGAAGCAGACTACACTCCCGAGGCAGGCTACTGTGCAGCTGCTGCCATTATGACAACAGATACTCGTCTTAAGCAGATTGCAATTGAATACACCGTCGGCGACAAGACAGTAAAGCTCGGCGGTATGGCAAAGGGCAGCGGTATGATAAGCCCCAATATGGCGACAATGCTTTCCTTTGTTACAACAGACGCCTCGGTTGACAGCGGCATTCTTCAGAGAATGCTGAAGGAAGCGGCAGACAGAACCTTCAATATGATAAGTGTTGACGGCGACACAAGCACAAACGACACGCTCTGTGTTATGGCAAACGGTATGTCAGGCGTTTCGATTACCGACGAAAGCAGCGAAGAAGCAATTATGTTCTACGATGCACTTGAATACATCTGCAGATACCTTGCTCGAAAAATGGCTTCTGACGGCGAAGGTGCCACAAAGCTTCTCGAATGCAGAATCAGCGGTTGCGACGACTATCAGAACGCCCGTGTTCTTGCAAAAAGTGTTATCAACTCTCCCCTTGTAAAGACAGCAATGTTCGGTGCAGATGCAAACTGGGGACGTATTCTTTGTGCTCTCGGTTATGCAGGGATAGAATTTGACCCGTCAAAAGTTGAAGTAAACTTCATTTCCAATGCAGGTGAAATCAACGTATGCAAAAACGGCGGCTCGGTTATCGTTGACGAGGACAGAGCAAAGGAAATTCTCCTTGAGGACTCCATCATAATTGACGTTGATATGCACGAGGGTGAAGAAATGGCAACGGCTTACGGCTGTGACCTTTCCTATGAGTATGTACGCATAAACGGAGACTATCGAAGTTAAAATTGCCGCTTGCAATTTTAACAATGAAAAATGAAAAATGAAAA
>CAZTNR010000119.1:2937-3961 GCA_964614955.1 uncultured Oscillospiraceae bacterium | reverse complement strand
ACAGGCGGAAAGCAGTATAAGGTTCAGGAAGGCGACATCATCTTCGTTGAAAAGCTCGGCGTAGAAGAAAATGAAAAGGTTTCTTTCGATGTTCTTGCAGCTTCCACAGAAGACGGTATCAAGACAGGCGATACAGGTGTTACTGTTGAAGGTACTGTTCTCAGAAACGCAAAGGCTAAGAAGGTTGTTGTGTTCAAGTACAAGTCCAAGAAGGGCGAGAAGAAGAAGCAGGGTCACAGACAGCCTTATTCTAAGGTACAGATCACAAAGATCGGCTAATAATTATGACAAGAGTAACATTTACAAAGGGCGAGAATCTTGCTTATGAAAGAATCAAGTCCGAAGGACACTCGGGTTACGGAGAAGAAGGAACGGACATTGTCTGTGCCGCAATTTCTTCGGCAACCGAACTTGTGGTAAATATACTCGAACAGTTCTCCATTGATATCGATATCGAGGTCGATGAAGAAGAACCCAGTATTCTTGTTATAATCCTTGACGGCAGTGAAAACCGCAAAAAGAAGGATGTAATCAGGAATATCGTAGAAGGATACAAAAGCTATCTTACAGATTTAGCCGAAGCGTATCCCGAATTTATTGAAATTTCAACGGAGGTATAAAGCAATGTTAAGATTAAACATTCAGTTTTTCGCTCATAAAAAGGGTGTTGGTTCTACAAAGAACGGCAGAGACTCTGAATCCAAGAGACTCGGCGTAAAGAGAGCTGACGGTCAGCCCGTACTCGCCGGTAACATTCTTGTTAGACAGCGCGGTACACATATCCATCCCGGCGTAAACGTAGGCATCGGTTCCGACGATACACTTTTCGCACTCGTTAGCGGTAAGGTTAAGTTTGAACATATGGCAGGCGGCAAGAAGCGCGTAAGCGTTTACGAAGCATAACGCTGTAGAATATGATTTATGAGGACTGTCCCGTATACCGACGACAGTCCTTTTATCTTGATTTTGTGCATTTTTTGTTAAAATGTAACTTAGGCTTCTCTGTTTGCGGGGGAGCTGTCAT
>CAZTNR010000119.1:0-2927 GCA_964614955.1 uncultured Oscillospiraceae bacterium | reverse complement strand
TTCCGCAACAATCGGCGCTTTTGCCAACTTCCACAAGCTTAGGTTAAGGAAAATATCAATCCTTGCGGAGGTGTTCGCAAATATGTTTATTGATAAAGTGAAAATCTATATCAAAGCAGGAAACGGCGGTAACGGCTGTGTTTCCTTCAGACGTGAAAAATACGTTTCCCACGGCGGTCCCGACGGCGGCGACGGCGGTAAGGGCGGAGACGTTATATTCGTTGCAGACGAGGGTAAAAACACCCTTCTCGATTTCAAATACAGAAGAAAATTCGTAGCACCCAACGGCGGTGACGGTACTGCAAAGAAGTTCCACGGTGCAACGGCAGAAAATATTGAAATCCCCGTTCCTCCGGGAACTGTAATAAAGGATGCCGCCAGTGGCAGAGTTATTAAGGATATGTCTGACGCGGATGTTGCCGAAACAGGTCGTTTTACCATTCTCAAGGGCGGTAAGGGCGGCTTTGGCAACACACACTTTGCAAATCCTGTAAGACAGGCGCCTAACTTTGCAAAGGCAGGCATCAAGGGCAAGGAGCTTGAGGTTGAGCTTGAGCTCAAAATGCTTGCGGATGCAGGTCTTGTGGGTATGCCCAGCGCAGGCAAGAGCACTATCGTTTCAATGGTAAGTGCCGCAAAGCCCAAGATTGCGGAGTATCATTTTACAACCCTTTCACCTGTACTCGGCGTTGTTGATGCCAAGGCAGGCTCATATGTTCTTGCGGATATCCCCGGTCTTATCGAGGGTGCCAGCGACGGTGAGGGTCTCGGTCATCAGTTCCTCAGACACGTTGAACGCTGCAGACTTTTGGTTAATGTAGTGGATGCATCGGGCTACGAAGGCAGAGACCCTGTTGAGGACATAAAGGTAATCAACGAGGAGCTTGAAAAGTACAGCCCCGAGCTTGCAAGCCGACCCAGAATTATCGCGGCAAACAAAATTGATATGATGCCCGAGGAAAACAAGGCTGCGCTTGAAGCGTTTGCAAAAGAGACAAACACGCCCATAATATTTATGTGTGCAGGCATCGGCGAGGGCACGGACGAGCTCAAGGAGCTTATCGGAAAGATGCTCAAGGATTTGCCGCCGCTTAAGATTTACGAAGCCGACTACACTATTGCGGAAGCGCTTCTTGACGAAGAGGTTTCGGAGGAAATCACCGTCAGAAACGAAAACGGCGTTTACTTTGTGGAAGCACCGAGAATTATCAAGGTTATTGAGTCAATCAACTTTAATGACTACGAATCTATGGCGTACTTCCAGAAGGTGCTCAGAAATTCAGGCATTATCGAAGCACTTGAAGCTAAGGGCGTCAAGGACGGAGATACGGTTAATATTTATGATGTAGAGTTTGACTACTACAGGTGATACAGTGTCGTAATCCCGAGGCTTTGCCTCGGGACTCTTTATTTGACTCAAATGCAGTTTTAGGGGACGGCGGACGGTTCCCCGCACCCCGCGGCTTGCAAGCCGCCGTCCCACACAATCGCCTTACGCAGTAACTTTCCCGTTGAGTAAAGAGCTTTTGACCCATTTTCCGATAAAAAGAATAAACAAAAATCCCCCAAATCCTATTGAAATTCCCCGCAACCTGTGCTAAAATATAGAAAACCAACCTGTGCGGAGGAATAATTATGCTTAACACAAAACTCACAATCTCGGGTTTCTGCGATGAAATCCACGATTTCAATAAAATCCAGTTTGACGTGCTTAAGGAGCTCGGCATTAACCACTACGACTTCAGACTCATCAACGCCAAGAACCCCCTTGACTTCTCGGATGAAACAATCGACGCCGTTCTTGATATGGGTAAAGAGTACGGTATGACCGTAACAAGTATCGGCTCATTTATCGGTAAAATCAAGACCGACGGCAATTTTGACAACCATTTTGAGCAGTTTAAGCGAGTAGTTGAAATCGCAAAGAAGGCAGGCACAAAGTATATAAGAATCTTCTCCTTCTATCTTCCCGAAAACGAAGATTTTGACTCCTATGAGGACTTTGTTGTTGAAAAGCTCACCTCTTATGTAAAGTACGCCGAAGAACACGACGTTATCCTTCTTCACGAAAACGAAAAGGGCATTTACGGCAACGTGGCGTCGAGATGTAAGAGACTCTTTGAGAGAATTGTTTCTCCCAATTTCCGTTGCGCATTCGACTTTTCAAATTTTGTTGAATGCGGACAGGACTGCCTTGAAGCCTATGAAATGTTAAAGCCCTATATCGAGCAGATACATATTAAGGATAACAAGGGCGGCCACACGGTTGTTCCGGCAGGTCACGGCGACGGTCAGATTCCCGAAATTATCTCCGATATCTACAAGTACGGCTATCGCGGCGTTGTAAGTATGGAGCCCCACCTCTATGCACAGTATCAGATTCCCGATGATGCAGAAGGTTGGGTGACCAAGCTTGATACAGGTAAAAAGAGAAGCTACGCATATGCCGTTCAGGCGATAAAGAAGATACTTGACACACTCTAAGCGGAGAGCAGGAAAATGCGGAATGCGGAATGAGGCGGCTGAAATTCCAGCCTTCATTTGCTGTCAAAATATACTTTCCTTTCATAATATGTAATGTAAACTATAAATAAGGGGGAAGGGACTTTGACCAACAACATAACCTCATTTCTTTCCGATAATCTCGGACTTGTGCTTCTTATCGTTCTTGTACTTATTCTTCTTTTGTAAGAAAACGGAAAAAGAGCGAAATATCAATTGAATATACCTCTGCCGCCCGATAAAATACAAAAATCGGGCGGTAAAATTTTGCTTCTTTTCCACCTGTTTACTTGTATACCAAACATATACAGGTATACCAATATCCGTGTGTTGAAAACCTGCTTGGATGCGTGTACAATTATTGGTGAAAGGAGGAGATTTTAATGAAAAAGCAAATTGCTCTCATTATTATTTCAATGCTGGCA
>CAZTNR010000118.1:0-4064 GCA_964614955.1 uncultured Oscillospiraceae bacterium | reverse complement strand
CGTCACGCATACGCGTGCCACCTTCCTCCCGGAGGAAGGCTTATGATAAAGTCTGCAAACGAGAGTGTATTAGTTAAGAATAAGGGTAAGGTGCAGGTTTTTTACCGTATTGAAGAACTTTTTTGGGTGCATTTTGAGATATTAATGTGTTTTTTGTGTTACAATCAGGTAAAAAAGGAGTGAAAATATGAACAACTCAACGCTTGAACAGCTTTGGTATCTTTATCAATCAGAATATCCTCTCAAAGTTTGTACCCAGGAAAAAGAACTTATAAAAGAAACGGAAGAATACGGCGATAAGCTTCGTGCCTCACTTAATGAACAAAAAATGAAATGCTTAAAAGATATCAGGAGTTGTGGGACAGAGTGTCGTGTTTTTCAGAAAAAGAAGCATTTATCAAGGGCGTGAGATTTGCGACGGGGTTTCTTCTTGATGCACTTGATAACGAGTGATTTTTCTCTTGTAATATTAAACCGACTGTGCTATAATTACTATGTAAAAGTATTTATTCACGAAAAGAGTGATGACGGTGAAAATCATTGACATTATCAGAAAAGGCGTACCAACCTTGTCGTTCGAGGTGTTTCCGCCCAAAACCGACACTTCCTTTGAGAGTGTAAAGGTGGCAACGGAGGAAATCGCAAAGTTGCGTCCGTCATTTATGAGTGTAACCTACGGAGCAGGCGGCGGAACAAGTAAGTATACCCTTGAGATTGCCGAAAATATAAAGAAAAACTACGGTGTGCCTACCCTTGCACACCTTACCTGTGTTTCCTCTACAAAAGAAACAGTAAAGGAAAGAATTGAAGATATCAAAAAGGCGGGTATACAGAACATTATGGCACTCCGCGGCGACCTTACCCCCGAGCTTGAAAACAGCGACAGGGCAAAGTGGGACTACCGTCACGCCATAGATCTTGTCAGAGAAATCAAAGAATCTGACGGGAATTTCTGTGTTGCAGGTGCCTGCTATCCCGAAATTCATCCCGAAAGCGAAAATCAGCGGGAGGATATAAAATACCTTAAGGAAAAGGTTGATGCAGGAGTTGATTTTCTCACAACACAGATGTTTTTTGACAATAATCTTCTCTACAACTTCCTTTATAAAATCCGTGAGGCAGGCATAACCGTTCCGATTATTCCCGGTATTATGCCCATAACCAACGCAAATCAGGTTGATCGTGCAATTAAACTTTCGGGCTCATTTATGCCGGTTCGCTTTAAGGCACTTGTTGATAAATTCGGTCACAATCCCGATGCTATGAGACAGGCGGGTATTGCCTATGCCACCGACCAGATTATAGATTTGTATGCCAACGGAATAAATGCAATTCACGTTTACTCTATGAACAAGCCCGACGTTGCAGCCGCTATTCAGAGCAACATATCCGAGATTATAAAGTGATGTATACTCCAATATGTTTCTCTATTGACAGAGACCAATTGACAATTGACGAAAAAGAGCTTAAAAGACGGCTGTCGGTGTCATCGGAGTTTGATGTAGCGGCGTACGGAAAGGCGGTAGACGACGTGCTTTGCGAAAGCACTCCGAAGGCTTGCTTTGTAAAGGTGCCGGTTACGGTAAATGCAGATGAAATCACATTTCCGTTTGCGAGCTTTCACAGCAAAGACCTCTCGAAGAACCTTTCGGGATGCAAGGAGGCATTTGTTTTTGCCGTCACCCTCGGACACGGGGTTGAAAGACTGCTTTCAAAAACGTCGCGTCTGTCTTTGGCGGATTTCTTTATGTACGATGCTGTGGGCTCTGCACTTGCAGAGAGTGTCTGCGATATTGCCGAGGACATAATAAAGGGAAATATCCGCTGTAAGCCGAGATTTTCCCCCGGTTACGGCGACCTGCCGCTGTCGGTGCAGAAGGACGTTCTGACGGCTCTTAATGCAGAAAAACTGCTCGGTATTACACTTACGGATGCAAACCTTATGATTCCGCAGAAAAGCATTACGGCGTTCATCGGAATTAGAAATTAGGAATGAGGAATTAGGAATGAACATAAAACAACTAATCAAAACACAACGCCTCTACCTTGACGGCGGTACGGGAACAGTTCTTCAGTCTATGGGACTTCCCGCAGGTACACCGCCCGAAATGTGGAATATAGAAAACCCCGATGCCGTAACACAGCTTCACAAGAGCTATTATGAGGCGGGAAGTAATATAGTTGCCACCAACACCTTTGGCGTGAACTGCAAAAAGCATGAGAACTACAAAGAGCTTTTTGCGGCGGCGTTTACTTGTGCCAAAAGAGCAAGAGAGGGCTTTGACGGTGACAGATTTATTGCCCTTGATATAGGTCCCACGGGAAGACTTTTAAAGCCCCTCGGCGACCTCGGCTTTGAAGAAGCGGTTGAAATCTTTTCAAAGAGCGTAATCGAGGGCGTGAAGAACGGCGCAGACCTTATCCTTATTGAAACTATGAACGACAGTCTTGAAACAAAGGCGGCGGTTGTTGCGGCAAAGGAAAACTCGGATTTGCCCGTATTTGTCACAAATGTCTATGACGAATCAAAAAAGCTTATGACGGGTGCTTCCCCCCTCAGTATGATAGCACTTCTTGAGGGGCTCAGAGTTGATGCTATCGGTATGAACTGCTCACTCGGTCCCGACAAGATGATTCCGATTGTTGAGGAATTTGTAAAGTATTCTTCAACGCCCATAATCGTAAAGCCCAACGCAGGTCTTCCCGTTGTAAAGAACGGCAAAACCACCTTTGACAAGACGGCAGAGGAATTCTCCGACATCTGTGCATCTCTTTCAAAAATGGGTGCGGGAATTCTCGGCGGCTGCTGCGGAACAAATCCCGAATATATAAAGAAGCTTGTCGAAAAGACAAAGGAATTGCCATATAGTGCGCCGACAAAGAAAACAATGACGGTTGTTTCTTCATATACTCACGCCGCAGCTGTCGGACAAAAGCCCATACTTATCGGTGAGAGAATAAATCCAACGGGCAAAGCAAAGCTTAAAGAAGCACTGAGAAGTGACGATATGAACTACATTCTCTCGGAGGCTGTAAAGCAGGCTGAAAAGAATGTGGATATACTCGATGTCAACGTCGGTCTTCCCGAAATTGACGAAGTTGCTATGATGAAAAAGGCGGTAGAGGAAATACAGGCAGTAACAGACCTGCCTTTGCAGATTGACTCGTCAAATCCTGCCGTACTTGAGGCGGCAATGAGAATCTACAACGGAAAGCCTCTTATAAACTCTGTCAACGGAACAGAGGAAAGTATGAACGCCGTGCTTCCGCTGGTTAAAAAATACGGCGGTACGCTTATTGCTCTTACTCTTGACGAATCGGGTATTCCGACAACTGCAAAGGAAAGACTTGCCGTTGCAGAAAAAATTGAAGAACGTGCAAGGCAGTACGGCATTGAAAAGAAAGACATTATTGTAGACCCTCTTGCGCTCACCGTGTCCTCCGACAAGGACAGCGCAAGAGTAACGCTTGAAGCCATAAAGCTCTTGCGAAATCAGGGCTTCTATACAAGCCTTGGAGTTTCAAATATTTCCTTCGGTCTTCCGTCAAGGGAAACAATAAACTCGGCATTCTTCACGATGGCACTTGAAAACGGACTTAACTGTGCCATTATGAATCCCTTCTCAAAGGGAATGATGGACTCATATTATGCCTTCTGCGCATTGAACGGACTTGACGATTCCTTTGAAGGCTATATCAGATATGTTCAATCGGCGGATAATGCACCTTTGCAGACGACCGTGTCCCAATCAAATGAAAACGACCTTGAGGGTGCTATAGTAAAGGGACTTCGTGAAAATGCAAGGGATATTGCAAAGAATTTACTTGAAACAGAAAATCCTCTCGATATAATAAACGGAAAAATCATACCTGCCTTAAATACGGTGGGCGAAGGCTTTGAAAAGGGTAAAATCTTTTTGCCTCAGCTTCTTATGAGTGCCGAAAGTGCATCGATTGCCTTTGAGGAAATCAAGGCAAGGCTTCCAAAGGGTGAAGGCGACACATCAAAGGGTGTTGTTTTGGCGACGGTAAAGGGAGATATTCACGACATAGGCAAGAATATA
>CAZTNR010000117.1:0-4074 GCA_964614955.1 uncultured Oscillospiraceae bacterium | reverse complement strand
CTATCGAAAGATATATAAAATATTACAACGAAAAACGAATTAAAGAGAAACTTGGATGGATGAGTCCGGTGCAATATCGGCTCAACGCCTTGGCTGCATAAAAATAGCGTAGCAGTCATTTTAACTACTACGCTATAAAAGTCTAACTTTTTGGGGTCACATCACATATAGCAACCGTACAGCTGACCCGCCTGATTTTCAGGGTCTTTTCCGTAAACAGGCCCGACGGTATGTATAATATATTTTGCTTTCAGGTTAAAGCCGCCGGTTATTACCGCTTACCCGTGCCGCAATATCCGATTTTTCTGCAAGCCTCGGTAAGCTTTTCCATACCTGCCGCCGCAAAAATGGCGCCGCATACGCCACCGCCTGCATAAAGCCCCGAGTTTGCCGCATTGACTATGGCATCGCACTCCATAGTCGTAATATCTCCTCTTACTATGTTAAAAGGCATCTCTGTACCTCCTTCTTCGCTTATTTACATTCCTTTTACTTATTTCTCGGGTCGCTTCCCTCGGGATAGGGCACAATAGCCGATGCAACAACCTGTGAGGCGGGCTCTGCGTGCACCGACTGGTCATCAAAGAAGATATGTGCCCCAAAGGCAGAAAGCACATCCTTCTTACTTACGCCGCCGAGAAAATACGCCTCATCAATTCTAACATTCCAGTCACGAAGGGTTTTGATGGCACGTTCGTGGGCAGGGGCGTTTCTTGAGGTGACAAGTGCAGTTCTTATGGGAACACATTCGAGACCCGAAAACTCCGACTGGATATGAGCAATTGTCATTAAAAAGTTGGCAAAGGGTCCCTTTTTCATAGGAACATCGGCATTGTCCCTTTCGTGCTTTTCAAATGCCTCAATACCGTTATGCTGATAAATCCTCTCGGAGTCGGGACCGAACAAAACGGCATCACCGTCAAAGGCAATACGAATCTGCTCAATCCTGGTTTTATTATTTGTATAGGGCGTTCCTGTCAGAATAAGTCCTGCCGCGATATCGTCGTCAATTGCCTTCTGAACATCCTCACGCTTTGCAGACAAAAAGAGGTCGGTTTTGAATGCGTGAAGATAGGGTGCAATTGATGCACCGCCCGACAGAGCCGCACGGGTTATATCAAGCTTATAGTCGGAAATGGAATTGAATATTCGAAGGCTCGTATTAGGGCTGTTTCTGCTCATAACAATTACTTCAACAAGCCTTTTATCGGGTGAAAGCTTATTAAGCTCAAGAAACGCCTTTACCAGCTGAAATGCAGAGCCCTTCTGCAGAATATCGTTTTCGTGCTCAACCTGATATTCTTCGTACTTTTCAAGCCCGAACTCCTCAAAAATTCTGTTTTCTTCCTCGAGATTAAAAAGAGCACGGGAGCTTATACCTATAACAAGCGGTCCGGTTAAATCATATGCCATATCTGTTCTCCTTAAAATGTCTTAAAGCCGTCAAGTTTCATCTGAAAGTTCCAAAAGCACCGCATCGGCAATAGTTCTCATACCGGAAAGCGACGGATGAAAGCCGTCAATAGCATCGTATAAATCGATAATATTATACAAATCAATTACACGGCAGCCGTGTTTTTCGGCACATTTCTTTATTGCATCGCAATACTCAGAGATATGCTGTCCGTCGATGCAGACGCGGTATTTAAAATCACTTCTTGCCTCGCACCGTCCCTTTGGCAAAGTCATACACCAGATTTCTGCTTTTGGGTAATTTTTCCGAAGCTTTTCAAGCATCAGGCAATAAGCGGGTGCAAATGCTACGTATTTTTCACTATCACCGCTGCCGCCGTCAATCCGAACACCGTAGCCCCTGTCGTTTGCGCCTATATACACCATTATCACATCAGGCAAAACGCCGTCTTTATCAAGTGAATTTGTACGCTCACCACTGCAGGCATACGACGGAATTTCGTAAAGAGGATTAAACGAAACAGTACTTCCCGAAAATGAATTATTTACAAGAAGCGTTCCTCCAAGTTCCCGGATCACCCGTCCCCACCAGGTATCGGCACAGGTAAGAATTTCCGATTCAAGCTTTTTGGAAGCATCATAAAATACCGCATCCCTCGGCTCGCTGTAACCCTCAAAGGTGCTGACAGAGTCGCCGAGAATTGAGAAGTATTTGTTTTTGTAGTTGTTCATACGGCGACCTCCTTGTTTGGTGTAAGAATATTATACCATAGATGTAGGTAAAAAGCAATATTAAGAAAAACCAAAAAACAGGCTCTATTAAAGTTTGTTGTTGATATGAATATTATTCAAAAATAATGTATAATATTCAAAACAAAGCGTAAAATCAGTTGTAATAGCGAATACTTATGCAAACCAATTTTTGATCATAAAATATATTGTAGCCAATATGATACTACGTTTTTAATGCAAATCAATAAAAGTGAAAGAGCAAAGAGCCTATATTGTAGCCGATTGACTGCAGTATAAGCTTTTTGCAGATATGGATTATTGTTAAAGAGTATAAAGAAACCGCAGACACCCGAAATCAAAGTGTCTGCGGCAAATAGTTTATTCTATTGGGTAATCATTCGGGAACATAGTGTCGCATCTTGATATAGAGATACAACTTGCATGCCTAACAAAACCGCGAAAAAGCCGTGTTTTAGTATTGTTCCTAATAGTTTTCTAAATCTCATATTTTCTCCTATAAAACAACATTTTTGTGATAAAACGTTTTAGGTGTATTTTTA
Organism: uncultured Oscillospiraceae bacterium; assembly: GCA_964614955.1. Classification (GTDB taxonomy): domain Bacteria; phylum Bacillota; class Clostridia; order Oscillospirales; family CAG-382; genus UMGS1387. The sequence continues at coordinate 1,369 of CAZTNR010000117.1, read as the reverse complement.
AAACAATTATAACTCTTGAGGTATATATTGTCAATAATGAGGCTAAGTGTTTCCTTTTGAAAGCAAAAACTCCGGTGGATCAATTCCCATCGGAGTTTTTATTGTGTTCTGTTAAGTTTTCTGATTTTTCGGAAGGCTTTTCAGTTTCAGGTTTTGTTATATCGGAAGTATCAATTGTTTTAGTTTTTGCTTCACTTTGGTACAGATCATCAAAATTACTTACCTCAATATCAGTAGTCATCTATATCTCCCCTAAATGTGCATTGTCTTAATTAACTTACAATAATAAATAGTTATTGTGAGGTGTATATAAAAAACGAGTTGTTACATTTCACAGTAAACAACTCGTTTTCTTTAATTATTATAGTTTTCAAAAGTTTTTACACTTATTATGCGAATCAAATCGGTTTGACCCTTCTCCTCTATCTATATGCCTATTTCCTTTTATACTAATCTATTGAAGCACTAAAGGCTGGACGCATATATTCTATATTGCTTCTGCTAATTCCATATTTGGAAGCAAGTCTTTCCCAGTTATCCTTAACAATCGTAAGAATATTTTGTGCCTCTGTCTCGGCTTCGCTCTTAGAGAAACCATAATACTCGCTTGTTTCAATAGCAAGTTCAATGGAAATAGACGGATCCTCCTCACTTACATTAAGTGATAATTCATCACCATACGGCACCGGGTTAACATCATATAAAGGCGATAAGCACCAACCATCCGGAGTAAGAACGAAGCCATGATTTCTCAAATGGTCATCAATATTGGAAATAGCCATATTGAATACGATTCTTCGCCAAAGTTCCTTTAGATCCTTTTCGGGAGCACCACCGTTCGATTTTATAAATGAAACAATATCAAGATAACTTGTTCCGTCAGCCGCAGAAGCACCGTCTGCCTTGCCGAGCATAGTCATTGCAGATGCGAAATGAATTCTTCTTTCTCCGTCTCTGTCAAAACGCTTTACAAGGAAGGTACTGCCAAGCTTCGAGAATTTTTCAAGCTTTGCTGGCGGAACATCGAGGGAACACAATTCTGCGAGATCGTGAGCCACCATTTCCCAAGCTCCGCTGTCTACTTCATCGTGCTTTGACGGGAACTTTGCTATCCACAAAGTACCATCAACATCTTCAACCGTTGCTTTAGGTCTTGCACCGCCAAGAGACGAACCGGGTCCTATAAGCTGACGAAGCCATTTTTCCTCAAGGGCATTTTCATCCTGTTCAAATGCACGGGATGCTTCTTCAAGTGTACGAAGGTTCGCCCACGGCGGAGTTGCCATATCCTTATCATCTGAAAGGAACGGTCCATTTTCGTCAAGGCTAAATCTTAATGCACCCATTCTTGATTCGTCATATACACCGA
>CAZTNR010000116.1:0-4092 GCA_964614955.1 uncultured Oscillospiraceae bacterium | reverse complement strand
GATGCAATGTGCGGCTGCTTCCAGGGCAACGATAAGGGCATAAAGAGCAAGATTCAGCACGGCTCTGCCTGGTGGTTCAACGACCATCTTGAGGGTATGCGTGACCAGCTTAAGACCTTTGCGGCAACGGGAGTACTCGCAAACTTTGTGGGTATGCTCACCGACTCAAGAAGCTTCCTTTCATATCCCAGACACGAGTACTTCAGAAGAATCCTCTGCGATTATCTCGGAAGACTTGTTGACGGCGGCGAATATCCCTGCGATATGGATACTCTCGGCGAAATCGTTAAGGGTATCAGCTTTGATAATGCAAATAGATTCTTTAATTTCAACGTATAATTAAATGTAGGGGCGTCCCTTAGCGGCCGCCCTCATATCTGTCTGTGGCACAGCCGGATAGCGCATCAGACTCCGACTCTGAAGGTCATGGGTTCGAATCCCATCAGACAGGCCAGATAGAGAGCCCTCATAAGCAGGGCTCTCGAACTTTTATAAAATACAAACGACAAACGCATAAGGATAACAGAGGTGTAATATGACATTTGTTGAGTTTTTCGACAGAACCGCAGCCGAGAATGTGTGTGCTTGTCTTGCGTATGTACCCGACAGGGTAATATATATCGGCGATAATTCAAGACGGATGAAAAAATATGCCCTGTATTATCAGAAAGTGTTTGAAAACAGGGGATACAATATCGAGTTTTCCTGTAAAACAGTATCAAAGAGTAACCTTGATAACGCCGTCGGTATTATAACGGATATAGTCGAAGCATATGATGACTGCGTTTTTGATATAACCGGCGGAGAAGAAATACTCAACGTGGCACCGGGAATAGTTTATGCCCGTTATCCCGATAGGAATATACAGATACATAAGTTCAATATAAGGAATAATGCAGTTTACGATTGCGATAAGGACGGTATTCCCGTATATAAACAGACGCCGTACCTTTCGGTGAAGGAAAACCTGTTGATACACGGCGCCGATATGGTATGCACAGGTGTCGGCGAGGATAATACATATAACTGGGATATGAATGCGGACTTTGCAGAGGATATAAATAAAATGTGGTCTGTCTGCAAAGAGGATGTAAGGTACTGGAATGCCGTAATAAGTGTGCTTGAAGCGGCAGGTGGCGAAGACGAAAACAGCCTTACGACAACTGCAGACCTTATCTCACTTGAAACTCTTCTCTCAAAACGTAAAGTGGATTTCAGTAAGTCAAATCCCGTTATAGGAAAGCTTCTGAAATACGGACTTCTTAAGGATTTTGATACGGCAAGCGGTAAAACCGTACGGATTGTCTATAAAAACCGACAGGTAAAAAGATGCCTTACAAAATCGGGACAGGCACTGGAAATGAAAATCTTTTCCTGTGCAAAAAATGCCCTTGACGATAACGGCGAAAGGGTGTATAACGATGCGGTAAACGGCGTTGTTATTGACTGGGACGGCGATGTCGGCGATGAAGCCGAGGGCAGATATGATACCGAAAACGAGATAGATGTCCTGCTTATGCACGGAATGATTCCCATGTTTGTGTCCTGTAAGAACGGGATTGTGTCGGCAGAGGAGCTGTATAAGCTGAACACCGTTGCAAAGCGCTTTGGCGGAGAATATGCAAAAAAGGTGCTTGTGGCAACGTCGCTTTCTGCCCTGGGCGATGCAGGTGAATATTTAAGACAAAGAGCCAAGGATATGGATATCAGAATCGTGGAGGATGTTCAGAATCTTGATGATGACGGACTTGAAAGAGTCCTTGGGAATTTGTGGAGGAATTAAAGATCAAACAACCCCATTTCGGGGTTGTTATTTTTTTACATTGACTTGTGTTTTTTTGTTCTGTATGTTCAGCGACTTATTTTTTGCAGATTCTCGGTTTTTTCTGTCAATCCGACGTAAAAACGTGCATTTTTTTCAAAAAGCAAGTGTTACTTGACAATATTCCAAATGAATTTTCTTGTTTTTTTGGATGTCAAGTGTTATAATCCGATTGAAGGAAGTGATTTTTTGTTAAGCGACAACATCAGAAAGTATCGAAAATCAAAGCAAATGTCTCAGGATGAACTGGCAGAAAAACTGGAAGTGACAAGGCAAAGTATAAGCCTGTGGGAAACGGGGCAGACTCAGCCGTCCCTTGATAATATAGTTGCTTTGGCAAAATTGTTTGATGTTTCAACCGATGCTTTGCTGACCGATAATGAACAGGCGCCTACCGACACAGATGCTGTGGTCTCTCAATCTGAAAAACCTGCAAATAAGAAGCCTGCTATGATTATAGCTGTATGCTTTGCAGTTGTTCTGGCAGTAGTTTTATCCTCGCTTCTGTGGAAAAACAGGGATCCCGCCGACAGCGACACACAGACACCAGCTATGCCAAATGTTGCAGAACCCGTTGATGCACCCGAATCCGATTTTCAATCGGATGAAAATAATGAAGATGAGACTGTCTTCAACGAAGTGGAGAACGGTGAGGAAGACATTCAAAGCCAGGTACCCGACAAGACAGAAGAAAAAGTTCCCGATTCCGACAAGAAAGCGGAAAATGCACCTGTTCAGAATGAAGCGCAAAAGGGTGAGGATAAAGGGCAGAGCGAAGCAGCACAAAAGCCTGCGACAGATATTAAAGAGCCCGAAAAGACAGAAGAAAAAGCACCCGTTGCCGACAACAAGACGGAAAAAGCACCCGTTCAGAATGAAGCATCAAAGGGTGAGGACAAGGGTCAGAAGGACGTGACCCAAGAGCCCTCGGAGGATGTTGAAGCGGCGGAAAAGCCCCAAGAGACAGTTGCTGAAACACCCGAAAAGCCGCAAGAGGATGTAAAGACACCCGAAAAGTCCGAAGAGGCTGTTAAAGCACCCGAGCAAACGCAAACGGTTGTTGAAGCACCCGTGAGCAACAAGGGAAAAGATCTGTTCGGTTATCTCAAAGACTTTGTAGTGCAGAACGGCACACTCAACGGTGATTACTGTTATTATTCAAAGAGTGCGGATAACTACGGCGGATATGCTGACGAACAGTTTTCACTTTATTACTGGGGAGATACAGATAAAATAGAGTTTTGCTTACACAGCGTTTTGGACGAAACCTTCAGCATTAACTTTTATTTGTATGTCCCAAAAAAGCATAGCGGCAATTACGAGTACATATCATCGTATTATTACAGAGACAACGGAGAGCCCTTGTATGAAGCCCGAGGTGTTATAAAGGGTGCGGAATTCACGAAGAGCTATCCTTTGAGCTGTGACAGCTACTATGGCTCGGCAGATGTTCAGAACGACTTTATGGAAATGAGCCGACAGGGAATATGCGATGCGATTGAATGCCTTAAGAATTTTGTAACAGTAGAAAATCTTGAATATTCATTCAGCGATTTCGGTTTTGTTAAATTCTGATTTTCGGTTGCAGAAAAAACACACATCTATCAAAAGATGGCAAGTCTCGGGGGTGTTTCTCTAAGGGATGTTTAGTGAAACATTCTGGCGAGTCCGGAAGTTGGGCGAACAGTTTAAGGCTGTTCGCCCTTTTCCTTTACCTTAAATTTGACCTGCATTTCCTATGTGAGTGAAATATATATCGATTTGCTGTGTTGCGCTTTTCGACCTTTTTTCACTTCGTTCGTGTATAACAATCTTGGATACAAAGGTCAATAATATTTCAGGTGTCAGTTCCTTGATGTGCACATATTTCTTTGCTAGGTGTGTGTTTTCTTTTATCTGTCATATCAAACACCGCCTGACAGATAAGTTCTCGTTACATCATCACGATGATGACCGAGAAGTTCGGAGACTTTTTTTCGTGCCTCATAGTCCGAACAACCATCGGCTATAAACTTGTCATACTGCTCATGGGCATATGTATGGCGAAGTCCGTGGATAGTTATTCTGTTTTCGGTAAACTCCTTTCGGTGATACCAAATAAAGTGTTGAGGTCTGCCCTTTGCAAGATCCCTGTTTACAAACAACTTTTCTCCAACGGGTGTAACAGCTACCATATTTTTGAGCAAAGTTTGAATGGTAGAATTAACAGGCACATAGCTTTTTATACTGCTTCCCGTATCGGCAATGCTCCTTATTGCGTTCTTTATGAT
>CAZTNR010000115.1:0-4165 GCA_964614955.1 uncultured Oscillospiraceae bacterium | reverse complement strand
TATTGAGTGGAGATTTTTTGGTACTTTTGCATCGGGGCAAAAGTACAGAAACAACGGTTTAATCAAAAATCTGTTAAGCGACTCCGAAAGCTCGTTTGATTGCGAGGACATAACGTGATATGCCCGCGGAGGCTCACCGCCCGCCGTCCCCCACAATCGCCCTACGCAGTAACCTCCCTGTTGAGTGGAGCTCCTTTGCACATAAATACAAAAAGTCAGCAAACCTTTCAGCTTGCCGACTTCCCTTGCAAAAAATATGACAATCACACTATCTCAATTCCCTTCATAAGCGAAAAGGAATAAATAACCGTCTTTGAAACAGGCATTCCCGTCATCTCTTCAACGGCTCTCTTATAATACATCAGCTGTTCTTTGTGCCTTTCAATAAGCGTTTCTTCTGCACCGTCGCCGAAAACTCTGTCGGTTTTGAAGTCAACAACCGTGTACGTGCCGTCGCTGTTTTCATAGAAAAGGTCAATTACACCCTGTACCAGAACCTCATCGGATAAGCTGTCGTCAAATACATCAACGCCAAGGTTGAACCTCTGCTCACGGTATATCTTTCCCGAATTTCTGATTTGCCTGTAGAAATCCGATGTAAAGAATTCTTCAAGCTTTGCCGTGTCAAGAAGTGACCGTTGCCTTTCGTCGATAAAGCCTTCCTTTGTAAGCCTTTCGGCTTCGGCATTAATGTTCTGCTGTGATAAATCAAAATCGCAGAACTGCATAAACATATGAAGCGCCGTTCCCTTTTCTGCACCGTCTGCCTCTTTTTCACCTATAATAAACCGCGGTATCTGCTTTTCCTCGGGAAGAGCTTCCTTCTCTGCCGCATTGACAAGCGCTTCTTCGTCAATAAGACCCTTTTTAAGACGGGACACCGTAACCTTTGACGGCAAGGATGCAGCCTTTGGTCTGAAGGCGCCTATTGCACAAAGCTCCTTGAAAAGCTCTTCATCAATGCCGCAATCATTGTGTGTTTCTTCTCGGACGTCTTTGGTACAGGTTACCCTGTCGTATATTTCCTTTGCAAAGCGGGCATCAATATACTCACATTCGAGATACCTTTCAGCCTCATAGTCCGTGCAAATCATAGACTTGCCTGCCGCCTCAAAAAACGGAGCAAGTGCACTTTCGCCTATAAGCGAAGAAACAATCATCGAAAAATAGTTGTTGCACATATCAAAACGCTTTGACATTGAATAAGCCAATGCGTCTTCTATCGTGCCTTCAACATTTTTCGGGAACGAGGAGGTGAGAAAAAGCATATCACGTGCTCTTGTAAGGGCAACATACAAAACTCTTATTTCTTCTTCACCAAGCTCCTTGCCCGTGACGTTTGCGGCAAATTTGCGGTACGGCGTTTCAATATTCACAAGACCCGTACCCGAATCGGTGCACTTTATTCCCTCTGTATCGCAGAGCTTGAGCCCTATGCCTGCCGATTCCGTGAAAACAAGCTTTTCACGCTCGTCCGTCTTGTTGAATTTCTTGGAAAGACCCGTAACAAAGCAGACGGGAAACTCAAGTCCCTTTGATGCGTGTACCGTCATAAGGGATACGCAGTCGCCCGTAAGCACTCTTTCAGCCTTGACCTTGTTCTTGGAATTCATAGTGCTGTTTACATACTCAAGAAAAGCACCCGTACCCCTGAAGGAGGTCTTTGAAAAATCCCTTGCCATCTGGTATAGCTTCATAAGATTCTTTCTTGCACCCTTGGGGTCGTTCGTAAAGGAGGAGGACGCACAGAAATTGAGCATATCCGTGTCCGAATAGAGCTTCCAGATAAGCTTGTCTGCACCCTTTCCCCTCGAATATGTACGCCAGGAGCGTATTTTTTCGATAAAATTACGGCATTTTTCGCAAAGAGCCGTATCTTCTCCCTTTTCCGAGTAGTTTATTACTGCCCTGTAAAGGCTCATAGACTTGAAGGTATTCTTGATAATTGCCAGCTCATCGTCGGTAAACTCCCCTGCAAACGAGCGCATAAAGCCTGCAAGGTAAATGTCCCTTTCGGGGTTGTCGATAGCATTGAGAAGGTTGATGCACAAAAGCACTTCCTTCTTTGCGTAAAAGCTCTCGCCCGAATTGCAGAACGACGGAATACCGCAGTCGTTGAGAACACCTTCGTAGATAGCAAGGGTGTTCTTGTCGTGGGCAAGAATACCTATGTCGGAATAGGTAAAGGCTTTGCCGTCGGAGCTTGTATACTTGGGGTTGTTTACTATTTCCTTTATTTTGTCACAGATAATTGCCGCTTCAATTTCGGATGTTGAAGCACCCTCACAAATTTCGGAATCGTGACGGAAGCCCACAAGCTTTACCTTGTGCTTTATTTCAACCTTCTCGGTTCTTGAGAAGGTAAGTGCATCGCCGTCGCCATAGAATTTGCCCATAAGCTTTCTGAAAATGTTGTTTGTAAGGTCAATAACGCTCTTTGAACAGCGGAAGTTGTCGCCCATAAAAATTCGCTTTGCCTTACCTGAGGGAGATTTAACGTCCTCAAAGCTGTCGCGGTAGCTCATAAAAATTTCGCTTCTTGCACCGCGGAAGCGGTAGATACTCTGCTTGATGTCGCCAACCATAAAGCGGTTGCATTCGCCGTCGGAAGCCCTGTTCTTTGCAACGGCTCTGAATATCATATCCTGAAGGGGATTTACGTCCTGATATTCGTCAATATAGATTTCCTCAAAGCTGTCCGACAGCTCCTTTGCAAGCTCTGTAACCTTGAAGGGCTCAAAGCTTTCCACAAGAAGCTCCAAAGCATACCTTTCGGCATCCGAAAACTCGATTATGCCAAGCTCCTTTTTTCTCTTGTCAAGGACGTCCTTAAACCTGTCAACTATCTCAAAAATCTTGTCGAGAACCCTTCCCGTATCATCAGCCGCAAGCTTCAGAAGGTCGCTGTCACAGCAGCAAAGCCCCTTAATTTCCTTGACAAAGCCGTCAAAAGCTATGCTCTTTGCGCCGTGAATACCAATCTTTAAGCAAGGTTCCTCAAAGGTCTGGGGAATATTCTTGCCTCTGAAGGTGGGCTTTACATATTCGTTTACGATGCCATAGGTCTTTTCGTAGCTTTCATTTGCGGCGTAATAAACGCTTCTTGCAAATTCAAAGCAGTCTTCTATAACGGGATAGTATTTATTCAAAAGAATCTCATATTTTGCGCAGGCATCCATAGCATTCTGCATAGCAGACATAGTCTTGTCAGCCTCGTCCTTTATGTAGTCGGCAATTCTCCTGCCAAACTCTGTGCTGAACAAATCCGCACCATCAGCTACATCCCTGTAGCCTTTTATAATCCTTTTGCAAAAGCCGTCTCTGTCGGTAATGTTTGAAAGCTTCCATTCAAGAGACAGAAGCGTCTGAATAAAGCCCTCGTCCTTCTTTGAGTCGGCAAAGATTTCATATGCCGCAAAGAACATTTCGTCCTTCTCGGGCGACTCAAAATATCCGTCAATTACCTCGTTCATTATTTTTTCTCTTATCACTTCGATTTCAGCCGTATCCGCAATTCTGACAGAGGCTGAAATGCCCTTTTTCTGGAAGTTCTGACGGACAATCTGATAGCAGAAGGAGTCAATAGTCATAATATTCGCAAGGGGCATAAGTGCAAGATTTCTTACTATTTTCTGATTATGCGGTTGCTCGGCTGCCCTTTCGGAAAGCTTTTTTCTTATTCTGTCATTGAGCTCCTTTGCAGCCATTCTCGAGAATGTAACAATAAGAAAATCGTTGATATTGCAGTCATCGTTTTCGTCGCATACTCGCTCGAGTATTCTCTCTGTCAGCACCGCCGTCTTGCCGCTTCCTGCTCCTGCCGATATAATAAGGGAGCAGCCGCGCACCTTTATTGCGTTTTGTTGGTTTTCGGTAAAGTTCATATGATTGCTCCTCTTTTTTGTTTTTTCTGTTGATTGTATTACGGCGAAAACCCAAGCCTTTTTACCGCTTTTCTGCGAAGAAAAGTTAAAAGTCGTCACTCATTTTCGGTAAACGTCGAAACCGTTGTTCTATGTCACTTTTCGTGACCGAAAAGTAACCAAAAGGTCCCACTCATTTTCGGCTCCACTCCGGTCGCTCTGTCCGACATCGCACCCGACGAAAAACTTACTTTTCTGCACCGCTGAAACTACACCCTACCAACGGCGACCTACGAAGCGCC
>CAZTNR010000114.1:0-4279 GCA_964614955.1 uncultured Oscillospiraceae bacterium | reverse complement strand
TCCTTATAAGTCACCTACGGATATGGGTGTAAGTATGGCAGGTAACTGCATTGTTGACGACGAGGCGTGCAGAGAAGCATCAAAGCTTGAAATTATAAGACGCTACTTTACGGCAAAGGCAAATGTCTTCAGAGGAAAGAGCGACGAAGAGCAGATAATGAAGCTTGAGCTTTTAATGAATCAGGCGGGTATTGATACCGATTACTGCCCTGCAGTTTCTGCCGCACTTAAGAAGGCGGAGGACACAGGCGCGCCTGCAGGGGCTATTGTGCTTCCTACGGGAGCTGTTGTTACGGGTAAAACCTCCTCAACTCTCGGTGCAGCTTCTGCGCTTCTTCTAAACTCGCTTAAGGTTCTCGGCAGAATTGATGACAGTCTTGATCTTATTTCTTCTCATATCCTTACTCCCATATGTGAGCTTAAGACGCAGTATCTAAAACACAGAAATCCGAGACTTCATACGGACGAGGTTCTGATTGCCCTTACAATTTCTGCACAGACTGACCCTGTTGCAAAGCTTGCTACACAGCAGCTTTCAAAGCTAAAGGGTAGCGATGCTCACTTCTCGGTAATTATAAGTGAAGAAGACGAAAAGATACTCCGCAGACTCGGCATCAATGTAAGCTTTGAGCCTAAGTACGAACATAAGAGACTTTATCATAAGTAAAGAAATCCCGACCGGCAGGTCGGGATTTCTGTGTTATTTACTTCTTTTGCTTTTCACGTTCATTATAATTGCGTTGCCTTTAAGCTGAAGTCTGTCCTTGTTGTCCTTGAGGAAGGTACGCAGCTGCTTTTTGTGGTGGCAAAGCTTTTCTTCGCAGTTTTTGCAGGAAAGACATTCGTTGGTGCTCTCTGAAAATCTTTCGGGATGTATAATCACGGTTACCTCCCAACGCATAAGAAGAATTACCGAGAGAATAAACAAACTGCGTGCAAAGATGTTGTCAATAAAAATCAGCGGTGTAAACATCATTGCATAATCCCAGTTGTATATTCTGCAGCTGCCGCAGCATTTGTTTTTCATAATCCAGGTCTGAAAAGGGCAGAAGAAGAGAATGCATATCATATCGCATACCGAGTATGCAAGGGCGATAAGCACTAAGATTCCTTCATCAATTATCCCTAAGAAGAACAACGCACCGATAACGGCATTCAGCAGTATCCAGAGAAAAGCCGACATAAAGGTTGTTTTTGCACTGCCGAGATTAATCCTTTCGCCTTTATATTCATCCGTTGCCTTGAAATTCTTTCTGAACTGCTTCTGGCATCCCATACTTTCAACGCTTGACGGGAAGAATCTGAGAGTGATTTCAACAGCGAATATTATGCATATAAACAGCAGAAACAGAGGCTTGTCCTCAAAGCCGCTGAAAACCTTGTTCGTGTTATGAAGACGGTTCACGATGTAGCTGATAAGTGCTGCCAGGAAAAGTCCCGAACGGAATATAAGCTTATAATAATGTAATTTAGAAATGCGTGACATTATGTATTTCCTTTGTTAAGTAAATGCTTGAGTTTTATTGAGCGTGGCTCTATTATACAGTATTTTTGCTTTAAAGTCAAGAAAAAGCCGACCCGGAAGGGTCGGCTGATGTAAGACTTATAACCTATTGCTTCTTGTTGTTTGAAGCATTCTTTACAATCTTGGAAAGAGCAAAGAGTGCGATGACGTTGGGAAGTACCATAAGGTAGTTGAAGAAGTCTGTAAGCTCCCAAACAAGATCGTTTGAAGCAAGTGTGCCGAGGAAAATGAATACGATTGCAATTACGGAATACATAACCGTTGCCCACTTCTTGTTATTGAAGAGGTACTGAACATTTATCTTACCGAAGAAGTTCCAGCCGATAACTGTGGAGTATGCAAAGAAGAGAAGACAGATTGCAACGAATACGTTACCGAAGGTTGTACCGAATGCGGAACCTACTGCCATCTGCATTGCGCTTGTCTTGGATACGAGAGCTGAAGCACCTGTTGTTGCAGCAATATAAGCATCGCCTGTAAGACCGTTAAGAACAGCACCGTCCTTTGAGTAGAGCATTGTGATAACAACAAGGGCTGTCATTGTAAGAACGACAAATGTGTCAATAAATACACCCATCATAGCAACAACACCCTGGTCGTGGGGCTTCTCAACATTTGCCTGAGCGTGTGCGTGGGGAGTTGAACCCATACCTGCTTCGTTGGAGAAAAGACCTCTTTTTGCACCCTGGCTGATAGCAGTTTTGAGTGCAACACCGATAGCAGCACCTGTGAGAGCCTGAGGTCGGAAAGCATACTTGAAGATAAGACCGAAGGTTGCGGGAACATACTTGATGTTAACAACAAGAACAGCAAGACCGCCGAGAAGGAAAAGACAAGCCATAAGAGGAACGAGCTTTTCTGTAACAGAGGCAATCCTCTGGATACCGCCGAGGAAAATAAAAGCGGAAACAACTGCGAGAATGATACCGACTGCCCAACCGGGGATACCGAATGCAGTGTTGCAGGATTCGGCGATAGAGTTGGACTGAACCATAGAGCCCATAAAGCCGAGTGCAAGAATTGCTGCGATAGAGAAGAAAATTGCAAGGAAATTACCGAAGGTACCTGTAAATGCCTTCTTTATGTAGTAAACGGGACCGCCGTGGATGTTGCCGTTTTCGTCCTTGATTCTTGTTTCCTGTGCAAGCACTGCTTCTGCATAGATTGTGGACATACCTAAGAATGCGATAACCCACATCCAGAAAATGGCACCGGGACCGCCTACGAGGATAGCGCCCGAAGCACCTACAATGTTACCTGTACCTACCTGAGCTGCAATTGCCGTAGCAAGTGCCTGGAAGGAAGAAAGACCGCTTTCGTGCTTTCCGCCCTTAAGGGAAAGGTTGCCGAAAACCTTCTTCATACCTTCGCCGAAGCAGCGAACCTGTACAAAACGTGTTTTGAATGAATAGAAAAGACCGACACCCACAAGAAGAATGATAAGGATGTAGTCAGCGAGATATCCGTTGGCTGTTGCAACGAAATTCAGTAATTTTTCCTGCATAGGGAAAACCTCCTTAATAAAATAAAAAAAGCTACTGATAAAATCAGCGGCTCCAAAGTAGAAAAAACAGAAAAACAATATTATTAAGGTTAATAATATCTCTGTCCTTTTGCCTGAGAGTTTCGGCTTTTTGAGCCTTGCACCTTCGGCACTCAACCTAATGAGCTTCTCCAGAGTCCCTCTAAATACGGTTTCCTTGGGATTCCGCACTTTTCTACGGGATTTGATTTTAACGTGTTAAAGTATAACACGTATTTGTAAACGAATATACGCCAATATGTTAATATACTATTATATTTTTTCTTTTTTGAAAAATATGGAACATTTATTTTGAAAATTGCTATTGACAAACATTTTTCACGGGTGTATAATCCGATTGTAAACTTATGATAGGGAATAGTAAGCAGAAAACACTTTGTCAAAGAGAGCCGCAGGCGGTGCGAGTGCGGTACAAAGCTTTTGCCGAATGGACCCCGGAGGGCAGCCCGAAAGAATGCTTTGGATAATAAATCCTGCAGATTCAAGTAGTGCTGACGCAGATGGTGCTGCGTTATCAAACACAGATGCATAGTATGTGCATTACAGAGGCGGGCGTATTTTACGTCAACTTGGGTGGTACCGCAGGAGTCAGCTCTTGTCCCAAACGTGGGATAAGGGCTTTTTTTACGGCGAGTCGCCGCTGACAATTCACGGGCAGCGCTTGATATTGACAGGCCTTATGTGTCGCACAAATAACAATTTGCGACCATCAAACGCCGACGGTCGCAAATGACGAAACCTGAGCGGAGGAACAAATGATGAAGCTTGACAGACGATGGCGTTATCAAATGGAAAATTGAAAATGGAGAATTGAAAGTGAATTTATTCAATATACATTGGAGGAAAAGAAAATGAAATTGAACGGTGTAGATTTTGATACATATTTTAACAATTATCCCGACAAGGACGGATACTTTGGCAAATACGGCGGTGTATACGTTGACGACAAGCTTAAAGCTGCTATGGCGGAAATAACTACTGCATACTATTCTATCTGCCAGTCGAGAAAGTTTATAGCAGAGCTCAGACGTATAAGAAAGGAATTCCAGGGAAGACCTACTCCCGTATCACACCTTGAACGCCTTTCCGACTATCTCGGCGGCAAGGTTCAGCTTTACGCAAAGCGTGAAGACCTCAACCATTCGGGTGCTCATAAGCTTAACCACTTTATGGGTGAAGCTCTGCTTGCAAAGTATATTGGCAAAAAGAAG
>CAZTNR010000113.1:0-4385 GCA_964614955.1 uncultured Oscillospiraceae bacterium | reverse complement strand
TGCGTTGCATAAACGCAACAACGCAAACTCATTAACCTTTGCGCGAAAACCGTTGCTTTATTCTTCACCCAAAACGACCCGTGATGTGAGGAGTTAAGCCGCCACGGCGTAAGAGGGGAAGTCAGCGGAGGTTGAGATTGCGAGAGCTTGTTTGTTGAGTACCTGAGCCTTGACCCCATTAGTGGTCAAGGCGAGCGAGTTAGCAGTCGGCAATAACCTCAACCGAGCCATCCCCTCTTATTGAGTGGAGCGTTTTGGTTACTTTGTCGCGGGACAAAGTAACACCCCTGCGGCTCGCAAGCCGCCGTCTCTTTTATCGGTGGTCGTTTTGGTCGATACAAATGCACACCGAACCTCAACCGAATAAGTAATAACCTTGCACCAAACCCGCACCAACCGTGCACCAAACTATAACCAAACCCGCACCAAACCTAAACCAAACCTCAAAACCTTCTTACCAATCCGTAACCTTATGTATATGTAAATGTAAATGCCTATGTAAATGCTTATGTAAATGAAAAGAGAAGATGTATATGAATAGGGGAGTGTGAATGTATATCTCTTTGAGACGGTAACACCGTCTTTTTTTATGCCCTTCGGGCAACACCCACACCTTTTCTTTTTAATCATCAAAAAACAAATGTTCTAAAAATTAACAATATCTGCTTGACAAAAACGAACATTTGTGCTATAATATAGACGTACCAAAAAACAGAAAAGGAGATATTTAAGGCTTAAAAATGAAAAGAGAAAGTATGGTTTTTTACGACAGCTTCTTTGAAGCAATAAAGGATTTGCCGCCAGAGGAATTCAAGAAATGTGCCAGCGGACTGTTCAGCTATGGTCTTTACGGTGAGGTTCCCGAAACAACGGGTATTGAAAAGACAATCTATGTTCTTTCAAAGCCTCTGATTGATAAGAATAACCAAAGATGGGAGAACTCTAAAAAAAGAACCGAAAAGAAAAACGAAAAGGTTGTACCGGCAGAGGAAACCGAAAGGGTTGTAATAGCAGAGGAAGCAGAGAGCTACGAGCAGCAAGAGCCTGCCGGTGCAGTTCAGACCGTTGCGGAAATTGCCGATGAAGCAGCCTGCCCCGAAGAAGAAAAACATATTCAGACTGACAACCGCAAGGAAACAGCCGTCAGAAAAGAATGGTCAGAGAATACCGGCACACCGATTGCTGTAAATTATGACCCGTCCGTAAAAGACGGAACGAATATGGTTTTTTATGAAGGCGCTTATAAAAATGTAAGGCTTAATGTTGCCGAAAAGTGCCGTATTATCAATGAAATCGGAATGATTAAATACTTCGACTGCGTAAAGTACCTGTCCGAATACCTGCACGTTAATCCGACCCTCGACAGCGGCGACCATATGGAGGACATTCTCGGCTGGGTGCTGCAAAGGGTAGACGGCAAAAGCACTTCGGGATGATTTCTGCAGAAAAACGCACCTTGAAAACTTAATAAAGAGATGTGGAAACTTATGTTAATTGCTTGACAATAGCACCTGTTTATGATATACTTTTATAAAATAGGAAAAGTGCGGAGGTAATTATGAATTTCGTTATTACAAATGCTTTTTGTTACATAAATAATTGCTTTGAAAAGCGCAGTGTTCTTGTTGAGGACGGCGTTATTACCGCAATTTCCGATAATATTGACTTTCCCCAAGGCGCAGAGGTTATTGATGCCGAGGGCAAGTATTTGTTTCCCGGTTTTGTCGATGTTCACGTGCATCTTCGAGAACCGGGTTTTGAGTATAAGGAAACAATAGAGACGGGAACAGGTGCTGCGGCAAGCGGCGGCTTTACCCACGTTTGCTCAATGCCAAATCTTTCTCCTGTACCCGACAGTGCCGAGCATTTAAAGCCTCAGCTTGATGCAATAAAGAGGGATGCAAAAATTGCCGTTTACCCCTACGGTTCAATTACCGTCGGACAAAAGGGTGAAGAGCTTTCCGACCTTGATGTGCTTGCAAAGGATGTTATTGCCTTTTCGGATGACGGCAGAGGTGTGCAGGATGCTGATATGATGCGCCGTGCTATGATAAAGGCAAAGTCACTTTCAAAAATGATTGTTGCCCACTGCGAGGTAAACGACCTTTTAAAGGGCGGATATATCCACGACGGAGAATATGCAAGACTTCACGGTCACAGAGGCATATGCTCCGAGAGTGAATGGAAGCAGATTGAAAGGGATATAGCACTTGCTAGGGAAACGGGTGTAGACTATCACGTGTGCCATATTTCCGCCAAGGAAAGTGTGGCATTAATACGACAGGCTAAGAAGGACGGCGTATCCATCACCTGTGAAACGGCACCGCATTATCTTATTTTCAACGATATGAATTTGATTGAGCACGCAAGATTTAAGATGAATCCGCCTATAAGAAGCGAAGCGGACAGGCTTGCACTTATAGAGGGCATCCTTGACGGCACAATTGATATGATTGCCACCGACCACGCACCCCACAGCAAAGAGGAAAAAACACGCGGTCTTGAAAAGAGCCTTATGGGTGTTGTGGGACTTGAAACATCATTTTCCGCAATGTACACCCATCTTGTAAAAACGGGTGTTATAACACTTGAGCATTTAATGAAGCTCCTTCACGATAACGCTAAAGCAAGATTCGGTATCGGAAGCGATATAGAGGTCGGAAAGATAGCTGATTTTACACTCTTTGATATAGAAGAAAAGTACACCGTAAATCCCGAAAAGTTTGCCACAAAGGGAAGATTTACCCCCTTTGAGGGAATGGAAATGTACGGGGCTTGTGAAATGACGGTGTATAACGGCAAGGTTGTGTATAGGAGTTAGGAGTTAGGAGTTAGGAGTTAGGAGTTAGGAGTTTAGTATGAAACAATCCATTTTCACAATCGACTGCAACGTAAGTCTTACGTCGGATGTCTACAAAATGCGTCTTGTCGGCGACACAAGCGATATAAAAAAACCGGGTGAATTCATAAATATAAAGCTTGACGGCTTTTATTTAAGAAGACCCATTTCCGTATTTGACTGCGACAGGGATGCCGTTACCATCATCTACAAGGTGGTAGGTGAGGGAACAGAGTATATGAGGTCACTTGAAAAGGGTGAAAGGCTCGACGTTCTCACAGGTCTCGGCAACGGCTATGATGTCGATAAGTGCGGCGAAAATGTTCTTCTTATCGGCGGCGGTGTAGGCGTTCCGCCAATGTTCTATCTTGCAAGAAGGCTTCTCGAGGCAGGCAAGAAGGTAACTATGATAATGGGCTTTAACAAGAAGGAAGAAATCTTCGCAAAAGAAGACTTTGAAGCCCTTGGCATACCCACTCTTGTTACTACCGTTGACGGAAGTGAAGGGATTAAGGGCTTTGTCACAAACGCTATGGACAAGGTTGAATACGACTGCATCTGTACCTGCGGACCTGAGCCTATGCTAAAGGCAGTATACGATGCATCAAGAACAACCGGCTTCTATAGCTTTGAAGAAAGAATGGGCTGCGGATTTGGTGCCTGTATGGGCTGCAGCTGTAAAACCAAGTACGGCAACAAGAGAATCTGCAAGGACGGACCGATACTCGTAAAGGAGGAGATTATATGGTAGACACAAAGGTAACCCTTTCGGGATGGACACTTGATAACCCTGTAATTCCTGCCAGCGGCACCTTTGGCTACGGCTATGAGTACGCAGAGCTTTACGATATAAACATTCTCGGCTCGTTTTCCTTTAAAGGTACAACCTTAGAGCCGAGATTCGGAAACCCCACACCGAGAATTGCAGAAACTCCCTGCGGTATGATTAACTCCGTAGGTCTTCAGAATCCCGGTGTTGATGCGGTGATTTCAGAGGAGCTTCCGAAGCTTAGAAAGTGCTTCAACAAAAAGGTTGTTGCGAACATCGGCGGCTTTGCAGTGGAAGAATTTGTCGAGATTGTAAAGAAGCTTGACAAAGAGGATATCGTAGGTATTCACGAGGTAAACATCAGCTGTCCCAATCTTCACAAGGGCGGCAAGAATTTCGGTACGGATGCGGATGCTGCATTTGAAGTCACAAAGGCTGTAAAGAAGGTGGCAACAAAGCCTGTATATATCAAGCTTACCCCGAATGTAACGGATATAGCTTCTATTGCAAAGGCGGTTGAAGAAGCAGGTGCCGACGGTATTTCGCTTATAAATACACTTTTAGGTATGAGAATAAACAAGAGAACAAGAAAGCCGATTATCGCAAACAAAATGGGCGGTTTTTCGGGCTCTGCCATATTCCCCGTAGCACTCAGATGTGTATATCAGGTATATGAAGCCGTAAAAATTCCGATTATCGGAATGGGCGGAGTCTCCTCTGCCGAGGATGTTATTGAAATGATGATGGCAGGTGCGACGGCGGTTGAGGTCGGAGCGT
>CAZTNR010000112.1:0-4464 GCA_964614955.1 uncultured Oscillospiraceae bacterium | reverse complement strand
TTCTGCGTCAGCAGAAAATTTCACAATCCCTTGGGATTATTTCATATTGCGTAGCAATATTTCATTAAATATGTTATAATGCTTGCAGAGGTGATATTTTTGAAAGAAAATAAACTTATCGATTTATCAATGGACTTTTCCGTAAGAGTCATAAAACTTTGTGAAAATATAAAGGGACATTATTCCCTTGTTAATCAGTTAGAACGTTCTGCAACAAGCATTGGTGCTAATATCCACGAAGCAAATTATGCGCACGGGAAGCCTGATTTTATTGCCAAACTTCAAATATCGCTCAAAGAGTGTTATGAAACCGAATATTGGCTCGAGTTGTTTGTAAAATCCGATTTAATTGACAGAGAAATCGCTAACGAATTGTATAATCAGTGTGGTACAATTCGAAGAATCCTTATTGCCTCCATCAACACCGCAAAGGAAAACGACAAGTGATACATTAAAATCTTTATATCTTCACCTTCCACACCTCTCGTGCCATAGCACGAGTTTTTTATTTGTGTACGCAGTAAACAAAATGTTAATTTTAACACTTTTTCATTTTCCGCACATTTTTTATGTTATACTGTTTGTGTGTATAATTATAATAAGTAGGTGAAACAATTTGAGAGAGTTATGGGTGAAAATCAAGGAGGCTTTGGTTTCGGCGCTTCCAATCACCGTTATAGTTTATTTGGTTGCCCTGCTTCCCGCTTTTTCCTTCAACAGGTATGAAATGGTAAGCTTCACAGCGGGAGCCGTGCTTCTGATTCTGGGAATAGGCTTTTTCAATCTCGGCGCCGACATAGCTATGACTCCGATGGGTGTCCACGTAGGTTCGGGGCTTTCACGGCAGAAGAAAATAGGACTTCTGCTTGCTGTCTGCTTTGTCCTGGGTATGCTCATTACAATTGCAGAGCCCGATCTTCAGGTTCTGGCAAATCAGGTACGCTCTGTTATGAGCGGCAAGCTTCTTATCTATACGGTAGGCTTCGGCGTCGGTGCATTTCTTGTGGTTGCGATACTCAGAATCATATTCGGACAGCGTCTGTCAACCATTCTGATGCTTTTCTATATGCTTCTTTTTGCAATTTCACTTATACTTTCCGTCAACGGTAACATCGCACTTCTGCCTATGGCATTCGACTCGGGCGGCGTTACCACAGGCCCCATCACAGTTCCCTTTATAATGGCGCTCGGTGTTGGTATTTCAAGCGTTCTCGGCAACAAGAAGAGCCAGGAAAACAGCTTCGGTCTTGTAGCTCTTTGCTCAATAGGTCCGATACTTGCCGTGCTTTTCCTCGGTGTGTTTGCAAAAAACAATCTCAGCTACACCGTAAACTACGGCACTGTCGAAAAGGATGTTCTCGGAGCATATCTTGAGAATGCCTCCCACGTTGCAAAAGAAGTAGCCGTTGCCCTCGGGCTTATAGTCGTTTTCTTTATGCTGTGCCAGATTCTATTTCTGAAGCTCGGCAAAAGACAGCTTCTGAAAATAGGTGTAGGTGTTATATTCACATATTTGGGTCTTGTGCTTTTCCTGACAGGCGTAAACGTAGGATATATGCCTATCGGCTACAAGATGGGACTTCAGATTTCAAAGCTTCACCCTGCAATACTCGTAGGCGTCAGCCTTGTTATGGGTATCCTCGTTGTTCTTGCCGAGCCTGCAGTTCACGTACTCAATGCGCAGGTTGAGGATATAACGGGCGGTTATGTCAAAAAGAAATCTATGATGATTGGTCTTTGCGCCGGTGTGGGTGCGGCTATTGCACTCAGCGTTGTGCGCATAATCTTCGACTTTTCACTTGTATATTACATTATTCCCGGATATTTTATTTCACTTGCCCTTTCATTATTCGTTCCACCCGTTTATACGGCAATTGCCTTTGACTCGGGCGGTGTTGCCAGCGGTCCTATGACAAGCGGGTTCATACTTCCGT
This sequence comes from uncultured Oscillospiraceae bacterium, assembly GCA_964614955.1. Classification (GTDB taxonomy): domain Bacteria; phylum Bacillota; class Clostridia; order Oscillospirales; family CAG-382; genus UMGS1387. The sequence goes on along the minus strand of CAZTNR010000112.1, from coordinate 2,530 downwards.
TTGCTATAGGTGTGTGTGCGGCTCTTCAGGGCGAAGGTGCAGTTCTTCGCGACGGCTTCGGCGTTGTTGCGATGGTCGCTATGGCTCCGCTTATCACAATACAGCTTCTGGGATTCAAAGCGATAGTTTCAAACAAGCTGAGCGAACGACGTGCTATGAAGCGTATTCTCGAAGCAGACGACGAGTACATCATCAATTTTATGTAAGGAGGACGGTTTATGGCGAACACAATCAACGAATCGGCCATTAAGAAGCTCAAGCTGATAATCACCGTGGTAGACCGTGCCAAATCCGAATTCTACCTCGATGTATTGGGTCAGTTTGAAGTGAATTTTCAAATGGTAACAGGCGGCAAGGGCACTGCCAACTCGGAAATAATTGAAATGCTCGGTCTTAACATCAACAAGGCTGTAATTATGAGTGTGGTACGTGAGGACATAGTTCCTACGGTTATGAAATGCCTTGAAGACAAATTCAAAACCGTACGTCACGGAAAAGGAATTGCAATCGCGGTGCCGATGACGGGAATTATCGGCGTTAATATGTACAAGTTCCTGAGCAACAACAAGTAAGGCAGGGAGGATTAAGTAATGACAACGAACAACCACGAAGTAATATTTGCTATTGTTAACGCAGGCTATGCAGAGGATGCTATGCACGTTGCGAGAGAGGTCGGTGCCAGAGGCGGCACAATTATAAACGGACGAGGTGTTGCCCGTGAAGAAGAAGCAACCTTTTTCGGTATAACCATCCACGCCGAAAAGGAGCTGTTGATGATTGTTGTGGAAAAGGATATAAGGGACAAGGTACTTCACGCCCTTTACAAGCAGATGGATATGAAGCAGAAGGCACAGGGAATTGTATTCTCGCTTCCCGTTTCGGATGCTGCGGGACTTGCAACGGCGTCTGACGGAAACTAAATCTTAAGTATTCTTCTCATAAGGTGTAAATTTAACGTCGGCAAACCGCAAAAGTTTGCCGACGTTTTGTATTCGTAAACTGTTTTTGAAAATAGAATCTTTCTGTTCTTTTGTATCGACAAAAGTACCCAAAATTCTCCACTCAACAGGGAAGTTACTGCGTAAGGAAGTTTTAGGGGACGGCGTGCGGTGAGCCACCGCGGGCAATTCACGCCCAGCTCTCGCAATATAACAGGCTGTCGGGCTTCCCCGACCCCGCGACTCGCAAGCCGCCGTCCCCTAAGCCCATAGTTAATCTATTCAATCCCGTAGCTGTTTTTAAAAGCCGCTTCCCTGCCTGCTCTCATATCCTTTTCGTACTGCTTCATTCCCATAAACGTACCGCCGGCGACTATATAATGCTCTACCAGCTCAACATCTATCTGCGAAAGAAAGGATTCAATCCCTGAATTTACTGCGTGATCCTCTGCCGAGGGTCTGAGATCACCCGACGGATGATTATGTGCAATTATTACCTTTGCCGCATTTCTGTTGACGCAAAAATTATTGAGCCGTCTCATATTTACCTTGGCACTTCTGAAGCTGCCGTGGCTTACGGTTTCTGCGGAAATAAATCTGTCCGAGGTATCAAGAAGCATTACGACAACTCTTTCTGTGTTGTCGTAGCCAAGCTCCTCGGCAAAAAGCCTGCCGATTTCGAGATAGTCGGTCATAGTCTTACCCTTATACTCGTTATGTCTCATCCAGCCGTACAAATCCTTTATCATATGTAAATGTGCGGCACTCACTTCGGAAAGACCGAATGCTTTCAGCGATTCAAGGGGTGCGTTAAGAACATTGAAAACCGAGCCGTAGGCTTCAAGCAGCTCATATGCAAGCGGCTTTGTATCCTTTCTCGGTATTGAATGAAACAGAAGAAATTCAAGAATTTCGTGCTCTGCAAGTGAATTGATGCCGTTATTGACATATCTTTCTCTGAGTCTTTGTCTGTGTCCTGTTTTAAAATTCTTATCGTTTGTCATAATTTTTCCTTCATATACATCGAATGCCCGTTTTTATACGGGCATCAAAAAGTTATTTATCATTAGTATTAAGCATCTTGTTCAGCGAATCGACCGTACCAAGTATTATTCTTGCATTATCGGGAGTACAGGTTGCAAGAATACCCTCAAGTTGTCTGTAATATTTATTATCTTCCTGTTCTTCCCCAAAAACGAGGTAGTCTATCGAGACATTCAAAGCAGAAGAAATAGCTGCAATAACAGACAAACTCAATTTCGTGTTTGCGGTTTCTATATGGCTCATATGAGTCACAGAAATATCAACCATTTCTGCAAGCGCTTCTTGTGAAATGTCGTGTGCTCTTCGAATTTTCCTTATTCTTTCGCCAATTCCAAAATAATCCATATCCACTCACCTACATAGCATAAGTTTTGTTCACCACACTTGAATTATATAGGCATTTTTTGCTCAAATTAAATAGCACAATGGACTATTTTCGTCCATTTAGTTCAAGTGTTTGTGGATATAGTTAAATTTATTCTTATGAAAAATAAAATCATAACCACCGGCTAAGCCGGTGGTTTGCTCAGGCCTATAAGGCCCTGATA
>CAZTNR010000111.1:0-4664 GCA_964614955.1 uncultured Oscillospiraceae bacterium | reverse complement strand
AGTCATAAGGGGAATGTTGAGTTTAATCTTCTTGGTAAGATGGGTGGAAAGATCAATCATCTTGGGCATTACATCACTTTTCTGAGGTACAAGGAGTACGTCATCAAATGTAAGGCCTTCTTTTGCAAATTTATCTGCGAATCCCATAAAAAATACCGTCCCTTTCTTCTGTGTTGTTTTAATTTTGGTAATAGTATCGTATTTTCCTTATTATACAGCAATTTTTGCAAGTAGTCAAGTCTTATTTATTAGAAAATTCTTCCGTCGCGGTGTGATTTTTTGTATTTTTCCACAACACAAAAGAGCAGCCGTCACGACTGCTCTCAAATGTATAATAAATACTATAATAAATCTGCCATATCAAGCACAAGCTTCTGTGTCTTATCCCAGCCGATACAGGGGTCGGTGATGGACTTTCCGTAGATGCCCTCGCCGATCTTCTGTGCACCGTCTTCAATATAGCTTTCAATCATAAAGCCCTTGACCATCTTATTGATGTCCTCGTTATGACGGCAGGAGTGAAGAACCTCTTTTACGATTCTCACCTGTTCGAGAGGCTTTTTACCCGAGTTTGCGTGGTTTGCGTCAACGATAAGCGAGAGATTCTGAAGATTCTTTGCAGAATATGCTTCGTAAAGGTGTGTTAAATCTTCATAGTGATAGTTGGGAAGCGACTGACCGTGCTTATTTACATAGCCTCTGAGGATTGCGTGTGCAAGGGGGTTACCCTCCGAAACAACCTCCCAGCCGCGATAGAGGAAGGTGTGTGAATGCTGTGCCGCCGTAATGGAGTTAAGCATTACGGAAATATCGCCGCCTGTGGGGTTTTTCATACCTACGGGTACTGCCATACCGCTGGCTGTAAGTCTGTGAAGCTGGTTTTCAACACTTCTTGCGCCTACTGCAACGTAGGAAAGTATATCGGAAAGATATCTGTAGTTTTCACAGTAGAGCATCTCATCGGCTGTAAAGAAGCCTGTTTCCTCGATTACTCTTGTGTGAAGACGTCTGATGGCGATAATACCCTCAAGCATATCTGCTTCCTTTTCGGGGTCGGGCTGATGAAGCATACCCTTATAGCCGTCGCCTGTTGTACGGGGTTTATTTGTATAGATTCTGGGGATAATCTTAATCTTATCCTTAACCTGCTCCTGCAATTTTGCAAGTCTTGAGACATAGTCAAGTACAGGATCCTCGTGATCGGCGCTGCAAGGACCGATTACAAGGAGCATACGGTTATCCGCGCCCGTAAAAATGTCCTCTACCTCTTTATCAAATACTTTTTTGTTTTCTTCAAGCTCCGGTTTCAAAGGATATTGTGCTTTTATGTCCATTGGAATCGGGAGCTTTCTTACGAAATTCATTCTCATAATTAATCCCTCCTGATTTTAATAGTGGTTATTTATTATTTTATGTTTGCGTCGCTAAACACAAACTGTTTTACCGATTTTGATATATCGCGATTGACTTTCAAGGCTCTGTATGATATACCCTGGGTGAAAAAACATCTTTTTGGGGACAAAAATATGATTCAGCCGGTAACATTAAGAGATACAAAAAAAGAAGATTGGCAAAAACTGCGCGAGACTATGCTTTCCAGAATTATGGAAACCTTCGGAACGTCTCCCGTACCCCTTTCTCCTGCAAAAAACGATTTTTACGAAGTCGAAAGATATGAAAGCTATGGACTCACTCATATAAAAATCCGCTATAACGTCTTTGACGACGAATGGAGCAATGCAATAATTGTTCTGCTCGAATTCTTTTGTTTTTTCTTACTTTCTCTTTTTATCAAAGAGAAAGTAAGTCATGCCTCGGCGATAACTTCTACTTCACAAAGAACATTCTTGGGAAGCGTCTTTACTGCAACACAGCTTCTTGCGGGCTTTGATGTAAAGTACTTGCCGTAAACCTCATTGAATGCGGCAAAGTCACCCATATCTGCAAGGAAGCAGGTTGTTTTTACTGCCTTTTCGATACTTGTTCCTGCTGCCGCAAGAACGGCACAGAGATTCTTGCAAACCTGCTCAGTCTGACCTGCTATATCTGTAGCCTCAACGGCATTTGTTTCGGGGTTTATTGCAATCTGACCCGATGTGAACACAAGAGAGCCTGCCTTCATCGCCTGAGTATAGGGACCAAGTGCTTCGGGTGCGTTTTTTGTATATATCTTTTCCATAATTCTCACCTTTTCCGATCGCCGACCCCAGACTGTCATCCCGAGCGGAGCGAAACGCAGTCGAAGGATCTGAGCGATATATGTTTTATCTTTCGTTAAAAATGTTCTGAATTATTCTTTCTGCACTACATCATTGTATACACAAATATAAATTATTGTTTAATAGTGCTCAATAATCTTAAAGCCATAGTCTTTAAGTGCCTTTACAATTTCTTCGATGTGCTGCTGGTGCTTTGTTTCAAGAGATACTCTGAGGAAGCAGCCATTGATATCGGTTGTTTCACTTGCTCTTTCGTGGTGAACGCCCGTTACATTACCACCGCATTCCGCGATAATTCTCGAAACATTCTGAAGCTGACCGGGCTTGTCCATAAGCTCGATAACAAGGTTACAGAGTCTGCCCGATTTCATAAGACCGCGCTTGATTACACGGGAGAGAATTGTAACGTCGATATTACCGCCCGAAACAACGCACACAACTCTCTTGCCCTTTACAGGTACCTTGTTATGCATTACCGCCGCAACGGATACGGCACCCGCACCTTCGGCAACCATCTTGTGCTGTTCGATAAGTGCAAGGATTGCAGAGGAAATTTCGTCCTCGGAAACGGTTACGATATCGTCAACATATTCGGATACAAGTTTGAATGTGTTTTCACCCGGCTGTTTAACGGCAATACCGTCGGCAATTGTGGAAACTCTGTCAAGCTTTTCAATCTTACCCGACTTTACCGAATTGAACATACTGGGTGCGCCCTGTGCCTGTACGCCGTAAACCTTTACATCGGGCTTTAACTTCTTTGCCGCAAAGGCAATACCCGAAATAAGTCCGCCTCCGCCGATGGGAACAACGATTGCGTCAACATCGTCGAGCTCGTTAAGTATTTCAAGACCGATTGTGCCCTGACCTGCAATAACGTCGATATTGTCAAAGGGATGTACAAAGGTATAGCCCTCTTTATCGCGAAGCTCGATTGCCTTATTATAAGCATCGTCATAAACACCCGGCACCATACAAACCTCTGCGCCGTAGTTCTTGGTTGCTTCAACCTTGGAAATGGGCGCGCCGTCGGGAAGGCAGATAAGGCTCTTGATGCCGTACTTTGTTGCGGCAAGAGCAACGCCCTGTGCGTGGTTACCCGCAGAGCAGGCAATAACGCCGTGGCTCTTTTCTTCGTCACTGAGCTGGGAAATCATATAACCCGAGCCTCTGAGTTTAAATGAACCGGTAAGCTGAAGATTTTCGGGCTTTAGCCATACATCAGCCTCGGGATTAAGCTTTTCGGAATGTACAAGATCCGTATGTCTGATTACATCTTTTAAGACAAAGGAAGCGTGGTAGATTTTGTCAAGTGTAAGCATTACGTGTTTACCTCTTATTTCTCTAAAAAAGATTATTGCACAATATTATAAACCCAAAAAGTTAACTGTTGGTAGACAAATTGTAATTTAGTTTATTAAATTGTTAAAATGTGGTTCATTTTCGTAACGAGTCGGGGTGAGTTGTTAACAAAAAGGAAAAAAGCACGCAAAAGCGTGCTTTTATAAAATCTAAAATATACTACTCATTTGGCAAGAGGTAACTCCAATAGTAATAAGCGTACCTATAATGCCCAAAATCACCAAAGAATTGTTTTACCAACCATTTGCGAATTTATTTGTGATGCACTATCCACAAATGTATCTGTACATTTTCATTTTCCGTGTCGTCTTTCTCAACATTATAAGTGTATGTACTCCAGATAGTTGCTCCATAACTGTTTTGAGAATCAACAAATCCGGAAACACTATAATGTCCGTTGCTACCATTTACTACCATTTCTTCAGACGACGGAAAAACAGCAGATGCGGGTGCCTCCAACGGAAACCCTGATAAAACTTGCTGAGTTTTACGACGTCAGCATTGACTATATACTTTGCAGGACGGATAAAAGGGAAATAAATGATATACCAAGCCTGTCGGCTTGGATAAAAAAACCAAGTCCTTTAAGACTTGGTTTTTTGGAGCTTCTAACCGGAGTCGGACCGGTGACCTCATCCTTACCAAGGATGCGCTCTACCTACTGAGCTATAGAAGCAGATATTCCATTTTTAAAAAAGCCCTATAACGCACAAAACCGCATTGCTGCGGAATTGTTTTTGGCGACTCGGATGGGGCTCGAACCCACGACCTCCAGCGTGACAGGCTGGCGTTCTAACCAACTGAACTACCGAGCCAAATGGTTGAACCTTTATTCAATATAAAAAATGGTGGGGGGTACAGGGCTCGAACCTGTGACCCTCTGCTTGTAAGGCAGATGCTCTCCCAGCTGAGCTAACCCCCCGGGACTCGCACTACGTAAAAAGCTTGATAAAGACTGCTGCCTTCATCTGCTTTTTACCGGCGTATATAAAAGGTTTACAAGCAAAACGTCTTTCGCTCCAAACCAATGGAGCGGATTACGGGGCTCGAACCCGCCACCTCGACCTTGGCAAGGTCGCGCTC
>CAZTNR010000110.1:0-4673 GCA_964614955.1 uncultured Oscillospiraceae bacterium | reverse complement strand
GAATCTTGCTCTTTATGCCCTTATCGTTGCCCTGGAAGCAGCCGCACATTGCATCAAGCTGTGCGTTTTCGATAGGATTTAAGGAGTAGTAAACCATCTTGGGAAGCTCACAGTTGTTTTCAAAGTAGTTCATAAGCTTTAAGATATTTCTGATACAGTCGTGACCTGCGATTGTGTCAAAGCCTGCATCAACACCGATATTCTTGAAGTTCTTATCGGAATTATTTCTCACAACGCCGTAGTGAATCTGCATTACCCAGTCACGCTTTGAGAATTCTTCGGCGAAGAATGTGAGCATATATGTCTTATACATATCAGCCTCAGCGTCGGTTACCTGCTCGCCGCTTCTTGCCTTCTTATAAACGGCATCTGCCTGCTCCTTTGTACAGGGGCTGAAGGGAACGTAGTCCATACCGTGGTCGCTTGTCTTACAGCCGAGAGAGGAGAAGAAGTCGAGTCTCTTTATCATACATTCGCAAAGCTCGTCGATGTTTTCGATTGCACTGCCGTATGTCTTTTCAAGCTTTTCTGTGATGTATTCGGAAAAGCCTGCCTTTTCGATATTTACTGCCTTATCGGGACGGAATGCGGGAAGAACCTTAGCGGTAAACGCCTTATCCTTTGCAATTTCAATATGATGCTCAAGGGTATCTGCAGGGTCATCCGTTGTGCAGAGAACCTTGACATTTGATGCCATAATAAGATCCTTTGCACCCATATTGCCGCCCTGAAGAAGAGCGTTACACTTTTCCCAGGCTTCGTCAACAGTCTTTAAGGAAAGGGGCTTTGTAAAACCGAAGTATCTCTGCAATTCAAGGTGTGTCCAGTGATAAAGGGGATTGCCGACAGCGTTTGGCATAGTAGCTGCCCAGGCACGGAATCTGTCATAGTCCGAAACGCCCTCGCCCCCTGTTACATACTTTTCGGAGAATCCGCAGGCTCTGATTGCACGCCACTTATAGTGGTCGGCATAAAGCCACGCCTCTGTGATATTCTTGAACTGTTTATTCTCGGCAATTTCCGCGGGAACAAGGTGGCAATGGTAGTCGATAATGGGGGTGCTTTCAGCAAATCTGTGGAAGAGCTTTACACCCGTAGGGGTTGAAAGGAGGAAGTCCTTATCCATAAACTTTTTCATAATCTTCACCTCAGAATGAAAATGTCATTTTTTACGTGTATATTATAATACATTTGATTTTTTTATTTGTTAAGAAGTGGTTAACATTAAAAATGCTACGATTTTTTATAAACGAAACAAGGAGGAGTTTGTCATTTTTCCTTGACTTTGGTGCGGTCAGACAGTATAATAAAGCCATAGTACCATAAAATTAATCACGTAAAAATATGAAAAAATGTACATTATTACAAAATACGGCTGTGAAATGAAAAGCTCGTCTGTGAAAGGATGATTCTTATGAGATTTCAGAGAGAAAAGGTTCGCGAGGCGATTAATAATCTTGAAAGATCAATCGTAAAGGAAGCCTTTGAAATAGAGGGAATGGGCATCACGGATTTTTGCCCCTATAAAAAGGACAATACTCCCCCCTCTTTATCGGAATTCAGACCCTGCGGCAAGGAATTTATAGATTTCCCCGCAGATGCCCACCTGTGGCTTCACTTTGAATGTGATGTACCCGACAGAGGTGAGGATGAAAAGACATTTTTCAGAATGACTACGGGCAAGGAGGGACAGTGGGATGCCTTCAATCCCCAGTGCAGCGTTTTTGTAAACGGCAACAGCTGCACTCAGGCGTTTGACACCAATCATACAACAGTTCTTCTTGAGCCCGGTCATAACGACATTTATATTTATTTCTACTCGGGCAAGGAAAACGTGAGTCTGAGACTTGACGGACATATTCTTGTAAAGTGTATGCCCGTGGAAAAGCTATGGTTTGATATGAAGGTTCCTTATGATGCTGTACTTGAGCTTGCTGCCGACAGCTTTGACTACATCGAAGCCCTCAATGCCCTTGATATGACCTGCAACGAGCTTGACTTCAGAGAAAGATTCTCGGAAGATTTTTACGAGGGCATAAAGAGAGCATCAAAGGTGCTGGAAAAAGAGTATTATCAAAAGCTCTGCGGAAAGGAAAAGAATGAGGAAATCGCCTTTATCGGTCATACGCATATAGACGTTGCCTGGCTCTGGACTCTTTCACAGACCGCCGAAAAGGCACAGCGCTCATTTTCTACCGTAATCAAGCTTATGGAGCAGTATCCCGAATATATCTTTATGTCAAGCCAGCCTCAGCTCTATGCCTATGTCAAGGAAAACGACCCTGAGCTCTACAAAAAAATCAAAGAGAGAGTAAAAGAGGGCAGATGGGAGCCCGAGGGTGCTATGTGGCTTGAAGCTGACACCAACATCACAGGAGGCGAAAGCCTTATCCGTCAGATTATGTACGGAAAGAGGTTTATGAAGGAGGAGTTCGGGGTAGAGAACAAGACCCTCTGGCTTCCCGACGTATTCGGCTACAGTGCGGCGCTTCCTCAGATTTTGAAGAAGTGCGGCGTTGAAAACTTCTTCACAAGCAAAATCAACTGGAACGAAACAAACAAATTTCCCCACGACACCTTTATATGGAGGGGTATTGACGGCAGTGAAGTGTTTGCGGTGTTCGCAAAGAACTATGTAAACATCGTATCTGCAAGGGACATAAAGGGGCTTATGGGTTACCATATTGACAAGAAGTACACCCCCACCGTTCTTGCACCCGTCGGCTACGGTGACGGTGGCGGCGGTGTTACCTTCCAGATGCTCGAGAACTTAAAGCGTTTCAGCAGAGGTCTTCCCGGATATCCCAAGGTTACAATGAGACGTGCTGGCGACACAATTGAAAAAATCAAGGGCGAATTCAAGGACAGCACACAGAAGCTGCGCTTTACTCCCAAATGGTCGGGTGAGCTTTACCTTGAAATGCACAGAGGTACATACACAACACAAGCGGACAACAAGAAGAACAACAGAAAGTGCGAGCTTCTTCTGCAGAAGGCAGAGGCAGTAAGTGCCGCTACAGGACTTCTTACGGGCTTTGAAAATCCCACGGAAGTCTTTGGCAAGAGCTGGGAGGCGGTTCTGAGAAATCAGTTCCACGACATCATCCCGGGCTCGTCCATAAAGGAGGTTTACGAGGATTCCGACAAGGAATATGCGCTTGTCACAAAGAACGGCACCGACATATTCAATGCGGCTCTTTCGGATATTGCGGCAAAGGTCAAAACAGACGGCGGATATCTTGTATATAACCCCACAGGCTTTGTACTAAGCGATGTAGTAAAGGTTATGGGTATGGACGTTGCAGTAAAGGATATTCCTGCCCACGGCTATGCGGTAGTTGTGCCCGAGAGCATCAAGAATGGGGTTCTTGTCAGCGACAGGTGCATTGAAAACGACAAGATAAAGGTTACCTTTGACAAGAGGTACGAGATAGTATCAATCCTCGACAAGGAAAACGGACGTGAGCTTATAGAAGAAGGAAAGTGCGGCAACGTGCTCAATGTCTACGAGGACTACCCGAGAGACTATGATGCCTGGGAAATCACAGAATACTACAAGCAGAAGAAGTGGCATATTGACGACGTAACAGATGTAAGCGTTGTGACGGGCGACCTTTCGGGCGGCTTCAAGGTGGTAAGAAGGTACGGCAAGAGCACCTTTACGCAGTGTATCACCTTAAAGACAGGCTCAAGCCGTCTTGACTTTGAAACAGAGATTGACTGGCAGGAGGATCACGTGCTTCTCAAGGCGGAATTCCCCTTTGACATTCACACGGAAAACGTCAACTGCGACATTCAGTACGGCAACATTCAGAGACCTACACATATGAATACCCCTTGGGACGGAGCAAAGTTTGAAATCTGCTGTCACAAGTGGGCAGACCTTTCGGAGGGTGACTACGGTATATCTCTTCTTAACGACTGCAAGTACGGCTACAGTGCCGAGGAAAACAGACTTTCAATCACGCTTCTCAAGGCTCCCACCTATCCCGACCCCACAGCAGACAGAGGTATTCACACATTTACCTATTCCGTATTCCCGCACAAGGGTGCAGACCTTATGGAAACGGTCAAGGAGGGCTACAAGCTCAACAATCCTATGACTGCTATTGCAATTGAGGAAAACAAAAAGGGAAAGCTTCCCGAAAAGTTCAGCTTTGCATCTGTCAGCGGTCACAGCACGGTTATTGATACAATAAAGGCTGCCGAAGACACAAACGGAGTTATTGTCCGTCTGTTCCAGGCTCAGAACACCAAGGAAAATATCGCTGTAAGCTTCGGCTTTGATGTAAAAGAGGTTTACGAGTGCGACTGTCTGGAAAACAACCTTGAAAAGCTTAAGGTTAAGAAGAACAGGGTTGAGTTGAAGATGGGGAATTTTGAGATTAAAACACTCAGAATTGTTGCAAAGTAAAGGCTTTGCTGTTATCGCCCCGAGACTGTAAGGTCTCGGGGCTCTTTATTTTGGATGATAACCAAAGAAGTTTTTTCTGTTCTTTTGTATCGACAAAAGTACCAAAAATTCTCCATTCAACAGGAGAGATTTTTCCAGCACTTTTCCAAGCACAAAAGTACAAAGAAACAGCCCCGAGGTTTGAAACCTCGGGGCATTGTATTTGACAGATATTAAACCTTTTTATAGAGGGGACCGTAAGTAGCGCAGGCTCTGTAGT
>CAZTNR010000109.1:0-4736 GCA_964614955.1 uncultured Oscillospiraceae bacterium | reverse complement strand
AGGTTGCCGGGCGTCATAGGTCCTGTTCCCTCAGCCACTCTTGATAAGACTATTTGTTTTTTACGATATTATTATATACGACATTCCTCGACTTGTCAATAAAAATGTTGAATAAAATAAGAGAAAAAAGCTTTAACCGAATTGTTTATGGTTGACAACTCCTATGCGGCGTGATAATATGAATACGCAAGTGCGTATATTCCCTGAATGGTAGATGAGCCGAAACTAAACCGATGGTTGATTGACAGTAGGGCTTTTTTGCACTATAATTATTTTATAAACATTTAGGAGGAAAAATTATGAAAAGAAGACTTGCGTTTGCTTTTCTTTTGGTTTTGTCACTTCTTGTGCTGTGTTGTAATGCGGCTATGCCTGATGACTATGTCGAAATTTTCTTCAAGGTCGGCGACAGCACCCTTAATATCAACGGTGAAGACGTGACGGTCGAAACACCCTATGTTGTGGGCGAAGGCGTAACACTTGTGCCCGTAAGAGTTATCACCGAAGCCTTTGGTGCATCTGTTGACTGGGACGGTGCCGAACGAAAGGTCACGCTTACAACCGATGAAAAGAAAATAGAGCTTTGGATTGGAAAAATTGAAGCAAGCATAAACAGAGAAACACTCACGCTCCTGTCTGCACCCGAAATATCAAATAATGTCACAATGGTTCCGCTTCGATTTATCAGCGAGGGCTTCGGGGCTGAGGTTTCCTACGATAATAAGACAAAGCAGATAACGGTTACTCTCGATAAAGGTCCTGTTGTGGAAAACGGCTTCAAAAGCTTTGACGACGGCACAGTTTTTCTGCCTGTTCCCGAGGATTACGATGTGGTGAAATCTCAAGGACAGCAGTATAAATTCAGTAAGACTGTTGAATATAATTACAGCGATTATGATACCGTCTGGAGCTATGCTTTTTCGATGCCTGCCATTTCCGATATTGAAACGGTACTCAATAACGACAGAGGAGCCCAGAGCCAGGCAATAAAAAGCAAAAGCTATGTGGTATCCAAGGTTGAAAAGAAGCTTTTGGGAGATATAGAAAGCTTTTCCTACAGTATATCCTATAAGCAGAATGTAAATACGTTTTTGCGTGTGGTAAAAACTCTTTATAACTACGGACAGAATTCGTATTTTACCGTTTCTGCATATGATACCTATTACAATACGGGAAAGCCCGTCAAGGAGGACGGCAGGCTTTTGAGGATTGATTATTCATCCTACAGCATAACAATTCCCGAAGAATTTTCGTCGTGCGAAAATATCAGCACAATCCCCTTTGACATAAGCGGCAAGGCAAACCCCGAAATTTCGGTAAGCGTGTACGGAAAAGGTGAAGACTTTGATGCCAAAGCTTATCTTGGAGAAAAGGAAAATTCCTATAGATATATCGTCGATCAGAGAAATATCGGAGCATCGGCGGTAAAAGAATATACCTTCGATGATAAGACCTGCTACGGACTTACGCTTTCATACATAAACGGCGGAAAAATGTATTATATACTCTCTGAGTATGATAACTGTGTTGTCGCATTTGAGTTTCAGCAGGAAAACTTTGAATTTGCACAGGATATAATTTCAAGCTTCAGATTTTGCGAAAACGGCGGGGCTTTGTCACAGCTAAAAACACTTGACGATAATAGCGTTGTCAAGGTCGAAACGGATGAATTCGACTTCGAGCTTCCGTCCTGCTTTGAAAAGAGTATAACGGAACAAAGCTCTTATATCTGCGGAATCGACGAAAAGACAAATGCGTATCTCGGCATTTATAATGAATTTGATACCGTTGCCAATGAAAGCTATGAATCTGAGGTTCATTATGATGCTCCCATTCCCGGACTTTCTTTTCAGAGCCAGTCCTTTTGGGTGACAAAATATACAAGCATAAACTATAAGAAAACATTTTCAAATACAGCCTTTGAAACAATAAAGCTTTACGAAAATGACGGCTGGGAGCTTGAATCCCAAAACAGAAGACAGGAGAGTAAAAAGCTTGACAAAGACTATGCTGAAGTCCGTATGGAGGAAATAGTCTTCCGTAAGTCTGTTGCAAATAATATTACTGTATATCAGAAGCTGCTTTTCGTCTTTGCAGATACGGACAGCTATGAAATTTCAGACAGCGACGAACGAATAAAAGAACTCAAAGAGCTTCTTGAAAAGGGCGATTTCAGCAGGGAATACGATATGCCCGACCAGAAGGTGCACGCCTTTATTTTCACATACACAAATTCGTCAAATGAAAGGTATATAAATGAACTGTGTGAAAGCATCATAGATTCAATACAGCTTAAATAAAAAAATCGGGCATCCGCCCGATTTTTCTTTTACTTAATTCCGCACTCCGCATTCCTCATTTCGCAAACGCTATGCGTTTGCGATTGTTCCTCCGCCGAGAACAAACTCGCCGCAGTAGAATACCGCCGCCTGTCCGGGAGTAACTGCCCTTTGCGGCTTGTCAAATTCAAGCATCACCTTGCCGTCATCAAGGGGGTGAATGGTACACTCACTCTCACTCTGATGGTATCTTAGCTTCGCCGTAGCTCTTAACGGTGAGGTAATACCTGCAACCGCCATAAAGTTGACATCCTCAACCGTCACTCTGCTTGTAAAAAGCTCCTCTTGCTTGCCAACAACCACTGTGCCTGTTTCTGCATCCTTTGAAATTACATATAACGGATGCTCCCAGGCAATTCCGAGACCCTTTCGCTGACCGACAGTGTAGCAGGGAACACCCTTGTGCTTTGCAACAAATGTGCCGTCGGAAAGGCGAAAATCACCCTCATCAAATGTCTTTCCCGTGTGATATTCAAGAAAATTGCGGTAATTGCCGTCTTTTATAAAGCAGATGTCCTGACTGTCCTTTTTTCTTGCGTTGACAAATCCGTTTTCCTCTGCAATAGCTCTGACCTGTGCCTTTGTTTTGCCGCCGAGAGGGAATAGGGTGCGGCTGAGAGTTTCCTGCGACAGACCGTAGAGTACATATGTCTGATCCTTGGATTCGTCAACAGCCTTCTTTATAATATATCTTTTGCTTTCCTTGTCAAAAATAATGGAACAGTAGTGACCTGTCGCAACGTGGGTAAAGCCCTCACTGTCGGCAAGACAGAGAATCTGCGTAAACTTTATGTGCTTGTTGCACTCAATGCAGGGGTTGGGAGTCAGACCGCACAAATACTTGTCGGCAAAATCGTCCATAACACATTTGCGGAACTTTTCTTTCAAGGTTAATACTTCGTGCTCCATTCCGAGCCTTCTGCAAACCTTTTTTGCATCGTTTATGTCATCTTCGCTTCCGCAGTTTCGCTCGTCAAATATGCCTATATCTTCGTTGTCAAAAAGCTTTAAGGTAACTCCCTTGCAGTCGTACCCTTGCTCCTTTAATAAAAACGCCGCCACGGCAGAATCTACTCCACCGCTCATTGCCGCCATAATTCTCTTGTCCATAATATCACCTGCTTCCGTTTATCATTCTATCATATAAAAAAGCAATATTCAACCGAAAAATAATTAAATTTGTACCATTTTAGTTGACTTTGTTTTCCGAATGTGCTAAAATATACAAAACAAGGAGGTGTTTTGCGTGGGATATTCCGCAGAGGTGGTTAAAAATGTCCGCGAAGCCTTTGAAAAAAAGCGTGCTGATGCGATTTCTCTCGCAGATAAGCACCTTGCCGAAGCAGGAAATAAATGCTCAACCATAGCCGAAATCAATAAGGCACTGTCAATGACGGGGCTTCAGCTGTATAAGGCGGCGCTTGAGGAAAATGGCAACCTTGAACAGCGTATTGAGGAAATAAAGAATGAGAACCTGTCGCTTCAGTCTGCAAGACGCCAGCTTCTTGTATCTAACGGCTTTCCCGAGGATTATCTTGATATAAAATTTGCCTGCGGTAAGTGTAACGATACGGGTTATGTTGAAATAAAAATGTGCTCCTGTATGAAGAAGGCGCTTGTAAAAGAGGCTTATAACCGTTCGGGTCTCGGTAAGGTACTGAGCAGTCAGACCTTCAAAAATTTTGACCTTTCCCTTTATGCCGAGGGTGAAGAAAGAGAGCATATGGCTGGCATACTCGATATTGCAAAGAAGTATGTCACCGACTTCGGTAAATCCGATAAGGACTCAAATCTTTTGTTTATCGGCACGACGGGTCTCGGCAAAACCCATATTACAACCGCAATTGCAAAGGGCGTTATTGATAAGGGCTTTGACGTTGTATATGACAGCGCACAGAATATTGTCCGTGCATTTGAACAGGAACGCTTTGACAGGGATGAAAGAGCAGGCCTTGAAACGGGCAGATACTTCGACTGTGACCTTCTGATTATTGATGATCTTGGAACCGAGTTCAGAAATTCCTTTACTCAGTCCTGCATTTATAATCTTCTCAATACAAGAATCAATGCGGGAAAGTGTATGATTATAAGCACCAATATTGATTCGACACCGAAAATTTATGAAACGTATGATGACCGAATCACATCCCGTCTTCTCGGTTCCTTCCGTTCCTTTAAGTTTGTGGGTAAGGATATACGACTTGCAAAGCTGAAAAAGACAAATAAATAATTTAAAAATAAATCATATAAAGGAGAAATGAAACTATGAAAATGAGTTTCCGTTGGTATGGTGATAATGACCCCGTAACACTCGAGGACATATCCCAGATACCCGGTATGAGAAGCGTTGTTTCTGCGGTTTACTCTGTTCCACCCGGAGAAGTGTGGCCCGAAGAA
>CAZTNR010000108.1:0-4889 GCA_964614955.1 uncultured Oscillospiraceae bacterium | reverse complement strand
AACCCATGTTACAGCCGTGAAAGGGCCGTGTCTTAACCGCTTGACCAACGGGCCTGGTAGCGGAAGTCGGATTTGAACCAACGACCTGCCGGGTATGAACCGGATGCTCTAGCCAGCTGAGCTATTCCGCCATATTCTGTTGTTCGCAGTTAGGTTTCCCTCAACCGCGCTCAATTATTCTATCATAAAAGAAATGGCTTGTCAAGAGTTTTTTTGCCATTTTTCGCAATTTTTGCATTTTTTCCAAAAACGGGTATTTCACTCTTATTCTTTGTTACCACTATGCCCAAATATGAGAGTTGCAATTCTTTCTGATTGATGTTATAATCATATATAAAGTTTTACACTGCAGGTGATAATATGACCCGACAACAACTCGACTCATACATAACCGAAAAATATTCTACCTCTGCAGAATATCCGTGGAATTCCGCGCCGTCCTTTGCCGTCTACCGCCACGACAACAACAAAAAGTGGTTTGCCGTTATAATGGATATTCCCAAATCAAAGCTGGGTATCAGGGAGGACGGCAATATCAGCGTTGTAAACCTGAAAGCAGAACCGATGCTTATTGGCTCGCTTGTCTCCAATGACGGCGTATATCCCGCATATCATATGAACAAAAACCATTGGATAACGGTAGAGCTTGCGGATAAAACAAGTTTAGAG
This sequence comes from uncultured Oscillospiraceae bacterium, assembly GCA_964614955.1. Classification (GTDB taxonomy): domain Bacteria; phylum Bacillota; class Clostridia; order Oscillospirales; family CAG-382; genus UMGS1387. Next base: position 4,220 of record CAZTNR010000108.1, on the reverse strand, counting down.
CAGATTTCGTGGCTTTTGGAAATGAGCTATGATTTGACTAAGGTTAAGATTAAAAAACAATGATTGTTTTGGCAGAGAAGCGTTATCACGTTTCTTTGCTTTTTTGATTAAAAATTACAAGCATTCAATCTTTTTTTGATTGTTTTTTCTGTTGTATGTGATATAATTTTATCGTTGAATAATCAAACGGTGAAAGAAATATAAAAATGAAGCTTTTTGTAGATACAGCAAATATAGATGAAATAAGAAAAGCAAATGACTTAGGTGTTATCTGCGGTGTTACCACAAACCCCTCACTTATTGCAAAAGAGGGCAGAGATTTTATTGAGGTTGTAAAGGAAATCACAGAAATAGTGGACGGTCCCATAAGCGCTGAAGTCATTTCACTTAACGCAGACGAAATGGTAGAAGAAGCAAAAGAGCTTATTAAGAAAATAAACAATTCCAATGTTGTAATCAAAATTCCTATGTGTGCCGAAGGCTTAAAGGCAACCAAGGTTTTGACTTCTCTCGGAATTAAGACGAATGTGACCCTCATTTTCTCGGCAGGTCAGGCACTTCTTGCCGCACGTGCGGGTGCAACATATGTAAGTCCCTTTGTCGGAAGAATTGACGATATCGGCGGCTTTGGTATCGAGCTGATTGAAGAAATAGTTGAGATTTTCTCTATTCACGATATAAAGACCGAGATAATTGCAGCATCTATAAGAAATCCTGTTCACGTAATAGATGCAGCCCGTGCAGGCAGCCATATTGCAACAGTGCCCTATAAGGTGATTGAGCAGATGATAAATCATCCTCTTACAACCAGCGGAATTGAAAAAATCCTCAAGGACTGGGAATCGGTGCAGTAATATTTTTAAGAACGGCTTTTGCCGTTCTTTTTGCGTCGTGAGGTATTGAAATAACAAACAATCTGTGATATAATAAAATAAATAAGTATGTGTACATTTCAGGAGAAGCTATGCAGACAGTATACATCATTCTCAGCACCCTCGGTCTTGCTGCATTTGTTGCGGCAGCACTGATTAAGGGCGAAGAAATAAAGAAAAATCTCTTTTTCGTATTTACAGGAAGTATGCTTGTGGGCATAAGCTACCTGTTTACGCCTCTCGGAATCAACGGTGCTGTATCCAGCTTTGTCGGCGGTGTTCAGGCAATTACTAACTACTTTTTCGCTGCAAAAAAGAAATCAATTCCAATTTGGCTTGTTGTGATTTATGCCGCACTTTTTATCGGTATGAATATTGCCGTTCTGAATTCGCCCATAGGTGTTCTTGCCCTTATGGCATCAATGTGCTTTGTCGGCTCGATTTGCGTAAAGACCGGCAAAGGCTACCGTTTATGGCAGATAGCCAACAGTCTTTTGTGGATAGGCTATGATTTCCTGTCAAGCTCTTACGGACCCCTTGTTACCCACTCGGTTCTTTTCTGTTTTACTGTAGTCGGGATGTTAATAAACGATATGAAAGGCAAAGAAAATAAATAATTTGTGGTTATATGGCTGAAAAATGTAATCTGTGTCCAAGACAATGTAATATAGACCGAAATATAAGCCTCGGCTACTGCCAAAGTCCCGATGAAATCCGCATAGCGAGAGTGGGACTTCACGAGTGGGAAGAGCCTTGTATTTCCTTCGGCAAGGGCTCGGGAACAATCTTTTTTTCGGGCTGTAATCTCAGATGTGTTTACTGTCAGAACAACGAGATTTCGTCGCATCTGCACGGAACGCAAATCTCTGTAGATACTCTATGTAACGAAATGCTGAAGCTTCAGGAAATGGGCGCATCAAATATAAATTTTGTCACTCCTACCCATTACGCCGATAAAATTGTTTCGGCTCTTGATAAGGTGAAGGATAGACTTCATATCCCGACTGTCTATAACTGCGGAGGATATGAGAATTTATCAACTCTCAAGATGCTCGACGGCTATATAGATATTTACCTTCCCGACTTAAAGTATTTTTCACCCCAAATCAGCGGTAAATATTCGGGCTGTGAGGATTATTTTGAGATTGCCGTCGGTGCAATTTCGGAAATGGCAAGACAGACGGGAAAGCCAACCTTTGATGACGACGGACATATGAAAAGCGGCACAATGGTGCGTCACCTTGTTCTGCCGTCGCTGTATAAAGACAGTATAAATGCTTTTGAAAATCTTGTGAAGAGGGTAGACCCCAAAGAGATTGCCGTCAGCATAATGTGCCAGTATTTCCCGACACATCTTGCGGAAAAATATCCCGAAATTAACAGAAAAACAACAACACTTGAATATATGAAGGTAGTAGACTTTGTGCGCAATCTCGGCTTTAGCTACGGCTTTATGCAGGATAAGAGCAGTGCAAAAAAGGAATACGTGCCGAAATTTGATTATGGAGAAATCTGAGTCGAAAAGGCACGGAGTACCTCCTCAGTCTCGCAAAGCTCGACAGCGCCCCTATACGATAGGGGAAGCCATTAAGTTACATAATCTTACTAAAGCCTTCCCCTTTTTAGGGGAAGGTGTCGGCAAAGCCGACGGATGAGGTGCAACAAATAAAAAGGAGAAAACTTATGAACCTTACAGAAAAAACCAAATCACAGGAATATATTTTTAAAGGCAGAATTATAAACATGCGCCGTGACGTGGCAATACTTCCCGACGGAAGTGAGGCAAACAGGGAAGTGGTAGAGCATAACGGCGGTGTTTGTGTGCTTCCTTTGACAGAAAACAACGAAATAATCTTTGTAAAGCAGTTCCGTTACCCTTATATGACAGAGCTTCTTGAAATACCTGCGGGCAAACGCGACAGCAAGGATGAAGAACCACTGTCTTGCGGAAAACGTGAGCTCAAGGAGGAAACGGGTGCTGCAAGTGATAATTTTGTATTCCTTGGTGAGCTTTATCCAAGCCCCGGATATGTTACCGAAGTAATATATATGTACTATGCAGACAATCTCGAATACGGCGATTGCGACCCCGACGACGATGAGTTTCTTGACCTTGTGAAAATCCCCTTTGACAAGGCAGTAGAAATGGTAATAAGCGGCGAAATCAAGGATGCCAAGACCCAAAGCGCAATTCTGAAAGTGGCATATCTTAAAGCAAATAACAAAATCTAAGAGGAAAGAAAATGATAAACATAGAAGAACTTATTGAAAAATCTGAGAAAGAGCTTATAGACGAGGGCGTATTCGGCAGGGTCGAAAAAATCGCCTTCAACAATCAGAAAAAGGTAATGGAAGCCTTCCGTGAATATAAGGTTTCCGACTCCTACTTTGCAGGCACCTCCGGCTACGGCTACGACGACAAGGGCAGGGATATGCTTGATAAAATCTACGCCAAGGTTTTTGAAGCCGAGGACGCTTTTGTACGTCACAACATAGTTTCGGGAACACAGACTCTTGCAATCGGTCTTTTCGGTCTTTTACGTCCCGGTGATATTCTTCTTTCTGTTACTGGTAAACCCTATGATACTCTTGAAGAAGTAATCGGAATAAGAGGCGAGGAGGGACAAGGCTCACTTAAAGATTTCGGTGTTTCTTACGACCAGATTGAAATGGTTGACGGATGCGTTAATATCCCTGCCGTTACCGACTATCTCAAATCCCACGCCAACGTAAAGTGCGTCTTTCTTCAGCGTTCAAAAGGCTATGACATAAGAAAGACACTTTCTGCCGAAGAAATCGGCACAGTTGCAAAGGCTTGTCACGGGGTAAATCCCGATGTATTTGTAATTGTCGATAACTGCTACGGAGAATTCTGCGATGAGCACGAGCCTACATACTATGGTGCAGATATAATAATGGGCTCACTAATTAAAAACCCCGGCGGCGGTATGGCAGAAACGGGCGGATATATTGCAGGCACAAAGAAGGCAGTAGAACTCTGCTCATACAGACTTACCTGTCCCGGTATCGGCGTCGAATGCGGTGCAAGCCTTGGTCAGAACAAAAATATGTATAAAGGTCTTTTCTACGCACCTCATACTGTTTGCCAAAGCATAAAGACTGCAATACTCGCAGCCCGTGTTTATGAAAATCTCGGCTATGAAACAAGTCCAAACTCCCGCGAGGAAAGACATTGTATCATACAGACAATCAGTATGAAAACCGAAGAAAAGCTTCTAGCTTTCTGCCGCGGTATTCAAGGCGGAAGCCCCGTTGATTCTTATGTAACACCCGACCCCTGGGATATGCCGCGTTATGCCGTTCCCGTTGTTATGGCGGCAGGAGCAT
>CAZTNR010000107.1:0-4911 GCA_964614955.1 uncultured Oscillospiraceae bacterium | reverse complement strand
TGAGGAGTTAAGCCACCACGGGTCGGGACAGCCCGACAGCAAATACGTCATTTTGGCGGTTTTCGGTATGCCGCCAAAATGACAAATTGTCAGCGGCGACTCGCCGCACCCCGCGGCTCGCAAGCCACCGTCCCCTGCAACCGCATTTCGCAGTTACTCTCCTGTTTGGCACTTCAGTTACCTTTTTCACGAAGCCCAAAATGACAAAAAACAAAAAAGCACTTTGTTCAGAACATTTGTGCTTTTTTCTATTGACAACTTCGAACGTTTGTGCTATAATATATACATCAAAAAAATCAAAACAAAGGAGAAATTCAATGAATCAAAACGAAACAAAAACAAGAGACAGTATGGTAGTTTACCGCACATTTTACGATGTAATGATGATGATGGATCAAGCCGAACGGGACAAATTTGTGCTTGCCGTATTCGAATACGGACTTGACGGCAAGGAACCCGACCTGCAAAACGGCAGTATGGCAAAAATGGGATTTATGTTTGCAAGAAAACTCATTGACAGCGCCAATGAAAGATACCGCAAAAGCGTAGAAAACGGTAAAAAAGGAGGTGCTCCAAAAGGGAACACCAATGCCTGTAAAAAAACAACCCAAAACAACCTGAAACAACCCGATTCAACCCAAAACAACCTTTATGATAATGAATATGACAATGAATATGAAGATGTCTATGATAATGAGGGTGAGTATGAGTTTGATACCGATACCGGTACTGATACCGGTACGGTACACTGACACTTATCTGCACACCCCCTCTCAAAGAAAGCACGTTAAATAATAAAAGGCTCCCTGTCTTAAGAGAGCCTGTACACAATCATTATTCGTCAAAGTATTTATGTGCCGATTTCAGCACTCCTAACTCCCAACTCCACCTCCGCTTTGGCAAGCATTTCGGGAATATCAAAGCCCTGCGGGCACTTATCCATACAGGCACGGCAGGAAATACACTGTGAAGCGTCTTTGTTTTCCTCGACAAGCTTTTTATAGCTTCCGTCCTTTATATCGTACATATATGAGTAGTTCCACTTGGCAAAGATTTTGGGTATCTCAACACCCATAGGACAAGGCAGGCAGTATTCACAGCCCGTGCAGTCAACCTTGATACGTCTTTTATATATTTCACGTGCCTCGGCAACGGTTTTCAGCTCGCTTTCCGACATAATACCGACCTCGCATCTGTCGAAAATTGCAAGGTTATCCTTTGCCTGCTCCATATTTGTAACACCCGAAAGAACAGTTGCAACCTCAGGGAAGTTACAGAGCCATCTGAACGCCCATTCTACGGGGCTGATATTCGGGTTTGCTTTATAAAAATGCTCCTTTACGTCAGAGGGTACATTGGCAAGCTTTCCGCCAAGTAACCCTTCCATTATGACAACGGGTATTCCCTTTTCGCCTGCAAGCTTTACGCCGCGAAGACCCGCCTGATTATCTATATCCATATAGTTGAACTGAAGCTGGCACATATCCCAGTCGTAGCCGTTTATGATAGCTTCAAAGGCTTCGTAGTTGTCGTGGAAGGAGAAGCAGGCATACTTTATTCTGCCCTTTGCTTTCAGGTCATCGAGAAATTCGCAGATGCCCTGTTCCTTCACCTTTTCCCACTTTTCTTTTGTCAAGCAATGTACAAGGTAAAAATCTATGTAATCCGTTCCGAGTCTTTTGCACTGTTCCTCAAACTTTGAATACATATAATCCTTACCGTCGCAGTCCCACACGGGCAATTTTGTGGCAAGATACACCTTTTCCCTGTAGCCGTCACGAAGGGCAAGACCCACATACCGCTCGTTGAGACCGCCCGAGTAAACGTAGGCTGTATCAATATAGTTTACACCGCCGTCAATGCAGGTGCGTATAATTTCGGTGGAGATTTTTTCATCGACCACGTCTTTTCCGTCCTCGTCCTTTTTCATAGGAAAGCGCATACAACCGAGGCCGAATGCCGAGACGTCGACGTTAAGCTTTGAGATGTGGCGGTATTTCATAGGGGTATATCCTTTCTATGTATAAACTTTCAGAAGCAGCGCTAAAGTGCAGAGCACAGGAAAATGAGGAGCACAGGAAAATGAGGAATGCGGAGTGCGGAGTGCAGAATGTATGAGAATTTTGCCTGCGCAAAATTTCCATAGTATTCCATATCCAAGCTTTACGACACGAACAGAATGAACGCAGAAATGCTCAGCTATGAATATTTTTTGAAAACCGTGAGGTTTTCTTCCATCATTCCGCATTCCGCATTCCGCATTCCGCATTCCGAACTCCTCATTCTTATATTCCTCATTCTTATATTCCTCATTCTTATATTCCTCATTCTTATGCATTTCCATTATACCCTATCGCAAAAGCGAAAAAAAAGATATATTTTATAAACAAACGCCGAGTTTTTAACCAAAAACCCCCGTCTTGCATAAACTATAACTGAAAGGCAAAAAGCGCCTTTACTAACTTTCCGGAGGTTTTTATTATGGCAGACAAAACTTGCACAAATTCCCGTTCCTGCTCTGCGGGAAACAACACTTCCCTTCAGGGTGCTGCGGCAAACGCCGTTCTCGGCACAAGCACAGGAGGCGGCACAAACGACAAGTCAACCTGTATTGACGTAAGCAAAATATACGACTCGGCAAAGGACAAGGAATGTATCGAAGATTTAAGAGTGTACTTAGGTCCCGAGGGTCAGGAAATTATCGACAACGCAACCAACATCCGTTCAAAGTGTGCCGAGGTGCTCTGGGCAAGCATAGACGTTAGTGACGTTGCCTTCAACCGCGGCTACTATTCCGTATCCATCCGCTACTACTTCCGTCTCTGCTTTGAGGCGTGTGTAATGGGCAGAGCAAGGGAATTCTGCGGTATAGGTGTTTACGACAAGCAGGTTGTAATGTTCGGCGGCGAAGGTAATGTAAGCATTTTCACCTCAGACTGTGTAAACAGCGACATATGTGCAACCCTTCCGCCCGACGCCTTTACTCAGAGCGTTGCCAACACCCCAAAGGTTCAGCTTGAGGTAGCAAGTCCTATTGTTCTTTCGGTTAAGCTTGCCGACAGAAGCTGGAACTGCGGTTGTTGCTGCTGCAGTATGGATCAGATTCCCGAAAACCTCTGTCAGAGCTGTGGCTGCACACCTATCCCCGAGGATATGGGTGCAAAGTGTCTTTATGTAACCTTAGGTCTTTTCTCTCTTATCAAGATTGAACGTCCCGTATCTCTTCTTATCGACAGAGCAGAATACTGCATACCCAGTCGTGAAAGCTCGGTTCTTTCCGACACCACAAGCGACCCCTGCGAAATCTTCCGCAGTATGGCTTTCCCCACCTGCGACTTTTATCCCGCCTCCCGCGGTGCTGTTTCCTCGGGTATTGCCGGCGGTGAGCAGTGTACAGACACCGTGCCGCCTCTTTCGACGGGTGTTTTAGGCACAACTACTTCGGGCGGCAGCACTCATACGTGCGGCTGCGGCAGGTAGCACCTGCGGGCATTTTCGCGGGCAATTCCGCCGATTAACAAGCATTTAGTGCCGCATAAATAACCGTTTGCCCTCATCAAACACCGACGAGGGCAAACCCGCAAAATGTAGAGGGCGACGACTTGGTGGTCGCCCGTTTGTAATCAATCACGTATTTATATATGTTTTCGGGCGGGCACATAGGCACCGCCCCTACGTTATCTTGCTGAGTTTGACACGCCCACGATTTATGGCGGTCAAACGGGGTTTGTTAAGCGACACCGATGGCTTGTTTTATCGCGAGGATATAACGTGATTTTGCTGTCGGGCTTTCCCGACTGAATTGCCGGCGGAGTCTCTCCGCGCGAAAAAGGACGGCGAAAGCCGTCCTTGGTTCTATTCTGTATAGGATACCGATGTATCTATAGTAATTGTCTTTGTGGCGTTGTCCCAGCCGACGTTGAAGTTTTTCCAAGAACCATTAATTGCCATAGCAATATCACGGAGCTTAAAGTAGTTATTTCCCTCGATGTTGTAAGCAGTAAAGGAAATCTCCTTGCCGTCTACAAGGACTTTTGCATTTGTGGGGGGTGGAAACACCGTCATTGATAATTACTTTTTTGAACAGGTTACTTTATGTTTTTATTTTGCTTTTTTGAATCCTGTATTTTACGCGCCTTAGTACCCTTTTTCATCACCGAAAAGCCGAAGGTGCCGAGCTTTTTACCCAGAGCATAATATTCGCCGTGGGCATAGGCGGCAAGATTGGCTTTCTGAAGGCAGAGCTTACCGTTTGTATCAAGGTATTCTTCATCCACCGACACGCCGACAATATCTGCAAGGAACATATGGTGTGTGCCCATTTCCACTACATCCGTCACCTTACATTCGAGAGCTACAGGGCTATCGGCAAGGATTGGTGCAGACACATGCTCTGCCTCGACTGTTTCTATAGAATACTTCTTGAATTTATCGACGTTTCTTCCGCTGTAGGTGCCGCATCTGTCGGCATTTTTAACCATAGAGGCAGTGGTGAGATTTATGACAAATTCGCCGCTGTTTTTGATTAAGTCATAAGAATATCTTTCGGGTCTTACCGAGATATACGTCTTTGGAGGCTGGGTATTGAGAACGCCCGTCCAGGCAACGGTGAAGACGTTTTTCTTTCCGTCATATGCACTTGTTACCATTGTGGGCGGTACGGGTGCTATAAGGACTGAGCCTTTCCAGCTTTGGCGGGGCATAGGGGGTTCCTCTCTTTCTTTTGTCTTTTTTCTTTTTTCTTTTGTCTTTATGTACTTTTATGTCGGGAGAAGTGCTGAAAAAATCTACACTCAAAAAGGAGAATTACTGTGAAATGCGGTTTTAGGGGACGGCGGTCGGGGAGCCCCCGCGGGCAATTCACGCCCAGCTTTCGCAACAAACAAACTATCGGTGTCGCTTAACAAACCC
>CAZTNR010000106.1:0-5164 GCA_964614955.1 uncultured Oscillospiraceae bacterium | reverse complement strand
AGCAGATGCAGTTCTTCGGTGCTCGCTGCAACCTTGCAAAGCTTCTTCTTATTGCAATCAACGGCGGTTATGATACAACCAGCGGTATGCACATCGGTCCTCAGATGGAAGTAATGGACTGCAAAAAGCTTGACTATGATGAAGTACTCGCAAGGTTTGATATCTACAATGCCTGGCTTATGAAGCTTTATGTTAATACGATGAATGTTATTCATTATATGCACGACAAGTATTGCTACGAAAAAACGCAGATGGCACTTCACGACACGAGCGTTGAAAGACTTATGGCATTCGGTATTGCAGGTCTTTCTGTTGTTACAGACTCCTTCTCGGCAATAAAATATGCAAACGTAAAGCCTATAAAAAATTCGGAAGGCTTTATTGTTGAATTTGAAACAACAGGCGATTTCCCCAAGTACGGTAACGACGATGACAGAGTTGACCTTATTGCAAAGGATATGACACACAGAGTCATCACCGAGCTCAGAAAAACTCCTACATACAGACAGGCTATCCACACTCTGTCCGTTCTCACAATCACTTCAAATGTTATGTACGGCAAGAACACGGGTGCAACCCCCGACGGAAGACGTGCATCTGCCCCCTTTGCTCCCGGTGCAAATCCTATGCACGGTCGTGAAGAAAACGGTGCACTTGCATCCCTCAACTCCGTTGCAAAGCTTTCCTATGACGACTGCCGCGACGGTATTTCCAACACCTTCTCCATCACTCCCGAGGCTCTCGGCAAGAGTGACGATGAAAGAATAACAAATCTTGTTGCAATCCTCGACGGATATTTTGCAAAGAAAGCACATCACATAAACGTAAACGTACTCAACCGCGAAACACTCCTTGATGCGTACGAGAATCCCGAAAAGTATCCCAACCTCACAATCAGAGTTTCGGGCTATGCTGTTAACTTCAACAAGCTGTCCCGAGAACAGCAGAGGGAGGTAATCTCACGTACATTCCACGAAGCAGTCTAAGGGAGTTAGGAGTTAGTGTACGGATATATACATTCCTTCCAAAGCTTAGGGGCGGCTGACGGCCCGGGTATAAGGTTTGTCGTCTTTATGCAAGGGTGTAACTTACGTTGCGGGTGCTGTCACAACCCCGACACGTGGGAGTGCGGAACAGGCAAGGAATACACGCCGCAGGAAGTTTTTGAAACAGTTAGGCGCTACAAATCTTACTTCGGCAAAGACGGCGGAATTACAGTTTCGGGCGGCGAGCCTCTTCTACAGGCAGGATTTGTTGCGGAACTGTTTCGTCTTTGCAAGTCTGACGGAATAAACACCTGTCTTGACACATCGGGAAGTTTTATCAACAACGACGTTCTTTTGCTACTCGATGAATGTGACAGGGTTTTACTTGACATAAAGTATACGAACGATGAAAGCTACAGAAAATATGTCGGCTGTTCTCTGGAAAAGCCGCTGGAATTTCTTAAAGTATTACAGCAAAAAGGTATTTCGACGTGGCTCAGGCAGGTCATAATACCGTCGTTAAATGACGATGAAAATAACATAAAAAGGCTGTCTTATATCGCAAAAGCTCATTCCTGCGTCGAAAAGGTGGAGCTTCTTCCCTTTCGCAAAATCTGCAAGGCAAAATATGACAATATGGGCATTGAGTTTGAATTTGAAAAGTATGATGTGCCAAGCAAAGAAACAATGGAAAAGTTAAACAGGCTTCTGCACGCTTAGTGCGGGAGTTCTTTTTTTGCAAAACGTATCCTTTTTCTTGACACTTATACTTTTATATGCTAAAATTTACACAAACAAATCACCCCTATGGAGGAAATATATGACATTCACAGAGCGTTGGATATGGTTGCCGACAGACACTTACGGAAGATATCAGACAACCGCATTTTCCTGCGGCGGCGACCCCGAAAAACACAACTATACGGTAGCCGAATTCAAGAAAACATATACTTTTGACAAAAAAATCAAAAAAGCACATTTACGTTATTCTGCAGACACGGCATTCCACCTTTTCTGCAACGGAGAAATAATAGATTTTGGTCCCGTTGTTGTAGGCGGTGATTTTCTCGAATCACACAGAAGCCGTGATTTATGGTATGCTTCTTTTTCGGAAATCGAGCCCGACTCAAATGCGCTTGATATTTTCGCACGTGTCAAAATGATGCCTATAGAGCTTTGCGAATACTCAAAGGGCAAGGGCGGATTTATGCTGACAGGTCACCTTGAATTTGAAGACGGCACAAAGAGGGTTATTTTCACCGACAACAGTTGGCTTTGCAGACGAAACAATGCATATGTTTCTCCCAAGGTTTACGACGCTTCAAATAAAGAAAATGAATTCGTCAATGCAAGAATTCAAGACAACATCTGGTTCTGTGAGGATTCACCTATTCCAAACAGAGTCACCGAGGAAATAATTCCCAAAAACAATGTTATCAGTCTTTCTCCGGGTGAAGAAAAGAAGGTAAAGCTCGACTTTGACAAGATTTACGCTTGTTTTGTAAAGGCGGTCTGCAAATCCAAGGGTATTGTAAAAGTCAAGGTTCACTGCACCGAATGCGGTGAAAACGGCTCATACGAGGATCTTACCTTTGACGGCGACGGTGAATACAGAAGCTTTGAGCTTCATTCGGCAGGTATGTTTGAAGCAGAGTTCAAAAATGAGTCGGACAAGGATGCACAAGTTTCATTAAGCCTTTTATTCCCCCACTACCCTGTAGATAAGGAAGCAAAAACCGTAACTAACGACGATGAGCTTAACAAGGTCTTAGATGTTTGCCGTCACACCCTCAAGGTTTGCAGACAGACGCATCATCTCGATTCACCGAGACATTCTGAGCCGCTTGCCTGCACCGGCGACTATTACATAGAGACGCTTATGACGCTGTTTTCCTTTGGTGATATGCGCCTTTCAGAGCTTGACATAAGAAGAACTGCCGAGCTTATGATAAAGAATGACGGAAGAATGTTCCACACCACCTACAGCCTTATATGGGTACAGATGCTGTATGATGTCTATATGTTTACTGGCAACAAGAAGTTACTTGAAGACTGTCTTGAAGCTCTTATGATTCTTATGCACCGCTTCAGCACATATGTAACCGAGCTTGGAATTATTGACAATCCTCCCGATTATATGTTTATCGACTGGATTTTTATTGACGGCTTCTCAATGCATCATCCGCCAAAGGCTTTGGGACAAACTTGTCTCAATATGTTCTATTACGGTGCGCTTGACTATGCTGAAAGAATTTATTCCATACTCGGCGAAAAGGCTATGGCAGACGATGCAAAGCAAAAGCGAATTTCTCTTAAAGAAAACATAGACAGACTGCTTTATGACAAGGAAAAAGGCATCTATTTTGAAGGTCTGGGTCACAAGATTGATATGAACACGGTGCAGGAATGGGCACAGCCACAGAACACCGAAAAGCGTTACTATCTTCCCCATTCAAACATTCTTGCCTGCTGCTACGGTGTTGCAGAGGGTGACAAGGCAAATAGTATTCTCACAAAGGTTATGCGCGACGAATGGGTCTGCTCTTATCAGCCTTATTTTGCACACTTTATGTTTGAAGCACTCTACAAGGCAGGGCTTCGTGACGAATTTACATTAGAGCTTCTTGAGCGCTGGAAAGCGCCAATAAAGGAATGTGACAAGGGGCTTGTTGAAGGCTTTATATCTCCCGACGAGAACTACACCTTTGACCATTCTCACGCCTGGGGCGGCACACCGCTGTATTCGTTACCAAAAGCTCTTTGCGGATTTGAAGTTATTGAGCCTGCGATGAAGAAGATTAAACTAAGCCCGAGCCTTATAGGTCTTGAAAGGGCAAGAGTTGAAATACCGACGCCCTACGGCGACATTGTTGTTGAGCAGGAAAAGGGCAAGGATACAAAGATTGTTTGTCCCGAAGAAATTGAAATAGTATAACAGCATATATGACGAAACCCTCACCTATTTGGTGAGGGACTTCTTTTTTCCGAGTTCTATAAAGGTTTCCTTGTTTTCAATAAAAACATCAAGAATGTTATCTACCGCTTCTATACATTCCGGAGTTCCTTCATTTTTTGTTAATCCTACTTACAGCATATGTATAGCGGAAATTCTTGCCGTAATATTTTTCTTTGTATTCCCTGAATTCGCTTTCGTTCATATAAAGTTCCTCCGAAAACAAAAAAGTGCACCGCAAAGCGATGCACGAAAAATACAACGCTCTACGCTGCAAAACGACAACACAACCACAAAAGTGCGTGTGAAAAAGAGCATGTATTTTTACCTAAGTAAAAATACGCACTTTGGTGGTTTTTTATACAATTGTCGTTTTGCATAACAATTCTACCACAAAGAAAAAGCAAAGTCAAGCATAAATAAGGACATCCACGTGGATGCCCTTAAATATTTACTCCATTATGTCAAACTTAATTATGACCTTAAACAAATCTCCGTCTATCACTACATCGAAACAGCCTCCGCAGGCTTCTGTATATCCTTTTGCTATGGCAAGTCCCAGACCGCTTCCTTCCTCGCTACGGGATTTATCGCCTCTTACAAATCTTGATGTAATTTCATCGGATGAAAAATCCATCGGATAGGCTGAGATATTCTTGAATTCAATAACAGCTTTATTGTCCTGCTTTTTTGCCGTTACAAACGCCCTTGTTCCCTTTAAAGAGTATTTAAGAATATTACTTATGAGATTTGACACAACACGTGACATCTTTCTACCGTCGGCATATATGTGCAGTTCCTTTTCAGTATCAGCTACAAAGGTAATCCCCGATGAAACAATTTCCGCGTTCTGTTCTCCGAGAGCCTGGTTTATTAGAAGAGATACATCAAGCCTTTCATTTACTATTTGCTCATTTCCGCTTTGAACCTTAGATATGTCAAACAAGTCCTGCGTAAGTATTTTCAGTCTGTCACTTTTTTTGGAGATTATTGCAATATAGTCCTTCGCCTCTTCGGGCAGATTATCAAGCTCGGACAAAAGCTGTGTATAATTGATTATCGACGTAAGCGGGGTTTTCAAATCGTGCGACACATTGGTTATAAGGTCTGTTTTAAGTCTTTCGGCTTTCATTTTTGCCGACACGGATTCGTCAAGTCCCTTTGCAATTTTATTGGCACCTCGCTATTCCGAATGGGTAAAATGGGATTAACAAATAGTGTTAAT
>CAZTNR010000105.1:0-5183 GCA_964614955.1 uncultured Oscillospiraceae bacterium | reverse complement strand
AGCGGCACACGGATAAGATATGCAGATTTGCTTGAAGTGGTACGGCGTGACCTTAATGAGTTGTTAGCACTTTCCGATGAAGAAGTGAATGAAATCGCAAGTGAGCTTATAAGGCGTGAAAATGCGAAAAGTGGAGTTGTCAATTCTGCGGTGCAAAAGCGAAAGCTGAATGAACGGCTTGACACCATAAACAGAATTATAACCAAGCTTTACACCGACAATGCAGAGGGCAGACTTTCAGACGAGCGACTTTTTTCAATGGTAAGCGAGCACGAAAAGGAAGCCTCGCAAATCAAGGAAACACTTGCACAGGCAGAGGCGGCAAACCACGAAGAAAAAATTAAGGACAGCTTTGAAAGATTCTTTGCGGCGGCAAAGCGATATTCAAGCATTGAAACTCTTGACAGAGAAACTCTTACAACCTTTATTGAAAAAATCGAAATCGGCGAAAAAGAACTTGCGCCGGGAACAAAAATGGTAACACACAGAAACCAAAGCTATTCGCAGGAAATAAAAATCTACTACAAATTCATAGGAAACATTGCCGATGAAGAACAAAGACAAATCGGCTGAAAAAACTATTTTAATATGGGATAGGAACACCCACAGAAGTAGGCGTTAACCTCAAGCAGGGTTATAACGGCGACCTCACATCCAAGCAGGCAGGTAGTGTTGGCGGTCAGATGGTTAAGAAGATGATCGAAGCTTACGAAAACGGTATGAAGGCGTAGTTCCTTTATTACGCAGAAAAAGAATAAATCAAGCAAAAAGGGATGCCTCGCGGCATCCCTTAATCTTTGTTTTTTATCCTAACGTCACATTCCAACCAACACAATATCTGGAAAGAAGTGTGAGGTCATCATTATCAACATCGCCGTCGGCGTCTGTATCTGCGGCACCGAGAACAATGCTCTTCTTTGCGTTTTCGTTACCTGCAAGATACTGCTTGAGCATAAGCACATCTGCAAGGCTTATCTTGCCGTCATCGTTTGCATCGCCGACAATGTAATTGTTGATTATAACCACACTGTCCTCTGATGCCGCCTGATAAGCGTTTCCGCTAACAGGTACGATTTCGTTGTAAGAAATGCTGACTGAGTAATCTCCCTCGGGAGCATCTTCTTTATAAGCAAGCTCAATCCTTGCAATTGCTCCGTCAAGTACAAAACCGTCTTCCTTTGTAAAGGTCAATTCAATCTTGCCGTCAGAAACAACGGCAACCGCTTCAACGCCGTCGGGAACGTATGTTGTAACAACAGCCTTTTCCGAAAGGTATTCTGCATCAAATTCAACATTAACAGCAGCACTCTTTATGCTCTCGAATTCCTTCGCGCTCAGTTCAACAACTGCAGTCTGTCCGCCCTGGATTGAAGCATCTGAAATCGAGAAGCTTGTGTTTACAACGCTGTATTCAAAGGCTGCAACATCACTGCTGTAAAGCTCGTTTCCTGCCGCAATTGCCTTTATAACAAAGCTCTTGCTCACTTCTATAGGTGTAGTATAAAGTCTGCCGTTTTCAACAGTAGGCTCGGAGCCGTCAAGGGTATAGTAAATCTTTGCATTTGCAGTTGAGGTCGAAAGTGCAACCTTTGTTCCTGCAAGAACAGAGCCCTGCTCAACACTTGCTGTAGGCTTTGCCGCTGTATTCCAGTCAGGCATAACAACCGTAACTTCGCTTGTCGCACTGTGTTTACCGAAGCTTGAAGAAACCGTTATATCCGTCTTGCCTGCGCTCTTGGGAATAATTGTTACATCGACAAGCTTGTTGCCGTAAGCATCCTCATATTCTCTTGTTTTGATATCTGCAACATCGGGCTTTTCGACAGTCCATTCAATCACGTCTGTATGATCCTTTGGCGAAATCTGTGCTGTCAGGACAACGGGGTCGCTTCCGTAGGTTGCTGTAGCCTCATAGGGGGTAATGGTGATTTCTGTAGTCTTCTTGACAACAGTAATCTCAGCTGTTGCAGTGAGCCCGCCTCTTGTTGTTACAGTGATTGTTGCTTTACCGTAGGAAACTGCCTTTACCGTAGCTCTGGTACCTGCCTTATTGGCTGTAACCGTCGCCACAGAATCATCCGAGCTTGTCCAGGTAAGAACATCCGTTGTACCGCTGGCAGGAGTTGTTGTCGCTTTAATTGCAACCTCACCCTTGGGCAAAAGCTTTGCTTCTGTTACGTCGAGGGAAACAGCTTTGTAGTCAACTCTGACACCTGCCTTGAAGGAGGACTTATAAGTACCGAGTGCCTTTGTAAGGGCTGTTACTTCATCAGCATAGTCGTCATCGCCGTATCCGCTTGCACCGTAGTTGTTAAGGGCTGTGTTTGCTGTATCAATTGCCAAGGAGAAGCTGTCAACCGCCGCCTGTGTTGTCCACGTTTCATCGGGAAATACATCCTTACCGCTTTCCGAACTTACTGTTTTGTCTTCTTCAAAAACCTGTCGGCATTCAGCTATAAGGTTATAAAGCTCAAGTGCCGAGCCCGAATAGTCGGGTCTTGCGGTTGCAACCACATCAATGCTCGCCGACACGGCGGAATTTATACTGGAAACAGTAAGTGTAATTCTGCCGGATTTGGGCTTGAAGGTGGCTTCAACATTTCTGTTTCCGTAAGTATAGATATACTCGTCGGAAATTTCCTCGCAGTACTGGCTGAAGGTTTTTGCATAAACCGAGACCTCGGGATAATTGTCGGAAACACCGTACACGGAAATCTCGCTGTCAAGCTTCTGTGTTCCTTCTTTATCCGCGTAAAGCTCCATATATGTATAAACAGGTTCAAGTCTGTTTACTGCCACATAAGCCGTCTTCACCGCATCACCTGCTGCAGCCTTTACGGTAAACACCTGCTGCTTTGCGGTTTTGCTGATTGTAATAACGCTACCGTCGATTGTTACGTCGTCTGCGTTATTGAGAAGCTCAAACGAAACCTCTTCGTTTGTCACAGAAGGATAGCCGAAAGAGTCAAGCACCTGTGCTCCGACTTCCACTACAATATCGGTTCTGTGCATACCCTCAACCGTATATGACTGTTCAATGCCTGAAAGCTCAATACTTGCAGAATTGGAAATGCCGTCAGCAGAGAGGTAGCCTGCAATAATCGGCTCACTGAGATTTGTGCCGCCGAGTATAAGGGTTGCATCGTAATATCCGGCAGGAGCGAAGGGTCCGAATGCGACACTTCCGTCGCTCTCTGAATTCTTCTGTTCAAAATAAAGAATATCAGAATCCTCTGCCGCACGGTAGGCTTCAATATAGTTTGTCTGGTCATATACTCCCTTTACGGCAAAAAGCGAATACTCGCAGTTTGGCTCCATATCGAGAACTACGGTATACAGACCGTCATTATCGGGCGCATACGTTGTAGCCGCGGCACCGACAGATAACAGACATACAACAGCCGCCACCACACAGAAAATCAACGAAATCCTTTTTTTCATAATTCTATAACCTCTCTAAGTATAGCATTATACGGGTACAATACCCCATTTACAGTTTAATCTACGATATTATATCATAAAAAAATACAACTGTCAACAACCGAAAAAAGCCATTTTATGAATACTATTGAAATTTTTTGATATACATCCGACGTTTGTGCCTGAACAATGTACACTCAGGACAAAAAAAGACACGGCAAAAGCCGTGTCCTAAGATGTCACCGATATTTATTCTTCGTCTTCAGAAACAACAGTTTCTGTTTCGATTTCGGGTTCGTAATCAAACTCGTCATCCTCATCGTCAAAACAAAGCGTAATTTCATCACCTGCAGTTTCGTCTGCGATTTCATCGTCGACGCCTTCTATGCAGAGCGAAATTCTGAGCTTTTTGAGCATAACGGCAACAAAAGCAAAGATTGCAGCAGCAGTTACAGCGGCACCTACAATGTAGTAAAACTTCTTCATATATGTCTACCTCCAAAATTAATAATCTGAGTATCTGTTATCAGTATAACACATTTTCAAAGAAATGTGTTAAGATTTTTTAAACACTCATAAGAATATACTTTTCGAAGAAAAACAAAACCGCAGTCTTTCGACCGCGGTTTATGTTTAAGCATTTTTTATTTTTTATAAAAACAAAATTACTTAAGTTCAACGCTTGCGCCTGCAGCAACGAGCTGTTCCTTAATCTTTTCAGCTTCGTCCTTGGAAACGCCTTCCTTAAGTGTCTTGGGAGCGCCTTCAACGAGGTCCTTAGCTTCCTTGAGGCCGAGACCTGTGATTTCTCTAACTACCTTGATAACGCCGAGCTTAGAGTCGCCAGCGGAAGCAAGTACTACGTCAAATTCTGTCTTTTCTTCAGCCGCAGCTGCACCAGCGTCTGCTGCTACTGCGCCTGCTACTGCTACGGGAGCAGCGGATACGCCGAATTCTTCTTCGAGAGCCTTTACGAGGTCTGCGAGTTCGAGGATTGTAAGACCCTTGATTTCTTCAAGAATCTGCATTGTCTTTTCTGTTGCCATTGTGAGTTACCTCCAATTATTCGTAAAATTTAATATTGTTATTTGCAGCTGTATTTTCTAAAAGCCTGCTGCTGTCGGCTTATGCAGAAATATTATTCTGCTGCAGCTTCTGTCGCTTCTGCTGCTTCTGCTGCAGGAGCTTCGCCGCTCTTGTCGATGATTGCCTGGAGAGCGTAAGCAAGACCGTAGAGAGGACCCTGGATGCTTCCGAGTACCTTTCCGATAAGAACTTCCTTAGAAGGAATCTTGGCGAGTGCTTCAACTTCGGATGCTTCGATAACAGCACCGTCCATCATACCGACTTTAACCTTGAATGTTTCATTTGCTTCTGCAAACTTGCAGAGAACCTTTGCGGGTGCAAGGGGATCTTCGTTGCTGAAAGCAAAAGCTGTCATACCTTCAAGATAAGGTTCGAAACCGCTGATACCTGCGATATCTGCTGCCTTCTTGATGTATGTGTTCTTAACAACAGTGTAGTCTACGCCTGCCTTACGGAGTTCAGCTCTG
Source organism: uncultured Oscillospiraceae bacterium (assembly GCA_964614955.1). Lineage (GTDB taxonomy): Bacteria > Bacillota > Clostridia > Oscillospirales > CAG-382 > UMGS1387. The sequence continues at coordinate 210 of CAZTNR010000105.1, read as the reverse complement.
AGGGCTGTATCCTTTTCAACAGTGATGCCGCAATAGTCAACGATAACGCCGGACTTTGCTGCCTTCATCTTTTCAGCAAGGTTTGCTACTAACTGCTGCTTCTGTTCAAGAATCTTTGCGCTTGGCATATGTTTCACCTCCCAAAAATAAAAAATGCCCTTTTCGACCATAGAAAAAGGACAATGTAGGGAGAATATAAATACAAAATAT
>CAZTNR010000104.1:0-5242 GCA_964614955.1 uncultured Oscillospiraceae bacterium | reverse complement strand
TTAATTTTACAGAAAATCAATATATTGTCAAATCTTTAACGAAAGGAATGACACATTTGCTTAAAACATTCAAAGGCGGTCTGCACGTTCAGGACAACAAAAACACAAGAGAATGTGCAATTGTAAATCTGCCTGCACCGGCAAAAGTCTACATCCCTATGCAGCAGCATATCGGTGCGCCCGCAATTCCCCTTGTTGCAAAAGGAGACTATGTAAAAAAGGGACAGCTTATAGGTAATTTTGAAAACGGTCTTTCCTGCCCTATTCACGCTTCGGTTTCGGGAACGGTCTGTGATATCGAGATGCGTAACTCTTATACCGGTATGGGAAAGACATCCCACATTGTTATAGAGAACGACTTTACCGACACACTTGACGACAGCATAAAGCCCTACAGCGGTAATATTTTTGATGCTTCCTCCGAAGAAATCGCGGAAATTGTCAAAAACGCCGGCATTTGCGGTCAGGGCGGTGCTTCCTTCCCCACCTATGCAAAAATACAGTCTGCAATCGGCAAGGCTTCGGAAATTATTATCAACTGTGCAGAATGTGAGCCCTACATCACAGAAAACCACAGGCTTATGCTTGAATCGCCCGAAAAGATAATCGGCGGTGCAAGAATTCTGATGCACGCAACAAAGACAACCCATATGACTATCGGTATTGAAAGCAACAAGATGGATGCTGCAGCGGTAATGATGCAAAACACTGCAGACTTCGACAATATTTCTGTTCAGATTCTCAAGACAAAGTATCCTCAGGGCGACGAGCGTCAGCTTATGAATGTAATCAAGGGTGTTCAGCTTCCGGCAGGAAAGCTTCCTGCTGATGTAGGATGCGTTATCTTCAACGCCGAGACCTGTGTTTCCGTTTACAGGGCAGTCTACGAGGGTATGCCGCTTATTGATACAGTATTGACCGTTGACGGTGATGCGGTAACTGAACCCAAGAACTTAAGAGCTCCTGTCGGAACAAGAGTATGTGATGTTCTTGAATTTTGCGGCGGTGCTAAAGAAAATCTATCAAAGATAGTAAGCGGCGGGCCTATGATGGGTCAGGCGGTCTGGGATATGAATGCAGTTGTTATGAAGAACACCTCTGCCTTCCTTTTCCTTTCGGATAAGACTCAGGATAACCGCGAGGGTGACTGCATACATTGCGGAAAATGCGTCGGTGTATGTCCTATGCACCTGATGCCAAACTATCTTGCCGCCTTCTCAAAAAAGGATGACAAGCAAACGGCAGAAGAATTCGGTATTCTTTCGTGTGTTGAATGCGGCTCGTGCACATATATATGCCCAGGTAATGTTCCGATTGTTCAGTACATAAGAACAACAAAAGGTGCAGTACTTGCCGAAAAGAGAAAAGCGGCTGCAAAGGCTAAAGAAAGCGAGGCAAAGTCATAATGGATAATCAGACAAACAAGTTTTTGACTATGACGGCATCGCCTCATATCAAAAGTCCGATAAAAACTCAGAATATAATGGCTGATGTCATAATTGCTCTTGCAATTTCACTCGTATGGGCAATATATGTATTCGGCTTCAGGGCACTTACAATAACTCTTATTTGCTCAGCTTCCTGCGTATTCTTTGAATACATTTACAGAAAGCTTATGAAAAAAAGCAATACGGTTTCCGACCTTTCGGCTGTTGTTACGGGTATGCTTCTTGCATTTTCTCTTCCCGTTTCCGTGCCTCTGTGGCTTCCCGTTGTCGGCGCATTCTTTGCGATAGTAATTGTAAAGCAGCTATACGGCGGTATCGGTAAAAATATAGTAAACCCTGCACTTGCGGCAAGAGTATTTCTGTTTATAGCATACCCGACGGAGCTCACAACATTCACAAGCCCCGGTGCAAGACTCAGTCCTTTTGCTGTCAACGTGACAAAGGAAGCAAACGAGGTAATTGCCGGTGCAACTCCCCTTGTTGATTTAAAGAACGGTATTACACCCGATGCAGATATCACTGCAACTTTAATCGGTAACATTCCCGGTACTATAGGCGAAGTATCTGCAACGCTTCTTATCCTTACGGGTGTATATCTCATAATAAGAAAGGTAATTACCTGGCACATTCCCGTAACCTACATAGCAACCGTAGCAGTTCTCACATTCCTTTTCCCAGCAGGTGAAGTGGGAAATCTTGATTCGATGCTCCTTCAGCTGTTCTCAGGCGGTCTTATGCTCGGTGCCTTCTTTATGGCAACCGACTATGTGACAAGCCCTGCTACAAAGACGGGCCGTGTCATTTACGGTATAGGCTGCGGTCTGATTACGGTATTCATAAGATACTTCGGAGGCTATCCCGAAGGTGTATCCTTTGCTATACTTATTATGAACCTCTTTGTATGGTATCTCGACAAGGCAACAAAGCCCAAGATTTTCGGAGGTGTTAAAAAGTAATGAAACAGAACAGCACAAAAGAAATCTTAATTATTGCCTTAAAGCTTCTTGTTATTTGCTCGATTGTTGCCACAATTGTTGCAGCCGTAAACTTTATTACTGCTGACAAGATTGCCTACAACGAAAAGCTTAATACTGCTGAAGCACTTACGGGTATCTACTTTGAAGATTACGGCAAGGAATTCGAGGTTGATGAAGAATCTTATGTTATAACAGAAGATGGCAATATCAAGATATCCTGCAATCAGGCTGAATTTGATTTTTCAAGCAAGGATATCAAGGCTCTTTACGTTTTGTCCGATGCACAGAATAACACTCTCGGCTACTGCGTTTCGATTCAGCCGATGGGCTTCAAGGATTACATAAAGATGCTTGTTGCCGTAAATCCCGACTGTACGGTTAAGGGTGTTGAAATCGTTTCAATGTCCGAAACAAGCGGTATCGGCACCAAGGCACAGGATCCGTCATTCCTTAACAAATTTACAAATCTTAACAGCACCGAGGTAGGCAGCGAGGTTGATATTATTTCGGGTGCGACAAAGACCTCAAAGCCCGTTATTGATGCAGTCACTGCCTCTCTTAACGAAGTTTCATTATATATAAGCGAAAACGGAGGTGAGAACTAATGAATGAAAACAAATTTTCCGTGAAGAAGCATTTCTTCAGCAGCTTATTCGACCAGAATCCGATTTTGGTTCAGCTTCTCGGCACCTGTCCCACGCTTGCAACCTCCACCTCTCTTGTAAACGGTCTCGGTATGGGACTTTCGGCAACAGCAGTTCTCGTTCTGTCAAATCTTTTGATTTCGCTTCTCAGAAAGTTTATCCCGAAGCAGGTAAGAATTGCCGCATACATAGTAATCATCTCGGGCTTTGTAACTGCAGTTGAGCTTCTTATCAAGGCGTTCATTCCTGCACTAGACAAATCTCTCGGTCTCTTTATCCCCCTTATTGTTGTAAACTGCATCATCCTTGCAAGAGCCGAGGCTTTTGCTTCCAAGAACGGTCCCGTTCTTTCTATGATCGACGGTTTATTTATGGGTATTGGTTTTACACTTGCCCTTGGTGTATTGGGATTTATCAGAGAGCTTCTCGGCTCGGGTACGGTTCTCGGATTTGCAATTCCCGGCTTCAAGCCTATTCTTTTCTTTGTACTTCCCGCAGGTGCTTTCCTTACTCTCGGATGCCTTATTGCTGCAGTGAACAAGATTCTTGAGATTGCAAAAAACAAGAAAGGGGGTAAAAAGTAATGACAATCGGTACTATAATCGGAATTCTTATTTCGTCAATACTTATTGAAAACTACATTTTCTCCCGTTTCCTCGGTATCTGTCCCTTCCTCGGTCTTTCCGAAAAGCCTTCAACTGCTTTCGGTATGGGCTGTGCGGTTACTTTTGTAATGACGCTTTCAACAGCCATTACGTGGGCACTTTACCATTTCGTGCTTGTCCCTACAGGACTTGAGTACCTGAAGACAATTGCTTTTATCCTCGTAATCGCCTCCCTTGTACAGCTTATTGAAATGTTCCTGAAAAAGTCAGTACCTGCTCTTTATTCGGCACTCGGCATCTACTTACCTCTAATCACTACAAACTGTGCAATTCTCGGCTCTGCAATCCTTTGTATTCAGAACGAATATAACTTCATTGAATCTATAACCTTCAGCTTTGGCTCGGCAGTAGGCTGGACAATGGCAATAATTATTTTTGCCGGTGTCCGTGCAAGAGTTACTTTTGCCGATACGCCAAAGTGCTTTAAGGGAACACCTATTGCCCTTGTTACAGCCTGTCTTATTGCAATGGCTTTTGCGGGCTTCCAGGGTGTACAGCTTCCCTTCTGAGAAAATAGTTTACGAAAGGATAGATTTGTATGAATAACATTTTATATGCATTCATCTGTTTTGCACTCATGAGCGGTGTTCTCGGTCTTATTCTTGCATTTGCAGGAAAAATATTTGCCGTTGAAACAGATGAGCGTGTTGAAAAAATCGCAGAATGTCTGCCCGGTGCCAACTGCGGCGGATGCGGATATACGGGCTGTGCCGCCCTTGCAGAAGCGATTGTAAAAGGCAAAGCACCCGTCAACGCCTGCACCACCGTATCAAAAGATGTCTGCGACAAAATTGCAGAGATTGCAGGTGTAGCGCCTGCTGAAAGCCACGAAAGATACCGTGCACAGGTAATGTGCTCGGGTACCCACGAGCTTGCAAAGAAAAAATATGTTTATGAAGGCATTCACGACTGTGTCAGTGCAAACAAGCTTTCGGGCGGCGACAAATTATGTCCCAACGGCTGTATAGGTCTCGGCACCTGTGCTGCTGCCTGCAAGTTTGATGCAATACATATTATCAACGGCGTTGCGGCTGTTGACTACGAAAAATGTGTTGCCTGCGGTATGTGTGTTGCGGCTTGCCCTAAGAGCATTATTAAGCTTATCCCCTACGATGCAAAGCATTGGGTAGGCTGTATGTCCGCTGACAAGGGCGCAATTACCAAGAACTACTGCGACGTCGGATGCATCGGCTGTAAAATCTGCGAAAAGGCTTGTCCCAACGGTGCAATCAAGGTCGACGGAAACGTAGCCTGTATCAACTATGATTTGTGTGACGGTTGCGGTCTTTGCGAAAGCAAGTGCCCGAGAAAAATTATCTGGTCATCACGCTCTCAGAGTGAAGAAGGCGTTATCAGATTCAAGCAGGATCTTACGACACCCTCCGAAACAAATGTATAACAAAAAACCCGCCGTGAGGGTGTCCTTAATAAAACAGTAATATTGTTTTCGTTGAAACGGCATAGGTTTTCTATGCCGTTTCTTCGTGTCCGTTAAGTAATGATAATGG
>CAZTNR010000103.1:0-5396 GCA_964614955.1 uncultured Oscillospiraceae bacterium | reverse complement strand
ACACCGTGTTTCATATACAAATTCAATGCACAGGAGGAGCAATTATGAGTGAAGCAAAAGTAATAGCTATCGCAAATCAAAAAGGCGGAGTTGCTAAAACAACTACAACATTAAATTTAGGAGTCGGTCTTGCAAGACTTGGTAAAAAGGTTTTGCTTGTCGATGCAGATCCCCAAGGAAGTCTTACCATAAGTCTCGGAATTAAGAATCCGGATACGATAAAGAATACACTTTCCAAGCTTATGCAAAACGCAATTGAGAAAAACTATTTCGTTCCGCACTTATTCACTTTCAAGCACGACGAAGGTGTAGATTTTATCCCTGCAAATATTGAACTTTCAGGTATTGAAATCAGCCTTGTAGGTCTGAGAGAACGTGAACTCGTACTTAAGAAAAGCCTAAAGGAATATCTGCCACTTTATGACTACGTAATCATCGATTGTATGCCGTCACTTGGACTTATGACAATCAATGCACTTGCGGCCGCAGACAGCGTTATAATTCCGACACAGGCAAATTACCTGTCTGCCAAAGGTCTTGATTTATTGATGTACTCAATAGCAAAAACAAAGCAGGACATTAATCCTGAGCTTAAGATAGACGGAATTCTTCTCACAATGGTGGATAAACGAACAAGGAACGCGCGGATGATAGACAATTTACTGCATGAGACATTTAGTAGCGGATTACACTTGTTCTTTTCAGAGATTCCAGCTTCAGTTACCGTCCAGGAGTGCAGTAATGAAGGAAAAAGCATTTTTACACGTGGACAACACAACAAGGTTGCTATAGCATACGATAGATTCTCAAGGGAGGTTGAAGGAATTGAAAGGAAACAGAATTGATTTAGGGCTTACGGGATACAACGAACTGTTTTCAAGTGAGTCAAGCCGTAACGAATCAAAACGCCCCAAGATAATGGATATACCTCTCTCGGAAATCGATGATGCTCCAAATCATCCGTTTAAAGTTCGGATTGACGAGGATATGTACAAGCTTGTCGAGAGCATCAAGGAAAACGGAGTTATCGAACCTGCCATACTCCGAAAGAAAGCAGACGGCAGATATGAGATTGTTGCGGGGCACAGACGAAGAAAAGCTTATTACAATTATTTCACAAGTGCAGACTGGATGCGACTGTTTGATAACATTGTTTCTTCTGAATATTCAACACAAATTGATGGATTTTACAGTCTGAATGAAGATGTTGAAACTCTTTGCTCGTATTATTACAAAGCAGTTATGCCGGACAAAATATCAGAGTTATGTTCAAAAAAAACTTGATGTACATTATAGCTGGATAACATCGTGTGGACTTACAAACATATCTACATATGAATTATCGACAGATGATAATATTAAGACGTTAAAAGATTTTGCCCAATTTCAACTTGGTACTACTACCGTATAAGTACAAGAATTACCGCCCAAGCCGATTACGACTTGGACGGTAGTCTTTTATTGCTGTCCTATACCTGACTAATGTAATTTGTAATAATGCAGAATTAATACTTTGATATCGAGTTGAAAACAGCAAAAAGATTTTTGTCTATTTGCTTATCAATATGATAGTGCCCAAAATACCATTTTTCAAAAATCAATTTTTCTTTTACATTATCGAGAAAATCTGTGAGTATGTTCTCATCGTACGAGGGGTTAATCAACCTCTGAATTGTGGATGGAGCACAATGCGTTATAACAATGTCGACTTCCCAATTTGCTTTTGTCAAGTTTTTGATTGCTACATTTATTTCATTTTCTGATGGAAGCTCGCGACTCCACCAGCTTTTGCCTTCTTTTCTCGAATCTTTATCATGAGAAGATGCCCCACCAAATGTAAATATCTTTTTGCCGTTGATGTTGTATATTTGTCCTCTCATGAGATGGTATATTTTATTGCTGATTTTGTGTGCTTTACCTCCCAGAAAATCTATTTCCGGGTATTCTTCCAGCATATCATAATTTTCATGATTTCCATCTATAAATAAGGTCGTAAAGTTCTTATTATCAAGCCATTTTCGCCAATACAACTCTTCGTTGTCACCGCACCAAACTCCTCCAAAATCACCGCATATAATGAGAAAGTCCGTATTTGTCATTTCTTTTTGTTCTGGGAATCGTTTTGAAGAAAGCTTTCCTACATCGATTGGAATATGTGTGTCTCCCGTCAAATATATCATGTTAATTTATTATTTCTCCGTTTTCTGACAGTACTATGTCGGGAAAGTTATGATAACTCACTAAAAAACAATTATCTTCTGTAATATAAACCGGGGGATTCCCTTCATAATCCACTACAGTGAAAGCAAATGATATAAATTCCTCATAGTTTTCGTCATTTGTATTACAGTCACTTTCATCTTCAAAGCATGTATCAAATGATGCAGTGATTTTGCTTCCGTCATTCCAAATCAAAGTCATGGTTTCATTCTCGTACGTATCAAGATTTTGCATAAATTTTGATATTGTATTCTTTTCATTTTTATTTAGCATAAAATACTCCTTGAATTATTTTTTTGGTCTTGCCGGCACTATATGTGCACCATCTTTTGAATAATGAATAGTGCCCATGGTAGTGTCATATGATTTGCCCGTAGTGGGGTCAACATATTTATCTATCGTTTTTTTGAAATCAACAATTTCTTTGTTTGCTCCTTGCTTTCTTCCGGTTCCGCTGTACTTTTTAATAAGGTTTTGTGCATCAGCGGTAGTTCCGTTAAACACACTTTTACCTTTTTGATAGTTGTTGTGTCCCACAATATGCTTGCCTTGTCTACCGGAATGTACATTTTTTGAAAAGTTCGAATAATCTGAAGCATTACTTACTTTTTTTGCAATTTTAGCAGAATCTGTTGCTTTATCGGCGGCCTTTACACCATCAATGATTTTGTCGCCAGTTTTGGCAACGTCTGCTACTTCACCAAAAGCAGGAACGATACCGGCTAAATCTAAAACGGCTGACACCCAATCGCCCCTAACCAAGTCAACAGGTATTGATATGGCGTTTGTAATTGTATCAGCTCCGGGAATAAATGATGCAACTGCCAAAATATTGCTTATGCTAAATTATATAACTATTCATCATATTATATCATACACTGTCTCGTTTTGGAATAGTTTGACTTATGATGTTATAAAAAAGTTACGAAATTTTTGCCACCCACTTTTTTAACTCCTGCCATTGCAACAGTGATTTTTCTATGCTAAAATAGCATTGTAAAAATGGTAAGCAGTTAAAACGGTAAGCAGTTAAGCAGGTACAGGTATGTTCCATCCTATGGGATAGGTATGGGCATTTTCGGTACCTGCGTTTTGTCATTTTTACAGGAAAACAAAATAATTTTATTGGAAGCAAACACACGTATTAAGTCTCTTTGAGGACTTTTGCGTGTGTTTTTTTGCTTTCGGAAGGAGGTAAAACAGATGAAATTGAAAAATTTCAGCGAGTGGTTAGAGTTTACGGCGATTAGTTTATCGACTGACTTAAATCACTCCTCAGCATTGGGGGTGAAAAAGTTGAGGGAATAAATTGATCGTGAAAACCAGCAGCCACACAAAACAAAAACAAATTATTTAGGAGGACTCAAAAATGAGTGACGAAAGAAACAACGGATTATTCGGCGGAAATGAACCTATCGATCTTGGAAGTGATGCGACCTTTACAGACCTTCCCGATTTCAGCAGTGATGATTTTGACAGCATTTTCGGAACTGCAGAAAAGAAAGACGATGCTCAGACAGAAAGTGCAGAAGTTAAGAGTGAAACACCTGCACCAATTACAACCGATAAACCGGAGGAAACACACGCAAATGAAGAAACAACAACCGTATCAAAGCCGGCAGCCGATGCAAAAGCTGAAACAGCAGAATCTGATGTCTCAGGCGACAAATCAGAGGAGCAGGATCCTTTTGAAGCGGCACTTGCTCAGGCGAACCAAAAACAGGCAGAAAAGGACAAGAGCGGCTTAGTACAGAAGCTTCCCATCTTCTCCTATGCAAATGCCAAAGAGGAAATCGTAGACACCTCAAAGACCTTTGATGAACTGCGTAACGAAAAAGCAGAGGACTTTCCCGAGCTTGATGACGCTACGGCAGTATCGTGGAAAATGACTTACGGAACTATCACAAAGACGGTTTCGACGCCTAAGAAAACCACGATTGCAAGTCTGAAGAAACAGATTGAAGAATCAAAGGAATTTATGGACTGTCTTAAAAAAGCTAAGGGAGAGGTCGAATGCAAGGTTATTCCGTCCGTTACGGCAAAGAAGAAAGGAATCGTATCGTCATACAAGGGCGTTTTTGATTCCGTTGAAGATGCCGCAGCCAGCGGAAAAGCAATCGGTTTTGTCCCCTCAAGCGATGGCAAGGTATATGAAGTTCGTGCCAACAAAATTGGCGTATTCATTTCCGAAGCCGAAAGAGTAAGTATGATGAGAAAGGTGAGGGCCGGGTTTATCCCGGCTCTGCCGAAGATTCCGTACAGTATGCTGTCGGAAATACTCTCATTCTTCAAGGAATATGTTACCGACACAGGAGAGCTTGAAGCACTGGCATACATATACTGGTCTTTCGTAGACTCAAGGTATTATGTACACGTGCCGAAGCAGCAGGTGTCAAAGGCAAGTGTGGACTCGTCTATCCCCGAGCTTGACGAAGATAAATTCGTTCTTGTTATGGAGATACATTCTCACAATACTATGGCGGCAAGATTTTCACCTACAGATGACCGTGATGAAAGAGCTACAAGGCTTTACACGGTAGTAGGCAGAATGGATAAGGTGTTCCCGGACATTACAACGAGAGCATCTGTCGGCGGCAAGTATGTTGAGATAGAGCCCGAAACTGTATTTGAAGGCTTTGACGGAACTTTCCCCGAGTCTTGGAAGGATGCGGTTGATGTAAGAAAGCCCAAATTTAAGGAGGCGAGTGACTTATGAAGCTTGCACTTAACAGACCTGTGAAGATAGTCATTATCGGTGCAGGCGGCACTGGAGGAAACGTAATTCCGCATCTTTATCGGATTGCGTTTTCCTCTAACCGTCCCTGCAAGGTAATCATCTGTGACGGTGACATTGTGGAAAGAAAAAATCTCATAAGGCAGAATTTTGCCGAGTGCGACATTGGTGAAAACAAGGCACAGGTTATGGCAGAAAGGTATTCGGAGGTGTTCGGAATAGAAACCGAATATATCCCCGACTACATAGAAAGCGAAGAGGATCTTTTTGAGCTTCTGAATGTAAAAGGAAGCTACGGTAGCCCTAAACCCATCGGCATACTTATCGGTGCTGTGGATAACAACCGTTCAAGAATTATGTGTAATAACGTCTTCAATAAGCTTGAGGACATTATCTATATTGACTCCGGCAACGGTGAGTTCACTGGACAGGTAGTGTGCGG
>CAZTNR010000102.1:0-5611 GCA_964614955.1 uncultured Oscillospiraceae bacterium | reverse complement strand
CTCTGTTTCGTGAGGATTCATACCTGCCGCAGGCTCGTCTAAAAGCAAGAGCTTGGGATTTGTCGCAAGGGCTCTTGCAATTTCAAGCTTTCTCTGCTTACCGTAAGGAAGGTTGCAGGCAAGGTTGTTTCTTTCCTCCTCAAGACCGAAAATCTTAAGAAGCTCCTTTGCTCTTTCTCGCATCTTCTTCTCAGCCTTGATATGACCGGGAAGTCTGAAGAAGCTTTCCCAGACCGAGCATCTGTACTCAGGAAGATTGTGAAGACCTACCATTACGTTTCTTACAACAGACATATTGTTGAAGAGTCTTATGTTCTGGAAGGTTCTCGCAATACCGAGATGGTTGATTTTGTCCTGTGCCAGACCGTCAATCTGCTCGCCGCAAAGGAAAATTTTGCCGGTTGTGGGCTTATATACGCCCGTAAGCATATTGAATATGGTAGTCTTGCCGGCACCGTTGGGTCCGATAAGACCGTAAATCTGATTCTTTTTAATCTTGATATTTACATCCTGTGCAGCCTTAAGTCCGCCAAAGGAGATACCGAGATGCTGTGTTTCGAGAATAATTTCAGACATTACATATCTCCTCCTTTCGAGGGCTTGTCACTGCCGAGATTCTGAGGCTTCATATCAATCGAGAGAATTTCGTTCATCTCAATCTTAGTAGGCACAACATCCCACTTTGCCGCATCATCCTTGACGTTTGCAGGGTCGTGCTTGGAACGTGTAAGTCTCTTTATGAACGCACCGAGGTTGTGAGTGTCTCTGAAGTTCTTGAGTGCAGGAGCATTGTTGTAAATGACAATCACAATCAGAATAAGTGCATAGATAAGGTTCTGAAGCACCGCAAGGTCGCCTGTGAGAATTGTTGCAAGCTTTGTATCAAGGAATGTGATAAGAGCCGCAGATACAATTGCACCGTTGATGTTACCCATACCGCCGAGAACTACCATAACGAGAATCTTTATTGAGTAGTTGTAGCCGAAGGTTGCACTCTGAACGGTGTAGTTGCTGAAGGAGTAAAGCACACCTGCAATTCCTGCAAAGAATGCGGAAATGATGAATGCAAGAAGCTTATACTTTGTAACATTAATACCGCAGGCACGTGCCGCAATTTCGTTGTCACGGATTGCAGTTACGGCTCTGCCGTGCTTACTTCTTATGAAGTTCTGAACGATAAGGAGTGTCAGAAGCACCATAAGGAAAGCAAAGATAAAGAGGAACTTCTTATCAAATCTCGGTGTGCTGAGACCAAGCGTTCCGCCGAAGGATTCATCGGAGGAATTGAGAAATAAGCTTCTTACGATTTCACCGAAGGCAAGGGTAACTATAGCAAGATAGTCGCCGCGAAGTCTCAGAGCAGGCATTCCTATTATGATACCGCATATTGCCGCAACAAAGCCGCCGGCAAGAAGACTGATAAGAAGATTGGGTACGGAATTTCCGAGTACGCCTTCAAGGAGCACCGAAAGCTTACCGCCCATATACGCGCCGACACACATAAAGCCTGCGTGTCCGAGAGAAAGCTCTCCGAGAAAACCGACAACAACACTTAGAGACACCGCGAGAATTACGCTGATGGCAATCTTTTCCAAGAGGAAAAGAAGCGAGCTGTCAAGTCTTGCCCCCGAAAGGGAAATTATTGCAAATACGAGGGTGAATATACCGATAACGGCATAGTTCATATAATGCTTTAAATTTATCTTTTTCATTATACCTTTTCCCTCCTCTTCTTACCGAGAAAGCCCGTAGGACGCACAAGGAGAATTACAATAAGAATTGAGAATTCAATCGCATCCGTATAAGGAGCAATAGCGGTAATTTTTGTTGCAATACATTCTACAAAGCCGAGCAAAAGTCCGCCGAGCATAGCGCCGGGTATAGAGCCGATACCGCCGATAACCGCAGCGGTAAACGCCTTGATACCGGGCATTGCGCCGAGGGTGCTTGATACGCTGGGAGCCTTGAGAAGATAGAAAAGACCGGCAAGTGCGGCAAGGGCAGAGCCGATAGCAAAGGTAATTGTGATAATACCGTTTACATTGATACCCATAAGCTGGGCAGCACCTCTGTCCTCGGATACGGCAATCATCGCACGGCCCGTACGCGTAAGCTTAACAAAGAGTGTGAGTGCCACCATTACAACAATGGCAACTGCAAGGGTTACGAGGGTTGAAACCTGAAGCGTAACACCGAAAAGCTTTACTGCACCGAAGTCATAAACGGTAACCATCTTGGAAGCCGAGCCGAAAATAATCTGGGCAAGGCTCTGGAGAAGATAGCTGACACCGATAGCCGTGATAAGTACCGCAAGAGGAGACGCACCGCGAAGGGGTCTGTATGCAACTCTTTCGATTGTAATACCCAGAAGCAGGCAGAACACAACCGATAAAAGAATTGCAAGCAACGGATTTACGTGTGCGATAAACACATAGATGGCATATGCGCCGACCATAATTACGTCGCCGTGGGCAAAGTTAAGCATTTTTGCAATACCGTATACCATAGTATAACCGAGTGCAATCATAGCATAAATACTGCCTATGCTCAGTCCGTTGACAATTGTTGAAACCAATAATTCAATCATATTTACACACCTTATCTTACTTATGTAAGAGTCATTTTATAAACCGCAAAACTGCATATGCCGGATTTTTCACCGACATATGCAGCGAATATTTAAAACAGTCCGTTAAATTGCCGAATTATTCAGCAGCAACTTCAGCTTCTGCTTCAACTTCTGCTTCAGCTTCGGGAAGACCTGCATCCTTGATTACGTACTGGATAGCAGCCTTATTAACGTAGCCTGTTGCTTCCCACTTGATACCGGAGCCTGTAACGCCGTTTTCAAGTGTGTAGCCGTTTGCGAACATATCCTTAAGGATATCGCAGAGGTCGGAAGCGGAGATTGTAACGGGGATTTCCTTACCGTCGGCAATTGCCTTTTCCATAGCATAGTAGATTGCGTATACGCAGTCATATGCGGAAGCACCGAACTGGTTGAGAGTGTCCTTGCCGTACTTTTCAACATACTTTGTGATAAATTCGCCTGCCATACCCTCTTCAGCCTTGGAGTTGAAGTGAGAAAGCATAGAAACCTTCTGAGGAATAGCGTTGATGTCAAAGCCTTCCTTGGAGTCGATACCGTCGAAGCCGTCGCAGCCGTAGTAAACTGCATCGGGAGCAAGGATATCCTTAGCCTGTGTCATAAAGATGGACGCAGGATCGTAGTAGGTAGGCATAAAGATGAATGTGCAGTTCTTGAGAGTGTCAATCTGTGTGGAGAAGTCCGTTTCGTTAGCAGCTGTAAATGTTGTAACAGTTGTAGCGATTGCTTCGTCAAGATTAGCAGAGAACTGATCATAGATACCCTTGGAGTAGGGGTCATCGGACTTATAGAATACGCCGACTACTTCTTCCTTGCAGTTTTCGTTTACGAATTCTGCGGCAACCTTACCCTGGTTACCGTCAGCAAAGCACATCTGGAAACCGTTGTCGCCGGGGATATCGTCACCGGAAGCAGAGGGTGTGAGGTAGAATACGTTGTCATCCTTGGAAAGGTTCTTGTATTCAAGACCGGGTGCAGTTGTTACTGTACCGAGGGATACCTGCATACCGCCTTCAAGCATAGAAGCGTAGTTTGTAGCTACCTTTGTTGCGTCGTGCATATCGTCTGTAGCAACGAACTTGAACATTGTGCCGTTAAGACCGCCTGCTGCGTTGATTTCATCAACAGCCATCTGAGCAGAGTTCTGTACTGCTACGCCGTAAACAGCAGCAGCGCCTGTGAGAGGACCGGATACGCCGATAACGTATTCAGTGTTGTTTGCAGTATAGCTGCTTTCGCCGCAGCCTACAAAAGCTACAGCGCAGAATACAACTGCAAGTACTAAGGATAATACCTTCATTTTCATTTTGAGTTTCCTCCTAAAAATTATATTTTAAAAAATATATTGATATTTTACACCATTTTGAAGCCCGTGTCAATACATTATGCAAATTTTATCGAATTAAAGCGGTGAAATTTTTATGAACAAAAGCATTGCCTTCTATTCGCCGATAAGCTCCTTTTTGATTAACTGTATCATTATTCCCGTATTGAGAAGAAAAGCATCGACGGGATATGTGGGTCTTATGGTTTCGGTATAGAAATGATCCTTAAAAAAGTCGAGAGCCTCTTCATCCGTTCCGCCGCCCTTGAATATTTCAACCACGTGGTCTGCAGTTTTTCGGAGCACCTTTTCCGAGTTTTCGAGAAAATATCTTGTTTCCTCTTTTCCGAGAAGTCCGTAATGGGGCACCAGCATATTTTCAATTTCAAGCTCCCCTGCCCTTTTAAAGGAGTCAAGGGACATCTGATAACCTACAAGGCATATGGGAAGTATTTCGCCGTTGCCGAAGTACACTCCGAGGGTTTCGGAATTGAGAAGAAGCTTATTTTCTTCAAGGTAGAAGCCGACAGAGTCCTTTGTATGCCCCGGAAGATTTATGACGGTAAAAATCATATCCCCCGCCTTTATTTTATCACCGTCCGAGACGGCAATATCAACCTTCAGGTTATCTATAAGATCCTCATACTCATACACGCCGCACTTTCTTGCAAAGCGTCTGTCGAGTCGTCTCATTGTGGAGATTGCCGACGGTTTTTCAAAGATTTTCGCCGCATACTCACCTGCCACGATTTTAGCATCTGGGTAATACTTTCTGACATACACGGCACCAAGCACGTGGTCATAGTGGGAATGTGTGAGGAAAATATAGTCGAGCTTTCTGTCGCCCAGTTCTTTTTTTACATTCCCTGCCAGTTTTTCACCGGTAAAGCCGAAGCCGGTATCATAGAGAATTGAGGTTTTTCCGTCATCCACAAGAAAGCCGCTGTCGCCGCTTAAGGGTCTGACGTCTGTGATTTTGAGATTGTGCATTTTATTCACCTTATTTAAAAAATTAGAATGCGGAATGCGGAGTGCGGAATGAGTGGAACCTTTTGGTTACTTTTCGGTCGCGAAAAGCAACACCCCTCGGCTCCCGGCAGCCATCCCCTACAATCGCCCTCAGCTGTTACACTCCTTATCGCCAAATCTTGAAATATACTCCTTAAGAATCCTGTTGGTTTCAAGAGGAGCGTCGCCTACCGTGTTTGAGCAAACAACTATACCCTCAATTTCATTATTTTCAAGCATTTGAAAATACTTCTTCAGCTGCATATCAAATAGCCCCGAATCCATCTGTGTAAACAGCTTACAGTAGTCCATAAGGTATACGCCGAGCATAATGGGTTTATCCTTTGCTATTTCCGAGAGCTTCGAAAGATACTCATCCATATGGGGAATATTTTCACACTCCCATATCCAGAAGGTAATGCCGTCGAAGCACTCCATATAATTTCCGAGGTTAAGCTCAAGCTGGTTGTTATAGAGGACGCACCAGAAGGAAAGTCCCCTGTCGTTGAGTGCCTTTTTGATTTTCATAAGAACCTTTGGGGTAAATCTTTTCATTCTCTCGGGTGAGAAGAAGTCGTCAACAACACCGCCGACAATGTTATCCGTTTTATCGAGAACATCAAGTATATCTTTAGTGTTACCCAGTTCATCCTCGGGCAGGGGCGTGCTTG
>CAZTNR010000101.1:0-5685 GCA_964614955.1 uncultured Oscillospiraceae bacterium | reverse complement strand
ATGCCGGATATGAATACATAAAAGAAATCGGTATTTATGACCTCAATGCAAGATATTATAACCCCGAAATCGCAAGATTCCTTTCTCAAGATCCGTATTATAATCTTGGCAATAGAGTAATTGGACTTTATGAGATAAATGTTCCAACGGCCACATCCATTATGCAGGCGAACAATGTATACGTTTATTGTGGAAACAATCCGATAACAAGATTTGACACAGAAGGCGAATTCTTTGGCACGATTATTGGTACTGTTGTTGGTGCCGTATCTGGTGCAATATCTGCTGCAGTAAATGGTGATAATGTTTGGGTTGGAGCCGCTACTGGTGCAGTGACGGGTGCTATTACAGGTTTTGCTGCTGATGCTGCGTTAGTAACGGGTGGTGCCGCGGCAATTGTAATTGTTGCAAGTGCAAATGCTGTTTCAAATATGCTCGATTATATTGTAACTGAAATTGCTAATGGTAGAGATGTTGATTTGACGGCTATTGCCATAGAAGGAGTTAGTGGTGCTGTAATTGGAACAGCTTTTTATGGAGCGTTTGGAGAGATTCCTGTCGTTGGTTCGGGCAACTTTATAAAAGATTTTGTTGCCGAAGGAAGCGAAAAATTATCTAAAGCAACGGTGAAAAGTGTTTCAAAGGATGCTGCAGCATCTTTGATAGAGGGCACTATAAATGGCACATTGAGCGATCAGGGGGTGTTGGTTTATGAAAAAAACTGGCGTAACTAATAAAATCACTGTTTTTTCGGACATAAATGCCTTGCTTATATATGTTTGTTTTTTCTCATTAGTATTTTTCTCCTCACTGTTTGCTGTTGTTTTGTGCTATATTACTCAACAATCGTATAGTGTGCTAATCGGTTGTCCAATTTTACTGTTTTCGTGTTGTGCAGTAATAGCTGTAGCACTAATTGTAGGGGCAAGAAAATGGGCAGCCACAATAACGCTCTCATATAATGGGATTTATGTTAAACCTTTTCTGAAAAAGGGATATTCGAAGAAATTTAGTGACCTGCCTTTCATAAGAAAAGCTTGGCGTTCAAGAAGTTTACGTTTAGAAACCGAAGTACTAAGAAAATATTATATTGTAATTTCATCCTATGAATTAAGTGAGTATAAGCGTTCAAAAATTAATTATTTGTCAAATTCGCAGAAAGCAATAAAAATTGAGTTTAATAAAAAGAACTATCAAAAACTTCTCAACATTTTGCCTGAAAGTCATAAAACGCAACTGATAGAGCAGTTTGAAGATTTGGTAGAAACGTAAACTTGGCATTTATTCACAATGGCATCTTACAAAGATGCCATTGTGGATGTCAAATACTTTTGCGGTATGTGTGATATGTAAACATGTAAACAAGGTCACTATTTCATGTGAATATGACATCCAGGGAAGACTTATAAAAGCCACTTACCCGGATAGTTCGGAATATAGTTATACATACGACAATGCGGGTAATCGTTTGAGCAAAACAAGCGTTGAAGACTCAGGAACAAGTGTAACAAATTATACTTACGACAACGAAAACCGCCTTACACAGTCTGTTACAGGTAATGCTACAACCTACTATGGTTACGATAACAACGGCAATCAGATTTCACAGTGGACGAGAATTGCAAATGTTTCTGAATCGACTGAGGGAGTCAACCTTGGTCTTCAGAGCGAAGCGACAGATGACCTTTTAACTCTGTATGCTTACGATGCCTTTGATCGCCTTGTTAAGATTGAACAGGGCGCTGATGTCATTGAAAACGCCTATACTGCTGACGGTAAGAAGCTTTCAAGAATAACAAACGGTGAAGTAACATAAGCACTTTTAGCTCACTTTGTATTTAATTTTCAATTCATTCTACTACCCGAGCAGGTTTGTCAACTCATTCTAGCACAGTTTATTATGCAGGTCAACACAAAAATTCCCGAAGCTTATTTTGCCTCGGGAATCCGTTTTACTTATAGAGCTTTGAAAGTCCGCCTTCAGCGGTTTCCTTATACAGCTTTGACAAATCCTTTCCTGTTTCGTACATTGTATCAACCACAAGGTCAAAGGAAATTTTTCTTGTATCCGTAAGGAAGTTTGCAAGGTTTACGGCATTTATCGCACGCATTGCCGCGACTGCATTACGCTCAATACAGGGTATCTGTACAAGTCCGTAAATGGGGTCACACGTAAGACCGAGATGATGCTCAATTGCTATTTCCGCAGCGTACTCAATCTGCGAAAGGCTCATATCCAGAAGCTCTGCAAGACCTGCCGCCGCCATAGCACAGGCTGTGCCGATTTCTGCCTGACAGCCGCACTCTGCACCGCTGATGGATGCATTTGTTTTTACAAGATTTCCTATAAGTGCCGCAGTTTCAAGTGCGTGTACAATCTCCTCGTCGGAAAAGTCGCGCTTTCTCTTATAGTAGTACATCACCGCAGGAACAACGCCGCTGGCACCGCAGGTGGGTGCAGTAACTATCGTTTCGCCGCAGGCATTTTCTTCTCCGACGGCAAAGGCAAAGGAGGCAACCATTCTGTTCTCACGTGTTTCGGTCGTTTCATCAATGTGATGCTGATTGTAAAGATGCTGTGCCTTTTTCTGAACACCGAGTCTCCCCGGTATTACACCTGTCTTGGAAATACCGCTTTTTATACTTTTCTGCATCTGCTCCCAGATACCACTCACAAAACCAGAAATGTCCTTTCCCTCTACCCTCTCAACATACTGCCAGAGTCTTATTTCGTGCTCCTCGCAGTATTTTTTAATTTCATCAAAGGAATGCAGGGGATAAAGATTCTTATTCTCGGAAAGCTGTTCGCCCTCGACCTTTATCTGACCGCCGCCGACACTCATAAACCGGAGCTTTCCGATTTCCCTTCCGCCCTTATATCCGATAATGTCAAGGGTGTTGGGGTGAGGGATATCGACGGTTGTATAGTCGAATTCCACCTCGCACTTTTTGGGCTTCATTGTTTCAATAATGGAAAAGTCGGTCATATGACCCTTACCCGTTCTTGCAAGTGAACCGTAGAGAACAGCCTTGTAGCTGTCGCAGTCGGGATATCTTTCTTTAAAAATAAAGCTTGCTTTTTCGGGTCCCATTGTGTGTGAGCTTGACGGACCTCTGCCGACCTTATAAAGCTCACGGATTGTGGGCATAGCCTTTTCCTTCTTTTCCTTTTCCCTTTCAGCCTCAAAAGAATCCTCAAAGAAATAGTCAAGATCTTTTCCGTACATCTTGCAAATCTGATAGATTATTTCAATCTGAGGGTTGGAGATACCGTTTTCCCACTTGGATACGGCTCTGTTGGAAACTTCCAGCTGTTTTCCAAGCTCTGCCTGAGTCAGGTTATACTCTTTTCGAAGTTGTGCTATTCTTTGTGCAAAGTCAGGTGATTTCATACTTTTACTCTCCTGTTTTCTGCTTGATTTATTATATTATAACAGAAAAATGTGTTTGAGTAAATAGATTTTGGGATAAAAATGTCAACCGGTGGTAGATTTTTTTAATTCATCCACAAGACAGAACTCATATCCGTCTTTTTTCAGCGTTTTGATATAAGAGTCAAGAATCTGTGCATTTGTTTCACTTGTCGGGTGCAGAAGCAGCACACAGCCGTTATGGGTTCGCTTCAGCAGCAGCTCAAGCGCCTTGTCGGGATTTATCTGTTTACTGTTATCCCAGTCGGCATAGGCAAGACTCCAGAATACGGTTGTATAGCCAAGTTCCTGTGCAAACCTTAAGGTGTTTTCGGAAAATGCACCCTCAGGGGGTCGGAAATATTTATCCATTTCATAGCCTGTCTTTTCCAAGAAAAATTCGTCCAGAGGAGCTGTTTCCCTTCTGAAGCTTTCAATATCGGAAACAAGTCCCATATTCTTATGGTGTACCGAGTGGTTGCCCACAAGATGTCCTTCGGCTTTCATTCTTTTGCAGAGGTCGGTATTATGCTCAACCAGTCTCGGCAAAACGAAAAACGTACCCTTTACGTCATTGGCTTTCATAACATCAAGAATTTTTTCAACATTTCCGTTTTCATAGCCTGCATCAAAGGTAAGGTATATTTTCTTTTCATTCTCTTTGCCTATTGTAACGGTACTGTAGTTTTTCACAAAGTCGGCTTCGGGACAAAGCTCGGGACGGCTCCTGTCGTTTTTAGATTTAAAGTACCAGGAAAAACCGGAAGCTGCCGCCGAAAAGGTCAGAAACACCGTCAAAGCAAGCATAATGAATATTCGCATCGGTGCTTTATTCATTGTTTTTTCCTTTCATATTGCGTTTGTTGGTGACAATACAAAAATATCGTCACGTTTTTATATTTCCCTTTTGCAGTTTGCACAAACATTTTAATATATGTAAGTGTTTCCGCATTCTGCATAATGCATATCTTTTGTATATTTCAGCTTTTATGCAATTGTATATGCAATTCGTTCGTTGTTTTGAACAAAGTCGTTATATTATATATAGCGGATTTTGCAAACATTTTTAGAAAATGCATAAATTCAGAAAAAAATGCCAATTTATACTTGATTTTTTTTGCTTATGGTGGTATGATTGTTTCACATTCAAAATTTCATTCGAAAAAGGTGACAAAAAATGTTAGACAAGACAAAAATCAAAAAGGTAGTTCTCGCATATTCCGGAGGACTTGATACTTCAATCATTATTCCGTGGCTCAAGGAAAACTACAACAACTGCGAGGTTATTGCAGTTTCCGGCAACGTAGGTCAGGCAGACGAGCTTGAAGGTCTCGAAGAAAAGGCACTCAAGACAGGTGCTTCCAAGCTTTACATTGAAGACCTCACAGAAGAATTCGTAGACGAGTTCATTATCCCCACAGTAAAGGCGGGCGCTCTTTACGAAGAATATATGCTCGGTACATCCTTTGCACGTCCCATTATCGCAAAGAGAATTGTTGAAATTGCAAAGGCAGAAGGTGCAGATGCCATCTGCCACGGCTGTACAGGTAAGGGTAACGACCAGGTAAGATTTGAGCTTACAATCAAAGCTTTCGCTCCCGATATGCCCATTATCGCTCCCTGGAGAGAATGGTCTATCAAGAGCCGTGAGGAAGAAATCGAATATGCAGAAGCTCACAATGTACCCTTAAAGATAAACAGAGAAACAAACTACTCCAAGGACAAGAACCTCTGGCACCTTTCCCACGAGGGTCTCGACCTTGAGGATGCAGGCAACGAGCCCCTTTACGAAAAGGAAGGCTTCCTTGAAATGGGTGTTTCCCCTGTTCAGGCTCCCGATGAACCTACATACATCACTCTCGACTTTGAAAAGGGTGCACCCGTTGCACTTGACGGCAAGAAGATGACAGCTAAAGAAATCATCCTCGCACTCAACGAGCTCGGCGGCAAGAACGGTATCGGTCTTCTTGACATCGTTGAAAACCGTCTTGTCGGTATGAAGTGCCGCGGTGTATACGAAACTCCCGGCGGAGCTATTCTCTATGCTGCACACAACTATCTTGAAACAATCACTCTCGACAAGATGACAATGCACGAAAAGCAGAAGCTTTCCATCACATTTGCTGAACTCGTTTACAACGGTCAGTGGTACACCCCCTTACGCGAAGCACTCTCTGCCTTTGTTGACTCCACACAGCAGACAGTTACAGGTAAGGTTAAATTAAAGCTCTACAAGGGCAACATCATCAAGGCGGGCGTATGGTCTGACTACTCT
>CAZTNR010000100.1:0-5729 GCA_964614955.1 uncultured Oscillospiraceae bacterium | reverse complement strand
CACTACTATTTGACGGTGTAGAATAAATATTTGGTTCTCAATTATAACGAATCCCTCGTACCAAACATCGGCACGAGGGATTTTTTGAAAGCAAAAAAGACAAGCCGCAGGTTTCCCGTGACTTGTCTATTCTTTTCTGTATTCTGCAATGTCCTCGAGGTTACATTCCAGTATTTCGCATAAGGTGTTGAGAGTATATGAGTTGACGTTCTGATTCTTCCTCAGTCTGTCAAGCTGACCTGTACTGAAGCCGTGGTTCTTTATGAGCTGATACTGCGAGACATTTTTCTCTTTCATAGTTTGCCAAAGCTTGTCAAATACAATCACTTTATACGCTCCTTTACAAAATTATTATTGCAAAAATAGTATAAAATAATATATTTATCTTGACAATTGCCCGTAAATGGGCTATAATTCATTTGTCGGAATTATTTAGCGCTGATGATTTCGGTGAGAATTTAATTGAAAGCACACCTGATATTATAAAACATACTTTCAAAGAGGTTGTGCGGAAATAGGAGGAATTCAAATGGAAGAAAAAACTTTAATAACAGGGAATTTTACAAAAGTAAATGCTATGGTGATAATTTGGCTTGTTATTGCATTGATTAGTTTTACTATTTCGTATAACATAGGATCTTTTGATTCAATAAGCGATTATTTGGACGATGCCATTTATTGGGGACAGGCAGCTGAAGGAATATGTATCTTATTTTATACAGGGATCTTGTTTTTACTTGTGGCTGTTTTCTTTGCTTTTGAAATGAGCTTTTGTAAAATTGAAGTTACAAACAAAAGAGTTTTTGGCAAAGGTTCATTTGGCAAAATTGTTGATTTGCCGTATGATAAAATATCTTCTGTCGGAACATGTTTCCCAAAGGGAGTTGTTGTTGCTACTTCATCGGGAGCAATTAAATTCTGGCTTTTGTCAAATCAAGTAGATGTATATGAAACGATTTCTAATCTACTCAAAGAACGCCAAAACAAAGGCAATCACGTTGAAGCTATAAGTGACAGAAGTAAGGCAGACGAACTCAAAAAGTTCAAAGACCTCCTCGACAGCGGAGTTATTACACAAGAAGAATTTGACGCAAAGAAAAAACAGCTTTTAGGTTTATAACATACCGAGAGGGCGGAGCTTTTCCGCCCCATTTCTTTGCTTTCTTTTGGTGTTCGCAGAGATACACCGAGATAAACAAAAACCACACTCACCCGAGTGTGGTTTTCTCTATATTCTCATTTGAAAATCCTATTATCAACCCCGCACAAATCCAAAAATACGGCGCCGTAAGACACATACTGAAGGTAAAAAGACTCTGCACAAGATAGCTTATAAAGCCTGTTCCCAAAGCAAGAATGACATAGTCGCCTCTGTTTCTGAACCATACCAAAAGGGTGGAAATTATAAACCCTATGTAGAATATAAGAGCAAATATACCCTGATGATAAAGAATGTTGAGAGGCTCGTTGTGTGCAACATCTATACTTCTTGTTATAACCCTGTCAAGCGACGGGTAGTACCTTTCAAATGCAGGGAAGTCCGCTTTCTTCATTGTGTCGGGACCCTTGCCGAAGAAAAGGTGGTCGGGAATTTCAGAGAGCACATTTTTCCAGATTCGTATTCTGCCCGAACCGAATTTTTCCGATATTTCACCGTGAAGTATCGAGTGAACCTCACCGAAAAATCCGCCGAAGTCGAATAGGTACAGCATCACAATCAGAAGAATTGACAGTAAAACCAATACGGCAAAATATATTGCAGTTTTCCTTTTGTTGAATTTAAAGAGAAGCGGTAAAGCTACCGTAATACCTGCTGCAAGCCCGAGTAAAGTCGATGTAACATCCATTTTCAAAGCTGTAATCGATAACAGAATAACGGGTATTAAAAGAAACCGTTTTTTCTTTGTCTCGGCTTTTATCATTATTACTGCAAGAAAGGGAAGAACAAGACTTATAAAGGCACCCGATAGGTTTGTGTTTCCTATAGTTCCTATAAAGGCGGTGGGGTAGACGATGCCTGCACCGTAAAAGTCTGTGCCGTCGGGGTAGAGGGACAGGGGGTTAAAGCCCATAATCTGAATTACACTCAGTATTCCGAATAGTGTTACCGATATTGCAAAGGCGTACAAAAGATACTTTTTTCTGCAGCCAAAGAAGGATATTGCAATAAAGGAAAAAATGTAAATCGAAATTGTAAGTAAACCCTCAAACCTGCTGACACCGTTCAGCGTTAAAGGAAAATAATATGAACCAAAGGCGGAAATTACGGTAAATGCCAGGTAAATAAGTGCGAAAAGCCTCGACGGGTGTAAAAGCTTTTTGAAATCGGATTTTAAATCAAAGCTGTCAAAGCTTAGATATAAAGCAAGAAAGGTAATAAGAATTCCCGCAAAATAAAAGCCGTTTATCACGGAAAAGGTGAGAATTTTTGCATTGAAGATTTTTGCATATCCGTCAAAGCCCAAGTACAGTAAATGAATTGTGGCAAATAAAAGTAAATATACTTCACTCAGCTTTGACAGTATTTTCCTGTATTTCATATTTTTCCTCCTTTCCGATATCAATATGTTACACCAAAAAATAGGCTGTGTCAATAAAGAAAACCACGCATTGAGCGCGGTTTTGTCGATAGTTTTTTATTTATCCCAACAACACATCGGACACCAGCATCACACAAAAACCAACAAGAAGCGCATACGTAGCACCTCGTTCTTCTCCGTGTGCGTGGGTTTCGGGAATCATCTCATCGCTTATAACATAAAGCATCGTACCGCCTGCAAAAGCGAGTGCAAATGGGAGAATGATTTGCGAAACACTTACTGCAAAGAAGCCTATAAATGTTCCGATTACCTCAACAACACCCGTAAGGGCGGCGGCAATAAAGGTGCGTTTCGGACTTACACCCGAGGCAAGCATAGGACCTATAATAACCATACCCTCGGGGATGTTCTGAAGGGCAATACCTCCGGCAATAAGAAGTGCCTGTGATGTATCACCGCTGCCAAAGCCGACGCCTGCCGCAATGCCTTCGGGAAGATTGTGTATTGCAATCGCCGTGACGAATAATAAAACCTTGTTTAGACTTGAATTGGGATGATTTTCAATGTCGTTTCCCACAAGCTTGTGAAGATGCGGTACAACCTTGTCAATTATGTTAAGACTGAGTGCTCCCGCAAATATGCCGGTAACCGTCACAAGAATACCGGATTTTCCGCCGTATTCAAGAGAGGGGAGTATAAGCCCGAGAACCGAAGCGGCTAACATTATCCCTGCCGCAAAGGACAGAACAATGTCCGAAAACCTGTGGGATATGTCTTTGAATAAGAAGCCTAAAACAGCACCAATCAGTGTAGCACCGCCGACACCGAGTGCCGCGAGTATTACTATGTCCATTTTAACGTCCTGTAAAAGAATTAAAGAACAAGCGACGGAGCCGAGTAAACTCTTGCCTTAAGCTCGCTGTTGAGCATATAGAGTCCCTTTGCATCAGATGCGAAAAGCTCATACTTTGTAATCATATCGTTTGCATTTGTTTCTTCTTCGCCCTGCTCCTTGACAAACCAGTCCAAAAACTGCATTGTTCTGAAGTCCTTGTTTGCATAGGCTTCGGCATAAATGTCGTTGATAAGACTTGTTACATAAAGCTCGTGTTCAAGACCTGCCTTGAGAACGGTAAGGTCGGAGTCAAGAACTTTGTCGGGCTTGCCAATAGCTTCAAGAGTCACCTTTTCGTCGTTGTTGAGAAGATAGCGGTAGAATAGCATAGCATGGTCTCTTTCCTCCTGCGCCTGAATAAAATACCAGTTTGCAAAACCGTCAAGACCTCTTTCTTCAAAGTAGTTTGAAAAGTCAAGATACAGATATGCCGAGTAAAGCTCCTTGTTGATCTGCTGATTGAGCAGGTCTCTTACTTTCTGATTCATCATTTTAAATTACCTCCGTTGTTTATTTCAATAATTCGTTTTTAAGGTTTTCAAGCTGTGACAGACTTTCATCACTGAGAGCCGAGAGGATTTTTACATTGTTCTGTGAGAATTCAAGCCTTTCAACCCCCTCAAGCATAGACATCATCTTTCTCTGTGCCACAGGTCCCCACGAGCCGTTTTCGATAAAGGATACCCTTCTGTTTTTAAATCCTCTTTCGATAAGTGCAAAAATGAATTTCCTCATATCCGGGAACATATCGCCGTTGTATGTGGTCGTCGCAAGAACTATTCTGTCAAATCTGAAGGCATCTGAAACGGCTGCAAAGAAATCGTCTCTTGCAAGGTCGTAAACCGTTACCTTTTCGCCCGCTGCCTTTAAACCGTCTGCCAGCATAAGAGCCGCCTTCTTTGTGCCGCCGTAGATTGAAGTATAGGCAATTACAACGCCCTTTTCCTCGACCTCGTATCTTGACCACTTGTCGTAAAGACTCACGTAGTAACCGAGCTTCTCTGTAAGAATCGGACCGTGAAGGGGAAGAATCTTCTGAATGTCAAGAGCCGTTGCCTTGCCAAGAAGCGCCTGCACCTGTGCACCGTACTTGCCGACAATGCCGATGTAGTATCTTCTTGCTTCATCCTCCCAGGCTTCTTGTGTATCAAGTGCACCGAATTTGCCGAATGCATCGGCAGAGAAGAGCACCTTGTCCTTTGCGTCGTATGTAACAATAACCTCGGGCCAGTGTACCATAGGTGCCGTTACAAATGTAAGAACGTGTTCTCCAAGACTAAGCGTGTCACCCTCACCGACAATAAGACGCCTGTCGGAAAAATCTGTTCCGAAGAAGTTTTTCATCATACCGAAAGCCTTGGCGGAAGCAACAATAACAGAAGCGGGATACTTTTCCGAGAACTTGAAAATGTTTGCCGAATGGTCGGGCTCCATATGCTGAACGATAAGATAGTCGGGATGTCTCTGACCAAGCTCATAGCCTATTTTGTCGAGCCATTCGTCGCCAAAATCCTTTTCAACCGAGTCCATAACCGCAATTTTTTCATCAATTATTACGTAAGAGTTGTAAGCCACGCCGTTCGGTATTTTGTATTGGCTTTCAAAAAGGTCTGTTTTTCTGTCGTTTACGCCGACGTACTTTATGTCTTTTGTAATTTCCATTTTCGTGCTCCTTGCTGAAATGATATTATCTCTTATCTTGATAACATTATACCACCGTCTTGTAAAAATGTCAATACTGTAATGATTACAAAAATGTCATTTTACATTTTATTCATAAAACTATAGAGAAAGGCAACCCGTAAGGATTGCCTGTTTTGCTCTTATGCCTGTCTTTCCCCGTAATAATCAAGCAGGAACTGACAGAGTCTGCCCGAACCCGAAGCGTTGGGCTGCCAGGGTGTAAACCACGGGTCAACCGAGGAGTATCTTTCGCTGGTGATGTATTCGGGAGTTACGTGGTATCTGAGAATACCCTCAGCCATCTTTGCTGCCTTGTCGTATTCACCGCGCCTCATCCACGCCTCAATCCAGAGGATTTCCGAAACGCAGGTGTAGTAAACGTGACCGTAAAGACCGGGAGCACCGCAGTCGTCGTTTGTCATTCTGGAGGAAAGGCCGTGCTCTAAGTCAAGCATACCGATTTCTGTGTAGAAGCGCTCCATCTGTTCAAAGATTTCGGAATTGGGGTCCATAAATCCGAGTTTTATGAGATAAGGACAACCGTCTGTCGAGAAGCAGTGGTTGTAGCTCTTTTCAAATTCCGTGCCGAGAATGTGGGGCATATTGTAGCT
>CAZTNR010000099.1:0-6336 GCA_964614955.1 uncultured Oscillospiraceae bacterium | reverse complement strand
TTTGTGCGACACCACAAGTTTGTTTTACGAACATACCGCCCGCGAAATTGTCAGCGGCGCCTCGTCGCCGGGGGCTCCCCGCTTAGCACTCAACCTTGTACCCAACCGAGTATTCTTCACCTGGCTTTAACATTGTGATATAAGGCTTGTCCTCAAAGTTGCCGCTTTCGCCGATTACGGGAGGAAGTCCGTTCCAGGGCTCAAGACAGAGATAGGGGGATTGCTTGCCGGGTGCTGTCCAGAGAACAAGCTCGGAGAAGCCCGTGTAGTCGAATGTGAGATGAGCCTCATCTGTTTCCTTGTTGACAATAGAAACTCTGCTACTCTTTACGCCCTTTACAAAGAGTGCATCAATGTCGAAGTCGGCATACTTAAGCTCCCATTCCTTGCCTTCGAGTCTCTTGTCGATTACAAAGTCGTCGCAGTACTGTGACTTTTCGTTGCAGTGACCTATGTCGCAGTTTTCATCCTGCTCAAATACAAGCTTGTAGCTTTCAATGCCTTCGGGAAGTAAAAATCCGGGATGACCGCCGACACAGAAGGGCATATCACGGCTGTCAAGGTTTTTTACGGTAAAGGTTGTGGAAAAACCGTTGTCCGAAATTTCGTGTGTAATCTTGAAGGAGAATTTAAAGGGATAGTTTTCGAGTGTCTCTGCCGATTCGCGAAGCTCAAAAACCGCCTTTGTGTCGGAAGACTCGACAAGACTGAGCTCACTCTGTCTTACAAAGCCGTGGCGTGTGGGGATATAACATTCCTTGCCTTCAATAAGTGTTTTGCCGTCAACAAGACTGCTTACAAAGGGGAAAAGGGCAGGTGCTCTGCCGGGCCAGTACTTTTCATCGCCCGTCCATACATATTCCTTGCCGTTCTTCTTGTACGAGATAAGCTCGCCGCCGAGACTTCTTGCTGTGGCCTCGATGCCGTTTTTCTTTAATGTTACGTTCATAGTGTGCCTCCTTGGTGTATATTTGTTTTACAACTACAGTATAAAACAAAACAGAGTATTTTTCAAGTGTCCGGGTTGACTTTTGTGTATAAAAAGTGTAGAATTGTCGTATAAGCCTTCCCTTGACAAAAGAGAGCTTTTGAGATTGCGGCGAAAGGATGAAATATATGTCAAATAAATACGACGTTGCGGCGTTTATATGGCCGTCTTACACGGGCGATGAGCCGAGAAGCAGAATATTCTGGCCCGAGGGCTACGGCGAATGGCAGACGGTGAAGGCGTTTGGGGGCTATATTCCCGAGGAAAAGTGGCCGAGAAAACCCCTTTGGGGATATGTCAATGAAGCAGACCCCTATGTTATGGAAATGGAAATTGAAGCGGCGGCAAGCCACGGCGTAAATGTGTTTATCTATGACTGGTACTGGTTTGACGGACGCCCTTTTCTCGAGCAGTGCCTTGATAACGGTTACCTCAAGGCGCGCAATAACGACAAAGTAAAGTTCTATATTATGTGGGCAAATCACACGGCAACCTCTCTTTGGGACAAGAGAACTGCAGAGCTTGGCACACCCATATGGGACGGTGCTGTTGACAGAAGGAATTTTGATATAATCGTTCGCAAGACGATCGATATGTACTTTTCCCATCCGTCCTACTACAAAATCGACGGAAAGCCCGTGTATATGATTTATGACCTTGCAAACTTAATCAGAGGGCTTGGCGGTATTGAGGAAACAAAGAAGGCGCTTGACTTCTTCAGAGAAGAAACGGCAAAGGCGGGTTTTCCCGGACTTGAGCTTCAGCTCACTCTCAGAAGCGAAGGCACTATGAATGCCACAGGCTTTGATGCGGCATTTGACGGAAATCTTGCGGATGCAGTGCATACCCTCGGCTTTGACAGCGTAACACACTACCAGTTTGCCCACTTTGCAAATCTTGACAGAGACTACCTCGAAATTTTGGAGGAGGTAAAGGAAGAATGGGCAAAGATGGAGAAGATGTTCAATATCCCGTACTATCCTCATATCTCACTCGGATGGGACACCTCGCCGAGATACAACAAGCTTACGGGTGCGGTGGTACGTAACAATACCCCTGAAAACATCAAAAAGGGAATGGAAATGGCAAAGGCGTATATTGACTCGCATACGAATCTCAAAGCACCCCTTGTTACCGTTAACAGCTGGAACGAATGGACGGAAACAAGCTATCTTGAACCCGATGACCTTTACGGGTATGGGTATCTTGAGGCGGTAAGAGAGACGTTTGCGGCGAGTCGCCGCTGACAACTCACGGGTGATTCTCGTGCCAATCAAGTCCTCGGTGTCGCTCAAATAACCGTTTACGACCGTCAAACACCGACGGTTGAGAACAACGAAAACAAACAAAACAACACAATGCAGGGACAGACATCACAGGCTCGTCTGCGATCGGGAATTGAATAGTCGGACGTAATTTCATTCGTTAAATCGTATGTTTTATCAATAAAAATATGTTATATTTGCCTAAATTTTCCAATAGCACTTGACTTTTGACAATCTTGCGGTTATAATATAAAATGAATAATCCCTGTTTGAATTATTCAAATAAGAATTTTTGGAGGTAACTCAAATGAAGAAGACATTAAGTCTCGTTCTCGCACTTCTTATGGTTATGGCAGTTGCTCTTACTGCTTGTACTCCTGCTGATGATGCAGTAAGCGGTGCAAATCTCGAAAACGAAACAGAAAAGACAGTTGACAAGATTGTTCTTGCAACAGGCGGCCCCACAGGTACATACTATGCATACGGTATGGCTATGGGCACAATCCTTGCTGAAAAGACAGGCATCAAGGTTGACGCTATTTCCACAGGCGCATCCAAGGCTAATATCCAGTCCATCCAGCTCGGCGAAGTAGATATGGCTGTTGTTCAGAACGACGTTATGTACTACGCTTACACAGGTACAGACCTCTTCACAGGCGAACAGACACAGGATTTCCAGGCTATGGCTATCCTTTATCCCGAGCTTTGCCAGATTATCGCTTCCAAGGAAAGCGGCATCAAGACAGTTGCTGACCTCAAGGGCAAGAACGTATCTGTAGGCGA
Organism: uncultured Oscillospiraceae bacterium; assembly: GCA_964614955.1. Taxonomy (GTDB): domain Bacteria; phylum Bacillota; class Clostridia; order Oscillospirales; family CAG-382; genus UMGS1387. Next base: position 3,300 of record CAZTNR010000099.1, on the reverse strand, counting down.
CGCAGGCAGCGGCGTTGAATTCAACGCAAAGCAGATTCTCGAAGCATACGGTATTGATATGGACAAGGACATCAGCAAGCAGAACCTCGGCTTCGGTCCTTCCGCTGACGCTCTCAGAGACGGCAAGATTGATGCATTCTTCTGCGTAGCAGGTATTCCTACAACAGCAATCGTTGACCTTGCTATGGGTACAGACATCACAGTTGTTGCAGTTGAAGACGACAAGTTTGCTTCCCTCAAGGAAAAGTACGGCTTCTATACACAGCATCCCGTTCCTGCAGGCACATACAACGGTATGGAAGAAGATGTTATGACAGTTGCAGTTATGGCAACATACATCGTTGACAAGGATCTTCCCGAAAAGGCAGTTTACGACCTCACAAAGGCTATGTTCGAAAACAAGGACGCTATCGCGGCAGCTCACGTAAAGGGTGCTGAACTCAACGCTGAAACAGCTATTGACGGTATCCCCGCTGAAGTACCCCTCCATCCCGGTGCTGCAAAGTACTACAAGGAAATCGGCGTACTTGCTGAATAATAACTGAATATATTACTTAATGAGAAAATATTCAATCGCAGCCGTAATTGTTCTCGCGATTACGGCTGTGATGTTTTGTTTTGACTCCTGTGAGGACAAGGGAGATAAAATTGTCCTGTGCTACTCCGATACCGATAAGATAATCGCAAGCTTTGAAGGAGAAGAGGGCACCGAGTTTTCTGTTGAGTTTATACATTCCGTAAACAAAAGCCCTGTCAAGGATGTTTTCCGTGTTGAAAACGGACAGATTGTTGCGGCAAGAACGGTGTATTCTGCATTCGGTGCAGGCGTTCAGACTGAAATTGAGGACGGGCAGAAGCTTGAATTTGACGAGAGCGGCAATATGGTTGTGTCGGGATTTGATATTGTGTTCCCGAGGGTTGACTACCTTGTGGGTACCGTGTCCGACCACATTCTCGAAATTCAGGGGGAGTCTATAAGCTTAAGAGACCTGTGCGGCAGAAATGCCCACGTGTATTTTGAGTTGAGATAACAAATATGAGCTTTTGACATAATGGAAAGGAATGATTGAAGTAATGTCAGAAAATATTGAAATCAAAGAACAGCAGATAAATGCCGATGACTTAATGGCGGAGTTTGACCGTGAGTCCAACACAAGACGCTTTACCGGCTGGCGTGCTCTTGTAATCAAGGTGCTGTTTATAGCCTTTGCGGTTTTCTGCTTCGGCACAAGATTCTTTACACTTCCCGAGCAGGTAAGAATGTCTGCTTTTCTTGGGGTTGTAATGTTCCTCGGATTCATTATATATCCTACATATAAGAAACAGTCGAAAATCGGAAACTATATTCCCGTGTACGATTTTATTCTTGCAATCGTTGCGGCAACTCCGTATTTTTACTATGCACTGAATTTTGACGAAATCACAAGAAAAGCGGCAATGATTCAGATGGATATGACGGCAATGCTTATGGGCGTTGTGGGAATCGTGATGCTCTTTGAGCTCTGCAGACGAGCAGTCGGTATTCCGATTCTATTTGTTGCAGGCGGCTTTATTGCGTATGCTTTCTACTACGGCAAAACCTGGACTTCAATCGTATATAACATCTTCTATACAACCAGCGGTATTCCCGGCACACCCCTTAATGTATGTTCAACATTTATCGTGTTCTTCATCATCTTCGGTGCTTTCCTGGAAAAGACGGGTATAGGCAACTTTTTCGTTGACCTTGCAAACTCTGTTGCAGGCTGGGCAAGTGGGGGACCGGCAAAGGTCGCGGTTATCTCCTCGGCTCTTGAAGGTATGTATTCGGGTTCTTCCGTTGCAAATACCGTAGGAAGCGGCTCTATCACGATTCCTACAATGAAAAAGATTGGCTATAAGCCCGAATTTGCAGCAGCCGTTGAAGCGGCGGCCTCCACCGGCGGTCAGATTATGCCTCCCATTATGGGTGCTGCGGCATTCCTTATGTCGGAAATGACGGGTATTCCTTATGCCACAATTGCAGTTTCTGCAATTCTTCCTGCAGTTCTTTACTTTTCGGGAATCTTTATGATGATTCACTTTGAAGCAAAGAAGCTTGGTCTTCGCGGACTTCCCAAGGAAAGCATCCCCAACTTCTTCAAGCTTTTCTTCCGTAAGGGTTATCTTCTTATTCCTATCGTAGTTCTTGTTGCAATGATGTCCTTTGGCTCAACTCCTGCAATGAGTGCTTGTATGGCAATAATCGCAACCCTTGCAATTATGCTTCTTACCGATGTTGTAAATGTTATAAGACATCACGAGTTCACTCCCGTAATTGTTCTTCATATCGTTCCCGTAATCGTGTTCTTTGCACTTTACCTCGGAATGAATATGGGACTTGAAAATGCTGCACTTCTCGCAGGCGTTTGCTACATCGCGGTTGCCTGGATAAATAAGCACACAAGAGAATCGGGCAAGATTGCACTTGATGCTCTTGAAGCGGGTGTCAAGAATACAATGGGCGTATCCCTTGCCTGTGCACTTGCAGGTATTATCGCAGGCGTTGTAACTCTTACAAGCCTCGGCTCAACACTTCTTGATGTTATCGTGCCTATCGCACAGAACAATCTCTTTATCGCACTCTTCCTTACAATGGTTTGCTGTATTGTTCTCGGTATGGGCGTTCCCACTACTGCAAACTACCTTATTATGGCTACAATCACGGCGCCTATTCTTATTAAAATGGGTATTCCCACACTTGCGGCTCATATGTTCGTGTTCTACTTCGGTATCGTTGCCGATATTACACCTCCCGTTGCTCTTGCGGCGTATGCGGGAAGCGCTATTGCAGGCTCCAACCCCTTAAAGACGGGTGTCAATGCTACAAGACTTGCAATTACGGCATTTATTATTCCTTATATCTTCGCATATGAACCCAAGATGCTCTTTATTGAAGCGACAGCACCCGAAGTTATCATAATTGTTGTAACATCAATTGTCGGTATCTACTGTCTGTCGGCGGCACTTGAGGGATATATGTACAGAAAGATGAAGTTCTATGAGATTATTCCTCTTATAGCAGGCTCCATAATGCTTATCTATCCTCATACAACCGTAAGCGTTATCGGTCTTGTAATCGTTGCGGCTATAATCATTATTCAGCTTCTCGAAAGAAGACACGACAAAAAGCTCGGCATAAATCAGTAAAACATATTTTCGGCGTCCGCAAAAACGGGCGCCGAAGATTTATTTGAAATATTTTGAAAAAACACTTGACAAATGAAAAAGTGTGTGTTATTATACTTAGGACAAAGAAGCAGAGCAATCTCACCCGGCGTT
>CAZTNR010000098.1:0-6447 GCA_964614955.1 uncultured Oscillospiraceae bacterium | reverse complement strand
GTGAATTTTGTATGCTGTATTTACCGTTACAAGAACTGCACCGATTTTTACCGTTGCCCAGAAGGTTAGATACCACTGGGGAATATTTGTAGTCCAGATAGCAACGTGGCTGCCTGCCTTTACACCCATTGAAACAAGGGCACGCGCAACATTGTCAACATCATCTCTGAATTCAGAATAGGTTCTTGTATAATCGAGGGTTGTATACTTGAATGCATACTGGTCAGGAAATCTGTCAACCATTTCGTCGAGTACTTCGGAAAAGGTCTTTTCAATAACAACATCCTTTTTCCAGACATACTTACCCGTTCCCGCCTCGTTATAGAAGCAGGGCTTCTGGTTCTTATCAGGAGAACCGAAAGATTTTAAATATTCGGCAAACTGCGGGAAAATTATATCCGGCTCGCCGATTTCCTCCATCCAGGAAGGATCCCATTCAAGACTCATAAAGCCGTCATAGTTTACAGAGCGAAGTGCGTTCATCACCTCATTGAAAGGAAGCTCGCCTTCACCCATAAGCGTATATTCAATACCCTCGGGTGTACGCACAGCATCCTTCATATGCACGTGCTTTACGGAAGCACCGAGATTCTGTATTGACTTTTCAGCTTTCTCACCTGCCACCATACAGGTATGATAAACATCCCAGAGTGCGCCGACGCAGTCACAGGCAAAATGTCCGAGAAGCTCTTTGAGATTATCGGTGTTTGCAAACACACCCATAGTTTCGACGGCAAGAACTATTCCTTCATCCTCCACCATAGGAATAAGCTTTTCCATATTTGCAATTGCTTTTTCGACGGTAGTCTCAGAATCCTTCGCATATACTCTGATATAAGGTATCTTCATAGTCTTTGCAATACCTATACAGAATTCAAGTTCATTCTGCATCGCATCAACATCATCAGAAGAAATGTCGCAGGCAGAGTCCATACAGGGAAGACTGATACCGGCTTCATAAAGCTTCTTTGATGTAGCCGAGCTGTTATATTTATCAAAAGCACCGCCATTATCGGCAAAGCCGGTATTTGCAAGATCGGTAAGCTCAATACCCGAGAATCCGTATTCCTTTGCTGTGCTTATATATTCATCAAAATCACGGCAATTCCAGCCTTTGATTGAAAATGATAATTTCATTTATCTCATCCTTTCGAGAAATTAGACATTCTGTTCAAATACAATCTTATTTACTGCACTTATATAGGCTCTGATACTTGCTCCGATAATATCGGTGGAAAGTCCGTTACCCGAATATACCTTACCGTCTGCCTTAAGCTTGACTATGGCATTACCGATAGCTTCTCTTCCTTCGGTTACAGACTGAATTCTGAAGTCATCAAGCTCATAGTGATGACCGATTACCTGCTCAATTGCAAGAAAAGCAGCATCGATAGGTCCGTCGCCTATACAAACTCCCGCAAGGCTCTTGCCGTCCTTTTCGAGGAGAATATTGGCAGTAGAGCTGATTACATTACCGCTGTTGATAACGTAGGAAACAAGCTTATATGTAGCAGGCACCTGCATTGCACAGCTTGCGACAATAGCGTCAAGCTCACGAAGGCTGATGCTCTTTTTGGATGCTGCACGCTTGAATTCTTCGTATACGTGTTGCATATCTTCATCCGAAAGGTCGTATCCGAGAGACACTACAGTGTCGGAAACCGTGTTTATATCCGTATATTCATTAAGTGTATAGCTTTCATCGCCGTCATTTGAAGCATCACTCTTTGAAGATGCGCCTGTTTTGCCTTCGCAAATCCATTCAATCTGCCTTGAAACTCTGCCAAACTCCGTGAGGCTGACACCGACACCTACGCCAATTGAATCGCCTCTTGCTCGAAGGATTTTGAGAATAGCCTCAAGTGAAGGAGCATCGCTCTTACAGGATGCGGTTTTAATTTCGTCAACACCAAGCTTTACAGCGGCAAGAACTGTCGAAACAGCCATACCAAGCTCATTCGAAGCATTGATTGCAAGCTTTACGTTTTCAAGTTCTTTAACGTCACCTTTAAGCTTAGAAACAAACTCAACAAATTCATCAGTAGTCGTCTCGCCCGCATTATCACAGAGAGTGATTGTTGTTGCACCTGCATCAACAGCGGTACTGAGTGCCTTTTTCAGAAACTCCGCGTCGCTTCTTGTTGCATCAACCGCAACAAATTCAACATCCGCACACACGCTCTTTGCCTTTGAGACAACATCGTTTATCATCTCAATTACAGCAGCAGGCTTTTTATGACAGATATATTCCATCTGAACTGTTGACATCGGCACATTAACCTGAAGTCGAGGTTTTTTAGCGTTTTTAATAAGTTCAAAAGCCTCGTTTGCACCGTTCTCTGTAAGAGCAACAGGAAGAGATACGACGCTGTTCTTGACACAAGAGCAAATTGTTCTGATAAGAACATCATCAACCTTTGAACCCGAAGCGGGAGCAAGCTCTATTACTGAAACATTGAGCTTATCAAGAAGCTTTGCAATCTCAATCTTTTCTTTAAAACTAAGGTCATATGCACCCGAAGCCTGCTTTAAAGTCATATCGGAAATAACCAGATTTTTCATAATAATCTTCCTTTCACTGTGAAAAATAAAAAGTCCCTGAGATTACTCTCAGGGACAAATAAATCTGCGGTACCACCCTAATTGCCGATTATTAAAATCGACCTCTCATCGGATTCAATCAAATCCTGCCCTTGTAACGGAGGAATCCGTAGCCGCTTAGTGGACAAGTCGTTCAGCAGCTCTGCTTGGGAACGAGACTGTTACTTTTCTTCCTGTACCGATTTTCACCAGACATCGGCTCTCTGAAACATTCCAAAAAGAACTTAATTCCTTCATCGCATTTTTAAGATGTAAGTATTATAACACTTGTTTTTTTATTTGTCAAGGTTTTTTTTATATTTTTTCAGATTTTTTATTCTTCAACCTCAAGCTCCGAAAAACTGAAGGTTGTACAGTCTACAAGACCTCTGTTGGTGAGTCTGAGCTCGGGAAGACAAGCAAGCGGAATAAGAGCCATTGTCATAAAAGGAGAAACAATATCGCAGCCGATTTCCTTCCACGCCTTATCAAGCGAAGCAACCCTATCGCTCATCTCTTCAGCGGATTTTGTATTCATAAGACCTGCAAGAGGCAGCTCAACACAGCCGAGAACCTTTCCGTTCTGAACGGCACACATACCGCCGCCGCTCTGAATAAGGGTATTTGCCGCAAGTGCCATATCCTCATCGTTTGTGCCAACCACAAGAAGATTATGTGCATCGTGGGCAACAGTTGATGCCATAGCACCGCACTTGATATTGAAGCCCTTAACAAAACCGATACCGTGAGTTCCGGTATTCTTATGACGTTCAAACACAAAGGTCTTTAAAACATCCTGATTTGTATCGGATTCTATAAGTCCGTTTTTGACATCAAGAGTTATATGTCTTTCATAATCCCCTACTCTTGCAGGAATTATTTCTATAACTCTTACGCAAGCCTTATCCTTTTTATCTGTCTTAACCTTGAATGTGTCGGCTGTAATCGTTTCGCCGACGTTCATTGTGTGCATAGCATACTCGGGATATTCATATGCAGGGAATTCATAAAGCATCTTTCCGTTTTCTGCAACAAGCTCACCGTCTATAACAACCTTCTTGACGTTGAAATCTTTAAGGTTATCTATGAATATAACATCTGCACACTTGCCGGGAGTAATTGAGCCGATTTCATTATCCATATGGAAGCACTGAGCGCAGTTAATGGTAACCATTTGTATCGCTTCTACGGGGTCAACACCTTCAGTTATAGCACGTCGTACAATATGGTCAAGATGACCGTCATTGAGAAGCGTATGAGGATGAGTGTCGTCGGAAATAAGAACGGCATATCTTGAATCAACCTCGTGTTCGGTTATTGCTTTTGACACTTCTGCAAGGTCGTGCCAGGCTGAGCCCTCTCGCATCATCGCATACATACCGAGTCTCATTTTCCAGAGAGCATCCTCTGCCCTTGTGGATTCGTGACAGCACCTTACACCTGCCGCAATATAAGCACTAAGCCCCATACCTGTATCGAGAATAGAATAATGACCTGTAATTATCTTATCAGCCTTAAGCGTTGCTCCCGTAATTGCGTGGGTTTCATCATTACTGTAATGAATACCGGGGAAATTCATCATTTCGCCAAGTCCCACAACCTCATCAAGCTTCATTTGTTCCTTGATATCAGAGGAAGTAATGACAGCTCCGTTATCTTCAAAGCCGGGAACCGCCGGAACACAGGAAGGAACGGTAAGCATTGCCTTAAGAGGAGTTCTCTCGGCATCCTTCATCATAAGCTCAACACCCTTAAAGCCCATTACATTACAAATTTCGTGGGGATCGTAATAGATACCTGTTGTACCGTGAGGAATTACGGATTTTGCATATTCTCCCGCACTTAACATTGAAGATTCAATGTGAATATGACCGTCAAGCATACCTGGTGCTATGTACATACCTTCGGCATCAATAACCTTGGTATTCTCACCGACACAGTGAGAAGCATCACCTACAAGAGCAATCCTGCCGCTGTGAACCGCAACATCGATATTTTCCAAAATTTCCTTGGTACATACATTGACAAGCTTTGCATTTTTAATTACAAGCTCTGCTGGAATTCTTCCGAGTGCTACCGCTGACAAATCCTTTGAGCATTCCCAGAGCTGTTTTTTACAGAATTTATTGTACATTTTTCTTTCCCCTTCTACATCATATTTTTCTATATTATAGCACAGCACGAATTGATTTTCAAGAAGAATTTCAATTCGTGCCGTTTTCCATATTATATTCTTTTTATAATTCAGAATATGTTTGTCTTTATATCTACTACGTCGTTATCAACCGAGTAACTGCATCCTGTTGCCTCACAGAATTCATCGTGTGGCAGATAAGGAAGTCCGTCGAACTTCTCAACTGGTCTTTGAAGCTTTACATCCTTTCGGTCAATAACAGCTACGTCTCTGCCGACAGTCCAGACCGACTTTTTGTCGTGATAGAACCTTATCATAAGCGACTGTTCTTCAGCATCCCACTCATAATAGATTCTTGTGAGAATAATCTGAGGATCCCAAGTGCTTCCGCGACCACAGAATCTGCCATCCTTGAAGCAAAGGGAAACATCATTTACACCCTGCCATTTATCAACACATTAGGGGGTATTGTAATTATACTCACACACAACCTTTGTCGGCGCTTCAGGCTCAGAATAAAGAAACGCACTGAGGTATTCTCTTCCCTTAGGATAAGGATGGCCTATTCTGTCAAGAGATGCCTGTGAAGGTCTGTCGGATTCAAAGGAGTCGGCATTCTTTGTAACAGCCTTTCTCGTTTCATTGAGATAACCGAAGCCGTTGAGGTTGGAAGGACAGATATACGTTCCCTCGCCATATTCATTTCAGGTAGAGAACATCATCAGCTTCTTTTTCCATTCTTCCTCATATTCGGAGTAAGATGGAAGAACATCATCCTTGAACCAGTCTATAACCTTACCCATATCCTCGCAGGAAATCATAGGATGTCTGCTCTTACGTCAGGCAACATCATTATATCCGACCGAAACTGTTGGAACAACGTGGAGAAGGTTTGTATCAATCTGACTTTGGATTCTGCCAATCCGGTAAGAAGGTCATATCCATAGTGTCCCCAACCGTAAGCATAAACACCGTCGATATCAGCATTCTTTCTGTTGATACTGAGGTCGCCGCAGGTGATTATCGCCATATCCTTAAATCCGCATCTCTTAGCAGATTCTCTGAGAAGCTCCATAACTTCCTTTACCTTGTCGTAAACAGTAAACTACATTAAATAATGTTACATAACACAAGGTACTGTAAAATGAAGAATAATACAAGATAAGCACCGTTTTCGGATAAGAAGGCGGTGCTTTTACTATGCTCAAAGTCTGTAGTTTTGCCGTCATGCCGCCGTCAAGGAAATCAGAAAGGGATGACAAAGCACGTAATACAGGGAAATAATCAAGGATGACCTTCAGGTCTGCATACAGAATGTCAGGTCTTAGGTTTGGCAGTATTTTTCATTAGTAATACACAGCCTCAAAAATCAGGTGGGTATTTGGGAATTTTAGAGAGGCTTTCTTACAGAGCCTCATTTTTTACACAAAAAAATTCCCGAATTGCATTTACAGCAAACGGGAACTCTACCTTCACTATGGGATTTAATGGGAATTTTACCACCAAGTCGACTGATGACGACGTCGTCTTGACGGCGAAATGACGTCGTAATGGTTTTAACTGTTTTACATTGTTTTTAATTACTTTGCATTACTCTTAAAGCATGGAAAAGCACGTATTTACGAGGTTTTTGGCATTAAAAAAGTCCTTAGAACTCAAAATTCCAAGGACTTTCTTATGGTTGCGGAGGCAGGATTTGAACCTACGACCTTCGGGTTATGAGCCCAACGAGC
>CAZTNR010000097.1:0-6560 GCA_964614955.1 uncultured Oscillospiraceae bacterium | reverse complement strand
TGAGACCTGTTACGTCAACGCATTCGCCTGCAGCGAAAACGTCTGCCTTTACTTCGTCGCCTACATTCATAGACGCTGCATCGTCAAGTCTGAATTCCTTGAGATGTCTCTTGGTTGTTCCTGCCTTAGCCTGGTGTCCCTTAGCGGGCTTGGAAAGCTTTCTTTCCTCGACGTTTTCGAAACCAAGCTGTACAGCATCATAGCCGTCGTTTTCAACTGTCTTCTTTTGAACGACTACGCAGGGACCTGCTTCAATGACTGTTACGGGGATTACGTTACCCATTTCGTCAAAGATCTGAGTCATGCCGAGCTTCTTACCGATTATACCTTTCTTCATGTCTTTTCCTCCTTAGTTATTGGTTGACCGCCTTGTATTTTTCCAATAAGTTGCAACCCAATGGAATAACAGCCAACGTGACCGGATTTGAATCCTGACTCCTTCGCGGTATAGACGTCGGAGCCTTTGTATTAACCTCTCGGAGCTTTCGCACTTCGAGGTAATAACGCTTTGTTGTTTTGCAGTGCTTGTCCCGAAATCAATTAGAATGTAATGATTTCAGATTCAACGCCTGCAGGAAGTTCGATATCGACGAGAGCTTCGATTGCCTTCTGGCTGGGCTTTAAGATATCGATGAGTCTCTTGTGAGTTCTGAATTCGAACTGTTCGCGGCTATCCTTGTACTTGTGTACCGCACGAAGGATGGTAACAACTTCCTTATCTGTAGGAAGGGGAATAGGACCCGATACCTTAGCGCCGTTTCTCTTTGCAGCTTCTACGATCTTTTCTGCAGCCTGATCGATGAGAGTGTGATCGTAAGCCTTGAGTCTGATTCTGATTTTTTCCTGTGATGCCATTTTTTCTGCCTCCTTTAAAATTTTTGTCCTTCGCGATTTGTGCTATTAATAAAACGAAGGAATTTTTAAATGCGGCACAGTAAATCTTGAACACGCATCCGGGTGTTTCGCGGCCATCCCGAATTAAAAACCCGAACCAATTTCGCCGTGGGAAAAGGTTTCGGGCAGCTTTCAAAGTCTTTTGGTTTCCACATTCAGGCGTATCGATACACATACCGACCGTTCCTGACGCTCGTGTTTTCAAACTTTGCGCGCGAAAACGCACCTCTGCCTTTGCCGCCGCACTTGTTTCCGCTTGAAGAAACAAACGGCAAAGAAGACACGCGTTTGCGTTTCATATTTGCTGTCGCCCGTTTATCGGACATACTCCACGGAAATTACCGACCAAATGGTCGCAACCTCCCGCTTCATCGCACATCAAGCTTGGTTAGTATAACACAAGTCTTTTTCAATTGCAATAGGTTTTTTCAAAATAATTTTGTAAATGTTTTGTGAACGAAAACGCGTTTTTACACCGTTTCGCCAGGGGGTGTCTGACAAGTCACAATCGCTTGTGTCCTGTAATTTACCAAACACAACATTTTGTTTACAGCCTTATATAAGTACATATAATATGTAAGAAAACTTTTCTGCCGATGTATTCGCACCGGCAGAAAACCGTTTAGTGTTGTTTGATAACAATAAAGTCCTCAAACACCCATCTGCCATCAAGCTTTATATAATCGACGGCGTAGGTATATTCACCCTTGACATCGTCATTTTCATCGAGTGTTGTATAGTGAACATAGAGGGTATAGCTTTCGTCATTGTTCTTTTTCAATTCATATGTGTTTTCCTCGCCGTATCCTGCTGCGGGAAAAGCATAGGGAAGCACATAGAGAGCGCCGTTGCTGTTTTCAACGAACTTCGGTACATCAAAGCTCTGTGTAATGTCAAGGATGTAATCTCTTGCTTCGTCGGGATGGATAAGTGTTGCAAAATACGCCTGCAAGGTTTCCTTATTATATATAAGCTTATCCGCATCGGGATTCTTTCCTGCATTCTTTGAGCCAAGATAGCAATCGGGAAGCACTCTGTTGTACTTCATTCCCTTTGCAGTATAGGAGTCGTCACCGTCATTGGCAACAAGCTCTGTTCCCACAATCCAGCCGATTGCTTCATTTGCCCTTTCATACTGTGCCACAACATCTTCAAGCGTGGGATAGCCTGCAGGGTATTCAGGGATAACAGACATCTTCTCAAGGGCTGCAGCCGCAAGAGCATCGATTTCAGCTTTTGTTTCCCTGGGTGTCTGATTATCTTCCTCTTCTTTATCCGTTTTTCCTTCGTTGTTGTCTGCAGCTTCTTCCGTCTGAGGCTTCGCGGAAGAAGACTCGCCGCCTCCGTGTATAAATTCATATTCATCAGAATTGTCGCACGAAGAAAGAAGTATTGCCGCAAGAAGCGCCGTAAGGAAAACAATTATCTTTTTCATTAAGATTTCCTACCTTATTATATTATATAGTACCGAGATCATAGGGCGTTCTCTGGTACACAACATAGTTTAACCAGTTTGAATAGAGAAGATGCGCGTGACCTCTCCAGATATTTACAGGTTCTCTTTCGGGGTCATCATAGGGGAAATAGTTGTCGGGAATATGAGGATTCATACCCTTTGCAAAGTCTCTGAAGTATTCGTTCTTCAGAGTGTCGTGGTCGTATTCGGAATGACCCGTCACATAAATCTTTCTCATATCCTTGCTCGCCGCGATATATACTCCCGTCTTTTCACTTGATGCAAGAATGTCAATTTCATCCTCGTGTGCCTTTACGTCCTCGGTTCTTACGCCGTAGTGACGTGAATGGGGTGCATAGAAATACTGGTCAAAGCCGCGTACTACGGGATGGGCAGGCTTTCTTACCTTGTGTCTGAACACGCCCGACAGCTTTTCGGGAAGTGCAACCTTTTCTATACCGTGGTAGTAATAAAGCGCCGCAAGAGATGCCCAGCAGATATAGAAGCAGGAATATACATTCTTTTCGGACCATTCAAAAATGTCGCAGATTTCCTTCCAGTATGCAACATCCTCATATTCTTTGTCCTCAATAGGCGCACCCGTGATGATAAGACCGTCAAACTTCATATGCTTTACGTCATCAAAGTTGCGGTAGAAGGATTCAAGATGCTCCTGTGATGTATTCTTCGAGGTATAGGACTGAGTCTTGAGAAGTGTAATTTCAACCTGAAGGGGTGTGTTGGAAAGAAGACGGAGAAGCTGAGTTTCCGTAACAATCTTTGTAGGCATAAGGTTGAGAATTGCAATCTTCAGAGGACGGATGTCCTGGGTGTCGGCTCTTTTCTCCGACATTACAAATATATTCTCATTTTCAAGTGTACCGAAAGCAGGAAGTGCTTCGGGAATTCTGATAGGCATAATTTACCTTCCTTTTAAATGCCGAAAATGTTTTTTGCCGCCACCGCCAGCTTGGGACAGAATTCCTGACAGCAGTAACACTTTATGCATTTGGTTTTATCTATTTTTGCTTTTTTATTCAGTATTGTTATTGCACCGACGGGACAGTTGTTTTTGCAAATACCGCATCCGACGCATTTATCTTTGGAAATTACAGGCTTTCTTTCAAGGGCATCGCGAAGTCTGCCGCCGAGAGAAGCCGCTTCAAGCGTTCCCGTTTCTTTTGCAACGCCTTCAACAAGTGTTTTGTTATACACACCGCCGGGACTGTCGCAGACAACAACGGAAGCACCGAGAGAAGTGAAATACTCACACGCCGCCCTTGTATATGACGGATGCGTCGTAACACACTTTTCCACGCCCGTTTTGTGTAAAAGGTTAGGCTTTACGGCAACCTTTTTACCGCCGAAAAAACCCTTGTCCCAGCCGTTGTCGGCAATAACAGAGTCAAAAAGCGGGAAAACAGTGCTTTTTACGTTTTCATACTCATAATCGTCAAGGTTTTCAAGATATACCTTGTCAGTAAATACAATCTTGTGTTCCATTACTTAATCTTCTTTAAAAATTTGTCAATTCTGTCAATGGCACGGGAAATATGCTCAACAGAGTATGCATAGGAAATCCTTGCAAAGCCTTCACCCGATGCACCGAACGCGTTACCGGGAACAATTGCACACTTTTCCTCGTAGAGAAGTCTCTCGCAGAATTCATCCGAGGAAAGACCGAACTTTCCGATTTCGGGGAATACATAGAAGGCTCCCTCGGGTTCAAAGCAAGGCAGACCGATTTCATTAAGACCCGAAAGAAGCATTCTTCTTCTCTGGTTGTAGCAGTCCTTCATATATTCAATATCCTCGTCGCCGTTCATAACAGCTTCAATGCCTGCGTACTGGCTCATTGTGGGAGCACACATAATCGCGTATTGGTGAATCTTAAGCATCTGCTTTGTTATTTCCTTTGGCGCACATACATAGCCGAGTCTCCAGCCTGTCATTGCATAGCTCTTGGAAAAACCGCCGACATAAACGGTTCTGTCCCACATTTCGGGAATTGCCGCAAAGGAAAAATGACGTCTTCCGTAGGTAAGCTCGCCGTAGATTTCATCGGTAAGCACAACAACATTTGTGTCCTTGATTACATCGGCAATTTTGCGAAGGTCCTCTTCCGTCATAATCGCACCGGTGGGGTTGTTGGGGTACGGAAGTATAAGCATCTTGGTCTTTGGTGTTATGTACTTTTTAAGAAGCTCGGGAGTGAGCTTGAATTTGTCCTCAACCCTTGTAGGTATTACAACGGGCACGCCTCCGCAAAGCTCTGTCATAGGTACATAGCAAACATATGCAGGCTCAACGATAAGCACCTCGTCGCCCGGCTCAACTATGGCTCTTATGGCAAGGTCAATAGCTTCACTGCCGCCAACTGTTATAATCATTTCACTCGAAGGGTCATAGGAAACCTCAAAACGTCTTTCAAGATAGGAAGCAATCTGCTTTCTGAATTCAAGAAGACCTGTGTTTGAAGTATATGCGGTTCTGCCCTTTTCAAGAGAAGTAATAGCCGCTTCTCTTACGTGCCAGGGCGTCTTGAAGTCGGGCTCGCCGACAGTCAGAGAAATAACGCCGGGCACTTCGTTAAGTATGTCAAAAAACTTTCTTATTCCCGAAGGCTTCATAGAGACAACCTTGTCGGAAAGAATTTTAGAATAATCAATCATCAGTTTATATTACCTCTTTCATCGGCTACATCATCCTCACCCATACCAAAAGAAACACCGTTATTTTTATATTTTCTGAGCACAAAATGGGTGCTGGTAGATAAAACATTTTCTATAGTCGCAAGCTTTTCGGCGACAAAAAGCGCCACCTGCTTCATCGTCTTGCCTTCAATAATCACGCAATAGTCGTATGCGCCCGACATTAAGTACATGTCCTTAACCTCGGGATAGTTGGCAATTCTTTCGGCAACCTTTTCGAAGCCTTTGTCTCTCTGGGGTGTTACCTTAAGCTCGATAAGTGCCGTAACATATTCCTTGTCGGTCTTATCCCAGTCAACAAGTGCCTTGTATCCTAAGATTACTCCTTCGCTTTCAAGCTCCTCGATAATTGCGGCTATTTCCTCGACGCTCCTGTCGAGCATTACAGCCAATCTTTCCTTTGTGAGTCTTGCATCGCCTTCAACAAGAGAAAGGACCTTACTTCTGAGCTCCTTATCCATTATACACTACCCCTTTTAAGTTATAATAAAGCATAATAATTTATTATATTATATAGTCTAATAATGATTAAATCTTTGCGATAAAGTAAATAAAGCAGTTTTTCGCAATAAAAATCCGCCGACGCCGTTGTGCGGTGTCAGCGGATGGCTTTATCCGAGAAAATCGTATTTGCTCAGCACCTTTTTATGCGGTGCCGAACTGTTTTCGCTTACGTTCTGTTTTCAGCAAAGAGAAAGTAAGTTAAAGAGCTTTGTCTGCAATTTCCTTAAGGATATTCTTGAGGAATTCGTCTGCGGAAACAGCACCCATATCGCCGTTCTTTCTGGAACGGACGGCAACAGCACCTGCTTCCATTTCCTTTTCGCCGATAACAAGCATATAAGGAACCTTTTCAAGCTGTGCCTCACGAATCTTGTAGCCGATCTTTTCGTTTCTGTCATCAAGCTCGCATCTGATGCCTGCTGCCTTTAAGTTCTTCATAACATCCTTTGCATACTCGTGCTGAGAAGGACCTATAGGAAGAAGCTTTACCTGTGTAGGACTGAGCCACGTGGGGAATGCACCAGCATACTTTTCAATAAGAAGCGCAAGTGTTCTTTCGTAACAGCCTATAGAAGTTCTGTGGATGATGTAAGGTCTCTTCTTTTCGCCGTCCTTGTCAACATATTCCATACCGAATTTTTCGGCATTGAACTGGTCAATCTGAATAGTGATAAGTGTATCTTCCTTGCCGTGTACGTTCTTTATCTGGATGTCAAGCTTAGGACCGTAGAATGCCGCTTCGCCTATACCTATCTTGTAGTCAAGACCGATGTTATCCAAGATCTTCTGCATCATACCCTGTGCTTCGTCCCAGTCTGCATCTGTACCGATGTACTTTTCCTTGTTGTTGGGATCCCACTGGGAGAATCTGTAGGAAACATCCTCGTAAAGGCCGAGAGTCTTGAGCATCATAATTGCAACCTCAAGACAACCTCTGAATTCGTCCTCAAGCTGTTCGGGGGTACACATAAGGTGACCCTCGGAAATTGTAAACT
>CAZTNR010000096.1:0-6800 GCA_964614955.1 uncultured Oscillospiraceae bacterium | reverse complement strand
AAAAAGCCTGTGCGACAGGTGTGGATAGAAAAGCTTGTGCTTGAATATGTAATTAAGCTTGTTCAAGACGAAAAATTACTTGAATTTATTGCAGAAAACACCTATCAGTACTATATAACACAGAATACGGACACTTCATATACAGATTCTCTGCAAAAGTCCTTAGCTGAGGTCGAAAAATCTATATCAAACCTAATAAGAGCCATAGAGCAAGGTGTTTTTAATGATGCAACTAAACAGAGAATGGACGAGCTTGATGAACAGAAGTCTGAAATCAAGGCAGCACTTGCTTCGGCAAAGTTAAAAGAAAACTTAGGACTTACAAAAGAGCATATAGTTTATTTTTTACATCAGTTTGCCAATATGGATTACACTGACTTGGAATGCCAAAAACGATTGATTAAGACCTTCATAAACTCCGTATTTGTGTATGACGATAAGGTCGTATTAACATTTAACTATTCAGGCGACAACAGAACAATTACACTTATGGAGACTGACGCCGGATTACAGCAGGGCGTTCGACTGCAAAGTACCGTGGCTCACCAAAGAAGAAGTACTCTTTTGAGTGCTTCTTTTTCTTTTTTCACTTGTATTTGTTTTTCATTCGTGCTATACTTATTACATAAATCCGCGGCAAAGGAGTGTAAATATGTCAACACCACTTCGACTATTCTACGACAAAGAAGCTCCCTTCGGCTTTGAAAATACAGACAGAGTGCCAAACACGGCATACGAACAGATATTCAACAACGTAGACGACGGCTGGGAACGCTGGTCGTTGCCGCTTGGCAACGGCTATGTCGGTATAAATGTTTTCGGCAGAACCAAGACGGAACGAATACAGATCTCAGAGAAAACTATGCATTTTCCCCACACAAGCTGGCACAACACAAAGGGAGGTCTTAACAATTTTTCGGAAACATACATAGACCTCGGTCATCCCTTTGACAAGGTGCAAAACTATCAGAGATGGCTCGACCTTGAAACGGCTGTTTCGGGTGTCAGATACGATTACGAGGGTGTTACATACGAAAGAAGTTATTTTGTTTCATACCCCGATAAGTGCATTGTTATAAAGCTTTCGGCTTCCAAAAACGGCAAGCTTTCCTTTGTTCTTCGTCCCACTGTTCCCTACAAACAGGACTTTGCAAAGGAACAGAGCGATGGAGCTAAAAAGACGGGTGAGGTTGCTTCTTTTGTAAAAGACGGCATCGGCACAGCCAAGCTTTCGGGCAATATGGCGTGCTATGACATTGATTTTCTTGGCATTTACAAAGTCTTTACCGACGGTGATGCTTCGGCGGATACCGTGGAGCATACTTATACTGATACAGCAGAAGTAGAACACACTGACACGAACGGTGTAATCAGGGTTGAAAATGCTAAAAGTGCTGTTATCATAATTACTCTCGGCACAGACTACGAGCTTTGCTGCGACACCTTCACAAAGCCGGAAGGTCAGAAGCCCACAAATCTTACCACTCTTTCCGACACAAGAAAAAAGGTTGAGGCTGAAATGGCTCTTATTGAAAACGCCGCCTCTACCCTTTCGGTTGATGAAAAATACGAGTATCTGCTTTCACGTCATCTTGACGACTACAAAGAGCTTTTCGGCAGAGTAAAGCTTGAGCTTGACTTTGACAAAGAGGATTTGTCTCTTACCACAGACAAGCTTTTACACAAATACAAGGAGCAGGACAAAAGCAAGTGTTCAAGATATCTTGAGGCACTCTACTTCCAGTACGGAAGATACTTACTTATTGCTTCCTCCCGAAAAGGTGCACTTCCATCACATCTTCAGGGTGCCTGGAACAAGTACAGAATTGCGCCCTGGTCATCGGGCTACTGGCACAACGTAAACGTTCAGATGAACTACTGGCCCGCCTTCTGTGCAAATCTTGCCGAAACCTTCCATAGCTATGCCGACTACAACAAGGCATATATGCCGGCGGCGAAAATGAATGCAGACTCGGTTATGCGGACTCATTTTCCCGACAAATACGAAGGCGAAGGCAACAACGGCTGGTGTATAGGCGTCGGATGCTTTCCCTATCATATTACGGGCGACAGGTCGGCAGGACATTTAGGCTTTACAACCCAGCTTTTCTGGGAGTATTATCAATATACGGGCGACAAAAAAATCCTTGAAAACATCGTATTTCCCGTGCTTTTGGAGGCCGCAAGATACATAACAAAGTGTGTTGACAAGGAAGACGACGGAAAGTATCTTGTACAGCACTGTGACAGTCCCGAAATGTTCGTTGACAAGGTTTGGTACTACACAAAGGGCACAACATATGCACAGAGCTTTGCATACCTCAACAACTATCACACGCTTCTTGCGGCAAAGGAGCTTGGAATTCTCGACAAAGCAGAGGGAAAATATGAAATTCTGAAGGCTGTTGCCGAGCAGCTTGAAAACTACGACCCCATAATTATAGGTCTTTCGGGACAGGTCAAGGAATTTAGAGAAGAAGACTACTACGGCTCTGTGGGCGACGAAAAGCAGCACAGACACATATCTCATCTTGTCGGTCTCTACCCCGGTAACCTCATAAATTCCACCACTCCTGCCTGGCTTGACGGTGCAAACGTCGTTCTTAACAACCGCGGTGACAAGTCTACCGGCTGGGCAGTAGCTCACAGAATCTGTCTCTGGGCAAGAGCTAAAAAGGGTAACCGTGCCCACGATTTACTGAATGTAATTCTCGGAATAAATACTGCAACGAATCTTTGGGGCCTGCATCCGCCCTTCCAGATTGACGGTAACTTCGGTGCTACAGCCGGCATATGCGAAATGCTGCTTCAGAGTCAGGCGGGATATATCGAGCCTTTGGCTGCTCTTCCCGAAAATTGGACAAACGGTTCATATTCGGGTCTGTGTGCAAGAGGCGGATTTGAAGTATCGGCAATTTGGAACGACAGTTGCCTTACCTCCCTCTCGGTTTTATCAAAGAACGGAAAAAGATGCGGAATATCTTATCCGAACATAGCAAAATGCACACTTCTTGACAGCGATGGAAGTAAAGTGTCCTTTGAAAGCGACAGCTGTTCTCTTATATGGTTTGACACAAAAGAAGGACAAGAGTATACCGTCTGCGGCTTTACTCACTTTGTAAAGCCTGACGCTCCACTTGATTTGAATTATGCTTATTATGAGGGCAAATTCTCATTTGTATGGGACGGCGAAAGTCAGGAGTACAGAGTCTATGCAGCATTTGAAAGCGACAGGGAATACACCCTCCTTGGCACAACAAACACAAGTGACTTTATATATGAGCAAACAAAAAACTGTCGTACAACCTTTAAGATTGTATCGGTGGACAAAGACGGCATCGAAAGTGACGGTGCAATCTGCTACTACAATCCGTAAAATACGAGGTAAAAATAATGAAACAGAAACAATTAGATGAGTTG
Organism: uncultured Oscillospiraceae bacterium; assembly: GCA_964614955.1. Lineage (GTDB taxonomy): Bacteria > Bacillota > Clostridia > Oscillospirales > CAG-382 > UMGS1387. The sequence continues at coordinate 3,380 of CAZTNR010000096.1, read as the reverse complement.
AAACAGGTCTGCGATTCCTGCAAAAAATGTCCCTTACACGAAACAAGAACAAATGTAGTTTTCGGTTCTGGTAATGCAAACGCAAAAATCCTCTTTATCGGCGAAGCACCCGGCAAAAGCGAGGATGAGCAGGGACTTCCCTTTGTGGGTGCATCGGGAAAGCTTCTTGACAAATACCTTGATGCTATAGGTCTTTCAAGAGAAGATGCGTACATTGCCAATATTCTCAAATGCCGTCCTCCCAACAACCGCGACCCAAAACCCGAAGAGGAAGAGCAGTGCATCGGATATCTTCGCGAGCAGCTCAAAATAATCAACCCTACGGTTATAGTTTGTCTCGGCAGAATCTCGGCATTCAAGATTATAAAGCCCGATTTCAAAATTACGCAGGAGCACGGCAAATGGTTTAAAAAGGGCGACTATCTGATAACCGCCGTTTACCATCCGTCGGCATTACTTCGTGACCCGAGAAAACGCGACGATATGATGCGTGATTTTCTCATCATCAAGGACAAGATACAAGAACTGAACAAATAAAACAACTCCCGCAGAATGAACCGCCCCCAAAAAGTTAGACCAAAAATCTAACGATTGGAGGACGATTCAGAAATCTGCGGGAGTTTTCTCATCAATTTATGCTGTAGGAAGCATTGTTTCAAGAATATCTTTTTGTTCATCTGAAAGAAAACCATAAGACTCGCTGTTCTTTATTGCCTGAGCAGACTCATTTATGCTTGAGCTTGTCGTATTGCCGTAAAGAATTACGGTTTCACCGTCACATACAAACTTTACATATGCTCTTGCCACAAGCTCAACATCATAGTTTGCCTGCGGAATATTATAAACAACACCTGTAAAAATTATCGTCTCATCACCCATTTCAAGGAACAGGTCGGTTTCGGAATCATATGCTATGCCGTTTATCATTCTTCCCGTAAAGTCAAAGGTAAGCTCTTCTTCTCCAAGCTCGTCCTTTCTTGCAACAATAAAGCCGTATTCAAAGCAGTAATCACGCTTGAAGGTTTCGATTGATGCCCTGAAACGAAGCCCTGCGTTTGTTTCGCTCAGTCTTATGTCCTTTGTATCGGAAACATCCGATCCGCCAAAAGCTTTTGCAACGGTTCTGAGAGCAGGAACATCGTCTGCGTCTGACATATACCATATGTTTGTGAAATCAAAGCCTAATGTATCCGAGTAAAACGCCTCGGTTTTAAGTGTTTCCAAAGCAGCCTCGGTTGCAAGTGTATTGACAGTTACAGTACCTACGCCGCCGGCGACTGTCTGGGAAGCATTTCTGTAAATATTAGACTTATTGATTGTTCCCTGACCGCCGACCTTACCGATAAATCCGCCGACATAGACATTTTTGGTAGCTTCACTGTAAACATTTCCGAGTGCAGCACAGCTTTCAAAATGATATGTGGTAGCTGCAAGTTCAGCTTCTTCATCACTTGCCCAGCCTGACCAGCCCGACTCATCCTTATTTACATATCCCGCAAAACCTGCCGCATTTGATGAAACGCCATTTGATATAAGCTTTACATCACCAAAGCTTACACAGTTTTTGAATATATAATCCTTTGACGACGCCGCACTGGCATATGAAACAAAACCGCCTGCATAGCTGTTACTCACTGTTTGTAAGTCAAATGACATATGGCTTACACAGTTTGTTGCCGACAAATTACCGTTTTCAGCCTTAACTCGACCTATAATACCGCCTGCATATACAGTGCTGCTATCATACAAAACAATATCTCCGTCGGTGGAACAGCCTTCGATTATGACAGTCTCGGCAGATGCCGGCATAACATTTCCGACAATACCGCCAAAATACTTAAGTGTAGAAAAGCTTTCTCTTGATGTCATATCCTTATAGGACACAGAAAGGTTCTTGACGGTACCTGCCGTCATATATCCGATTACACCGCTGCATTCAACATTATTGATTGAAACATTGTAAAGGGAATAGCCGTTACCGTCAAATGTTCCCGTGAAAGGATAGGTAGACGTTCCGAAAGGAACAAGAACTGCATCGGAAAAGTCCACATTTCCCGTAAGCTTATAGTACTTTGAGCCATACTCGGAGTTACTTGACTTAATAAGTGACGCATAATTATTGAATTCCACGGTGCTTGAAATCTCATAGGGGGATTCTTCGGAGCCGTCACCCATAAGAGTCAGCTGAGGTTCTTCGCAAAAAGAGTCAAGGACAATATCCTCTGCCGTTTCGCCTACAGTTACAACACCCGGCAAAGCAAAAGACGTCAAGGACAGTGCAGTCAATACCATTACTGAAACAAGAAGCTTTTTAATATTTTTCATTGTTTTCTTCCTTTATATTGAATTTAGAGAACTTCAATCATACTTTCATCCCAGAAAGAGGGGGCATTATAGCCCATAAGGTTTACGAGTGTTGCCGCAATATTGGAAAGACCGTAGCTGTCCTTTTCGATAATCTTATAGTTATCAGCAAACTTATTATCGTAAATGATACAAGGAACTGGATTTAAGGTATGGCTTGTCTTGGACTTCATATTGCCCTCTTTATCAAGCTTGGGCTCACCTGTCTTCTTATCAACCTCGCACATTTCGTCGGCATTACCGTGGTCAGCAGTAATAAGTGCAACACCGCCGAGCTTGTCTACAACCTCAAGGATTCTCGCAAGCTGGAGGTCAAGCGCTTCCACGGAAACAACAGTTGCAAGGTAGTTACCTGTATGACCGACCATATCACCGTTGGGGAAGTTTACACGCATAAATCTGTACTTGCCTTCGTTTGCAACTTCAATAAGTCTGTCTGTGATTTCCGCGCACTTCATCCAGGGTCTCTGTTCGAAGGGAATTACATCGGACTTGATTTCCTCGTAGGTTTCTGTGTTCTCATCAAACTTACCACTCTTATTGCCGTTCCAGAAGTATGTCACGTGACCGAACTTCTGTGTTTCGGAAAGAGCATACTGAGTAACGCCTGTATTTGCAAGATACTCACCCATTGTACCCTTGATTTCAGGAGGAGAAACGAGATATCTTGAAGGAATGTGAAGGTCGCCGTCGTATTCGAGCATACCGGCGTATGTTACATTGGGAACACGTACTCTGTCGAACTTGTCGAAGTCCTTATCGTCAAATGCCTTGGAGATTTCGATAGCTCTGTCGCCTCTGAAGTTATAGAACACTACGCTGTCGCCGTCTTCTACCAAGCCGACGGGCTTGCCGTTTTCAGCGATAACAAAGGGAGGAAGATCCTGGTCGATGCAGGAAAGCTCTGCTCTGTAGGTTTCAACGGCTTCTTTTGCAGAAGCAAACTGTCTGCCTTCACCGAGCACGTGTGTCTTCCAGCCGCGCTCTACCATAGACCAGTCAGCTTCGTATCTGTC
>CAZTNR010000095.1:0-6918 GCA_964614955.1 uncultured Oscillospiraceae bacterium | reverse complement strand
AAGCAGGCTACGAGCCCGAAATGGCTTACTTTGAATGTATCCACGAAATGAAGCTTATCGTTGACCTTATTAACGAAGGCGGCTTTGCCAAGATGAGATACTCCATCTCCAACACAGCCGAATACGGCGACTACAGAACCGGTAAGCGTCTTATCACAGAAGATACACGCAAGGAAATGAAGAAGGTTCTTACAGAAATCCAGAACGGTACATTCGCTTCCGAATTTATGACAGAATTCTCCAGCGGACGCCGCGGCAAGTTCCTTGCAACAAGACGCGTTGAAAGCGAACATCCCCTTGAAAAGGTCGGCGCATCTCTCAGAAAGATGATGAGCTGGTTAAAGAAGTAGTCGGGAACGCCCGACAGCGAATGTCCGGGGAGCTTTTGAGTAAACCGAAGCGTTCGGTGTCGCTCATCTCCACCGTTTTGCCATCACAAGGCAGATGGCAAAACTATTTATAAATAATCAAGAGTACATAATGACAAATACGCACAATTTGTAGGGGCGGATGCCCACATCCGCCCGTTTCATATCCATTTCGGATTACATATGAATTGTAACATTAAATCAAATGTTTCCGGGTCGATGTGGGCATCGACCCCTACGACTATCTTGGGAAACATCCCATAAGGTCGTTATACCTTTTTTACGAAAGGAGATACTTGTTTATGCGAAGTGATAACGTATTAAAGGGTGCAGAACGTGCCCCCAACAGAAGTTTGTTTTATGCAATGGGCTACACAAAGGAGGAGCTTGAAAGACCTCTTATCGGTGTAGTTTGTGCCCACAGCGAAATCGTGCCCGGTCATATTCACCTTGACAAGATTGCAGAGGCAGTAAAAGCAGGTGTAAGAATGGCAGGCGGTACACCCGTGCTTATCCCTGCTATCGGCGTATGCGACGGTATTGCTATGGGACATATCGGTATGAAGTATTCTCTTGCCAGCCGTGAGCTTATTGCAGACAGCGTTGAAACTATGACTATGGCACACGGACTTGACGGTCTTGTGCTTATCCCCAACTGCGACAAAATCGTTCCCGGTATGGTTATGGCGGCAGTAAGAATGGATATTCCTGCAGTAGTCTGCTCGGGCGGTCCTATGATGCCCGGTACATATAACGGTCACAATGCATCCCTTTCACAGATGTTTGAGGCAGTGGGTGCATACAAGGCAGGTATGATAGACGAATGCAGTCTTGACGAATGCGAAAAGAACGTATGCCCCGGCTGCGGAAGCTGTGCGGGTATGTACACGGCAAACAGTATGAACTGTCTGTGCGAAGCTATCGGAATTGCCCTTCCCGGCAACGGTACGGTTCCTGCAGTATCCAGCAAGCGTATAATGCTTGCAAAGCACGCAGGTATGGCAATTATGAACCTTGTTGAAAAGGGCATTACTGCAAGACAGATTGTCAACAAGACAAGCTTACTCAACGCCCTTGCCTGCGATATGGCACTCGGCTGTTCTTCCAACAGCGTACTGCATCTTCTTGCAATTGCAAACGAAGCAGGAGTCGACTTTGACCTTGAGCTTTTCAACAAGACAAGCGACAGAGTTCCGAATCTGTGCCACCTTGCACCTGCAGGTCACACACACATCTCCGACCTTGATGCGGCAGGCGGTATTCCTGCAGTACAGGCAGAGCTTGTAAAGAAGAATTTACTTGACACCTCGGCTCTCACCGTTACGGGCAAAACCGTGGGCGAAAACATTGAGGGTGCATACATTAAGAACGAAGAAAACATAAGACCCATCACCAACCCCTACAGCGAAACAGGCGGTATTCAGATTCTCTGGGGTAACATAGCACCAAGCGGCTGTGTTGTAAAGCGCAGTGCAGTTGCTCCCGAAATGCTTTCTCATTCGGGTCCTGCAAGAGTCTTTGACAGTGAAGACGAAGCAATCGCGGCTATCTACGGCGGCAAGATTGCAGACGGCGACGTTGTGGTTATCAGATACGAGGGTCCCGTTGGCGGCCCCGGTATGAGAGAGATGCTCAATCCCACCTCTGCCCTTGCAGGTATGAAGCTTGACAAGACTGTGGCTCTTATTACAGACGGCAGATTCTCGGGAGCTTCACGCGGTGCTTCAATAGGTCACGTATCCCCCGAAGCTGCTTGCGGCGGTCCTATCGGTCTTATATCTGAGGGTGACATTATCAACATTGACATCCCGAACGCTTCCATAAACGCGGAAATCTCCGAAGAGGAATTCGCAAAGAGAAAAGCGGCTTATGTAAAGCCCGAGCCCAATGTGAAGACAGGCTGGCTCGCAAGATACGCAAAGCTTGTTGACAGTGCCGATAAGGGAGCAGTTATGAAAAACGTATAGCGTTTTTCATAAAACGAAGCGTTTCACGGAAACATTAAGCGTACCTTCGGTACATAAAGCTTTTCCGTGCTACGGAAAAATCAAGGTTACAAATGCAACAAAAAAGATTTGCCGCATACTTGACAAATCCGAAAAAGCAATATATAATAAAAATACAAAGGCAAGACTTCAAACGGTTGCGCCCGAATGTGTTAGTTAAAATAACCGCTACATTTTGGACTGTGGGCGGTTATTTTACTTTTATTGACAAAAAAGTAACTGCTGCAAACAACAATAAAACAAGTTTTATGTATCGCATAGCAACCACCCCCTTTCGGGAATGGCACAACCGCCGGTGATTATCACCGCAAAGAAATCCTGCCTTTGGTCGGAAAACCGACGAAGTTATTATATCACCGCAAAATTCACTTGTCAACATCGCAGTTCTGTGTTACAATTTATATTGTAATAATACCCAAAAATCGCCTGATTTTCTCGGCAAAATCATCCAAACCGCCCTTTTTATATATTTAAAGGAAAATTTTTCAAAAAAAGCCTTGACAATTCACAAATATCATATAGAATATAATAGTATAAATTTTAACTATTTTGCTACGGATATACGGTCTGCAGCAACGTGGAGGAAACAAAAATGAGTTTAAAGAACTACAAGGAAATTGACACAAACAAGGTGGAAATGAACATCGTTGTTGCAAAGGAAGCTTTTGAAGATGCAATAAACAAGGTTTTCAAGAGAAATGCAAAGCAGATTTCCATTCCCGGCTTCAGAAAGGGTAAGGCTACAAGAGGTTTAGTTGAAAAGTTCTACGGCAAGACAGTATTCTATGAAGATGCCATCAACGATCTTCTTCCCTCTGAAATCGACTCTGCAGTTAAGGAAACTCCTTACAAGATTGCAGGTATGCTTGAGGTTACAGACGTTGACTTCGAAAGCGAAGAAGGCGTAGTTTGTGTAGTTACATTTGAAAGATATCCCGATGTAAAGCTCGGCGAATACAAGGGTCTCAAGGTTCAGAAGGTAACTGTTGAAACAACAGATGCTGAGGTTGAAGCTGAACTCGAAAGAGTAAGAGCACGTTACTCCAGAACAATTGCAGTAACAGACAGAGCAGCACAGATGGGCGACACGGTTGACATCAACTACGAAGGCTTTGTTGACGGTGTGGCTTTTGAAGGCGGCAAGGCTGAAAACCACAAGCTAAAGCTCGGCAGCGGTGCATTTATCCCCGGCTTTGAAGACCAGATCGTGGGCAAGGAAAAGGACAGCGAATTTGACGTTGTTGTTACATTCCCCGAAGATTACGGTGCAGAAGAGCTCGCAGGCAAGGAAGCAACCTTCAAGTGTAAGCTTTGTGGCATCGAATTTGAAGAGCTTCCCACACTTGATGACGAATTTGCCAAGGATGCGTCTGAATTTGACACACTCGATGAATACAAGGCCGACATCAAGGCAAACATAGAAAAGAGACACGATGCAGAAGCCGAAGTTAGACTCGCAGATGAGCTTACAAAGGCACTTGTAGAAAGCCTTGAAGCAGATGTTCCCTCTTCACTTATCGACAAGGAACAGGATATGCTTGTGAGAGAATACGACTACAATCTCCGCGCACAGGGACTCAGTCTTGAAATGCTCACAAAGTACACAGGTATGAAGCTTTCCGACATCAAGGAAAGATACAAGGAACAGGCAATCGTTAACGTAAAGAAGCAGCTTGCTGTCGATGAAATCGTAAAGGCTGAAAACATTGAGGCTTCCGAAGAAGACATCGAAAAGAAGTACGAAGAAATGGCATCTCAGTTCGGTATGAAGGTTGAAGACGTTAAGGCAAGAATCACATCTGAGGATCTCGCGGTTGACGTTAAGTCCATCAAGGCGTTTGAGCTTGTAAAGGATGCTGCAAAGGTAACAAAGAAGACTGTTACTGCAGAAGAATTTGCAAAGATGAATGCACCCGAAGACGCTGAAGAAAAGAAGCCTGCCAAGAAGACTGCAGCCAAGAAGACTACAGCTAAGAAGGCTGAGGACAGCGAAGATAAGGCTGAAAAGAAGACTGCAGCCAAGAAGACCACAGCTAAGAATGCTGAGGACAGCGAAGCTAAGGCTGAAAAGAAGCCCGCTGCCAAGAAGACCACAGCTAAGAAGGCTGAGGGCGAAAAGGCTGAGGATGAAAAGAAGACAGCTGGCAAGAAGACTGCTACTGCAAAGAAGACCACAAAGAAGGATGCTGAATAATTCCTTCCGGGGTTTTCGGGCAAAGTCTTGAATAACGGTTAAAAAGATTTGTGCGTGCAGTAATGTACGCACACTTGCTTTTCTCGCAAAATTACATTTTTCGTGAAAAAATGCGCAATGCGAAGTGCGGAATGTGCAGCTTTATCGTATTCTCTCAGTTTTTTCAAATTTCTCTGAATAAGCAAGTTAATAAACAAAGAATCCGGATATGCAAATGACGAAAGAACACTTTTCTCATTCCGCACTCCGAATTCCACACTGCAACGCAAAGCGTTGCCAACGAAAGGAAGTATTACTATGCCACTTGTACCAATGGTCGTTGAACAGACAAATCACGGAGAACGCTCCTTTGACATCTATTCCCGTCTTTTAAACGACAGAATTATTTTCCTCGCAGACGAGGTAAACGACGCAACAGCATCCCTTGTTGTTGCCCAGCTTCTCTATCTTGAAGCACAGGATCCCGACAAGGATATCGACCTCTACATCAACTCACCCGGCGGCTCCATTTCCGCAGGTATGGCAATCTACGACACTATGAACTTCATCAAGTGCGACGTTTCCACCATCTGTATCGGTATGGCTGCAAGTATGGGTGCATTCCTTCTCGCTGCAGGCACAAAGGGAAAGAGAATTGCCCTTCCCAACAGCGAAATTATGATTCATCAGCCTCTCGGCGGTATGCAGGGTCAGGCAAGCGACATCAAGATTCACGCCGACCACATTATCCGCATCAAGGAAAAGATGAACAGAATCCTTGCCGAAAACACAGGTAAGCCCTATGAGCAGGTTTGTCTTGACACAGACAGAGACAATTTCCTCACTGCACAGGCTGCTCTTGAATACGGTCTTATCGACAAGGTAATCGACAAGAGAATCTAACTTAACGGAAGGAAACATTCCCAATGTCACAAGATACAACAACCAAGGTCTGCTCATTCTGCGGTAAAAGGGAGCTCGATGCAGGCAGGCTCATTTACGGGCCGGGCGGAATAAACATCTGTGAAAGATGTGTATATCTCTGCGAGGAGCTGCTCGACGGTATGGAGCTTGACGAGGAGCCGGCGGCAAAGGAAGAAAAGGACGCACTTTCCGAGCTTTCTCTCGACACACTTCCCAAGCCCCGCGAAATAAAGAGCGAGCTTGACAAGTATGTAATCGGTCAGGATGAGGCAAAAAAGACTCTGTCCGTTGCCGTTTACAACCATTACAAGCGTCTTCTTCACGAATCGGCACGAGATAAGGACGACATAGAAATAGGCAAGAGCAACGTATTGCTTTTAGGTCCTACGGGTGTCGGCAAGACGCTTCTTGCGCAGACTCTTGCGAAGTTTTTAAAGGTACCCTTTGCTATTGCCGATGCAACCACTCTTACAGAGGCAGGATACGTCGGTGAAGACGTAGAAAACATTCTTCTTCGCCTTATTCAGGCTGCAGACTTTGACGTAGCCAAGGCTGAAAAGGGTATTATCTACATCGACGAAATCGACAAGATAAGCCGCAAGAGTGAAAACCGTTCCATTACCCGTGACGTATCGGGCGAAGGTGTTCAGCAGGCACTGCTTAAAATTGTCGAAGGAACAACCGCAAACGTACCTCCTCAGGGCGGCAGAAAGCATCCCAATCAGGAGTTTATACAGATTAACACAAGGAACATTCTCTTTATCTGCGGCGGCGCGTTTGACGGAATTGAGCCAATAATTGAAAAGAGAGTCGGCGACAAAACCACCCTCGGCTTCGGTGCGGATGTCAAGACAAAGGCCGAAAAAGAAAAAACAGACCTGCTCAGTCTTGCAGAGCCGGAGGATCTTGTAAAGTACGGTCTTATCCCCGAGCTTGTGGGCAGAATCCCCCTTGTGGTTGCTCTTGAGCACTTGGACAAGGATGCTCTTATAAGAATTCTTACAGAGCCTAAAAATGCCCTTACAAAGCAGTACGAAAAGCTGTTTGAAATGGACGGCGTAAAGCTTTCCTTTGACAAAAAGGCTCTTGAATTTATCGCCGAAAAGGCACAGGAAAGAAAGACGGGAGCTCGTGGTCTCAGAGCCATTATTGAGCCTGTTATGACCGAGCTTGTGTATGAGCTTGACAGTGATGAAAAGGAACTTAAAATCACAAAGGCGCTTGTTAAAACGAAGATTGAGAAGAAAAAACACGCATAAAGATAGTGCACTTTAAGGCGTTTCACCCAAGAAATAAAAACAAAGTCAGCAAGCTTTAGGTTTGCTGACTTTTTATATTTTATGTAAAGGGGTGTTTCGGCAACGGGGTGTCACTTTTCGTGACCGAACGTCGACCAAAAGGTCCCACTCATTTTCGGCTCCACTCCGGTCGCGGCGAAGCGCCGCCG
>CAZTNR010000094.1:0-6946 GCA_964614955.1 uncultured Oscillospiraceae bacterium | reverse complement strand
ACTTCAGGCTTCCCCGTTTACGGGGGAGCTGTCACCGCAAGGTGACTGAGGAGGTTGCTCTGTGTATTGTTCCAACCTCATCCGTCAAACCTCATCCGAGTTGCTAACGCAACCCACCTTCCCCAAAGGGGAAGGCTTTTTTTGTTTCTGTCACTTCAGGCTTCCCCGTTTACGGGGGAGCTGTCACCGCAAGGTGACTGAGGAGGTTGCTCTGTGTATTGTTCCAACCTCATCCGTCAAACCTCATCCGAGTTGCTAACGCAACCCACCTTCCCCAAAGGGGAAGGCTTTTTTTGTTTCTGTCACTTCAGGCTTCCCCGTTTACGGGGGAGCTGTCACCGCAAGGTGACTGTGGAGGTTCTATTCCTCACCGACCATCTTATTAAAAAAGCAACTCCTCGAGCCCGTATGACAGGCAGGGCCCGTCTGCTCTACCTTGACAAGAAATGTGTCGTCGTCGCAGTCGGAATACATTTCAATTACCTTCTGCAGGTGACCGCTGGTTGCACCCTTGTTCCACAATTCGTTTCTCGATCGTGAGTAAAACCAGGTGTAGCCCGTTTCAAGTGTCAGCTTTAACGACTCCTTGTTCATATATGCAAGCATAAGCACGTCGCCGTTTTCTATGTCCTGAACTATGGCAGGAATAAGGGGCGCCTTTGCAAAATACTTGTCCAAATTGTTTACGTCAATCAATGTCTGACCCATATGTTCTTACTCCTGAGATAGTCTTTTACTTCGCCTATTGTCAGCTCACGGAAGTGGAAAAGCGTTGCCGCAAGAGCTGCATCTGCATTTGTTTTTTCGAATACGTCGGAAAAGTGAGAAAGCTTTCCGCAGCCGCCGGAGGCAATAACGGGAATGTTCACTGTTTTCGAGATGATGTCGGTAAGGGGGATGTCAAAGCCCGCTTTTGTTCCGTCGGCATCCATACTTGTAAGAAGTATTTCACCGCAGCCGAGAGCTTCAACCTCCTTTGCCCATTCAATAGCATCTATCCCCGTGTCGGTTCTTCCGCCGTGGATAAAGACGTGATAACCGTTCTCTGTGAGCTTTGCATCAATAGCAACAACCACGCACTGTGAGCCGAACCTTTCAGCCGCCCTTGAAATAAGATACTTGTCCTTCACCGCCGCAGAATTCACGGATACCTTGTCCGCACCCGCATTCAGAAGCGTTCTGAAATCCTCCACCGAGGAAATGCCGCCGCCGACGGTAAGGGGCATAAATACGCACCTTGCCGTTCTTTCGACAACGTCAACTATTGTTTTTCTCTGCTCGTGTGATGCAGTAATGTCGAGAAATACTATCTCGTCTGCACCCTGTGTGTTGTAAAACCGAGCCGTTTCAACGGGGTCGCCCGCATCACGAAGACCCACAAAATTTACACCCTTTACCACTCTGCCGTCCTTTACGTCAAGACAGGGGATTATACGTTTTGCAAGCATAATACTATCCTTTGCGTTTGTAATTTCAGGCTTCCCCGTTTACGGGGAAGCTGTCACCGCAAGGTGACTGAGGAGGTGAATTGCGCAAACAAGCTTCCAGCCTCATCCGCCAGACCTCATCCGAGTTGCTAACGCAACCCACCTTTCCCTAAGGGGAAGGCTTTTATCAGTTCTTCGATAGAAGCACCGCTTCTGTCAAATCCAGCGTACCATCATACAACGACCGCCCTGCGATTGCACCGTAGAGCTTCATTTCCTTGAGATTTTTTATGTCCTCAATGTTGTGAACACCGCCCGATGCAGTAATGTCGCACCCCACTGCCCTTGAAAGAGCCGATAACTGTTCCAGGTTGGGGCCTGCAAGAGTTCCGTCCTTTGAAATGTCGGTAAAGATTATGTTTTTCACACCCTCTTTTTCCATTTCCTTTGCAAATTCGATGTAGTCCACGTCCGAATCGTCAAGCCAGCCGGAAACGCTCACCTTGCCGCCTTTGGCATCAATGCCGACAGCGATTTTTTCGCCGTATCTATCCACGGCACGTTTTAAAAAATCCCTGTCACGAAGAGCCGCAGAGCCAAGAATCACCCTCGAAATACCGCCGCTTATGTAAGCGTCTACGGTTTCCATATTTCTTATGCCGCCACCAAGCTCAATCGGAACATCTGTCATTTTCGCAAGAGAGTAAAATAAGTCGCGGTTGACCGTCTTGCCCTCTTTTGCGCCGTCAAGGTCTACCATATGGATGTACTCTGCACCGCTTCTTTCAAAATCCTTGACCGTTTCGATTGCACTCGAAGCCACCTTTCGCGCAGTACCGTATTCACCTTTGAAAAGACGGACACATTCGCCGCCGAGAATGTCAATTGCGGGAAGTATTATCATAATTTATCACCTGTACTATACTTAATTCCGGCTGATGATGCCATCCCCCGTATTAAATGCGGAATGCGGAGTGCGGAATGCGGAATGATATCCGATTGTCACGACAACTGCGATTCCTTTACTTTTTTGTTATTGCAACCAAAATGCTTATTATTTCATTTATATCATTTTCAATGCTTCCGAACTCTGCATCTGTCAGAAATTCAGTTCTGTGCGGAAGCCGAAGCCAATAATGGGTTTCGTTGGCTTCTTTGAGTGCGATGGTCATTTTTGTATAAAATCCGGCTTTGTCTGTGCCTTTTCGGCTTCGGTTACGTTTGCGCCTATACTTGTGCCGCAACGCAATAATTGTTTTGATAACATAAATTCTTTCTTTTCTTGATTCAAATGCTTGTACAAATTCACAATTCTAACAGAAAATTCAAAGCTCTTTGTTTCAATCACGTTGCCACCGTTCATACTTATGCTCCAAATTCCAAATTTTAATGAAGAAAACCGTAAGGTTTTCATCCATCATTCCGCACTCCGCATTTCGCACTCCGCATTCAAGCGGTCTTTCACAAGACCGCAAAAACCTTTAAGCATCGCAAGCCCGATTTTCTCGCTCTTTTCGGGATGGAACTGACAGCCGAAAACATTCCTGCCGTTGCCTATTACCGCGGGAATTTCCTCGCCGTAGAAGGTGTGTGCAAGAAGATTCCTTCTGTCATTGAGTACCGCCTTGAAGGAGTGGACAAAATAGACGTAGTCGCCGTCCTTTGTGTCCCGAAAAAGCGGACAGTTTTTGTCGTCAAGTACAAGGTCGTTCCAGCCCATATGGGGGATTTTGAGACCCGTGTCTTTTATCTTTTCGCATCTGCCGGACACTAAACCGAGACCTTTTGAAAGGCGTACCTCGTCGCTTTCGGAAAGTAACAGCTGCATACCGAGACAAATGCCGAGAAGCGGCTTGTCGCCCTTACCGCACAGCTCGATTAATTTGTCGGCAACACCGCTTTTCCAAAGCATATCCGATGCATCGGGAAATGCACCAACACCCGGTAAAAGAAGCGCATCCGCCTTTTCCATTTCTCCTATGTCGGAGGAAATGTAAGCCTCTTCACCGATAAAGTCAAATGCATTTTTGACAGAATGGAGATTTCCCATTCCGTAGTCAATAATAAGTGTCTTCATAAATTTTCTTTCTGTCTTTATCCGTAGTAGTGTCATTTGTCGAAGTCATCACAACTCCTAACTCCTAACTCCTAACTAATATTCTATAACCTCAACCTTGCTGCCATCCGGCACCTTAACTTGAACGTCAGTTCCCTTGGGCACTGCAAGCGTATACTTGCCGTTTTCGCATTTAGCCGCGATAAAGCCGCCTTCACAAGGAACAACGCCCCTTGCATAGTCAAGACCGCAAAGCTTGGGTTCAAATACAATAGATGTGAAGTTCGGCGCCGTCATTCTGATACCGAGAACATACGCCGAGAGAAGATATGTGCAGCCCGTTGCCCAGGCGTGGCAGAGCGCATCCCACCACTTGCCTTCTTCGACGGGAACATATTCCCAGCAGGTGTGTGCGCCTCTGTCGAGCATCGCACCCCATACTCTGCGGATAACTTCAAGCCCGCCCTCTTCGTCGCCGTTCTGGAATCTCAGCTCCGACTCAAATGTGCTCATAAAGGGAGAAACCGCAACATTGCCGCCTCTTACGTCCTTCAAGGATGTGTTGAGAATTGTCGCACCCGCAGGAGTCCAGAGCTCTCTCTTGATTGTGTCAAGTGCCGCCTTTGTTCGCTTTTCGTCTGCAACGCCGAAGTAGAGGGGAATAAGATTTCCGTCGTAGGAAATGTAGGAAGCCATTTTGTCAACGTAGGACTGCTTTTCTTCGTTCCAGAGCTCGTTGTTTATAGCATCCTTTACCTTAACAGAGAGCTCGTCCCATTCCTTCGCCTTGTCAAATTCGCCTATTTCCCTTGCAAGATAGGACATTGCCGTAAGACTCTTGTAAAGAAGTGCGTTGAGATAGGGCTTTTCGCCAAGTCTGCCGATACCGCACGCCCAGTCAACCTGAGCATAGCCGAAGGAGTATGTGGAAACCATACACATCGGCTGGAAAATAAGGTTGTTGTAGCCCATTCTGTTAATCTGCCATTTGAGAACAGACTCGGTCTGAGAGAAGAATTTCTTCAAGAAATCCTTGTTGCCTGTTGTCTTGTAGTAGTATTCAACGCAGACAACACGCCAGGCGTAGTAGTCCCACTGATGACGGATTCTGTTGAAATCCTCAGAGCTTGCAATACCGCTTGCCGCCTCGGAATGATTGAGAGACAGCGAGCTTTCCATAAGCTTTTCTTCGCCGAAGGCATAGAGGTCAACCACCATATCAAGCAGACCGTCGCCCGAGAAGAAGAGCATTTCGTTTCTGGGACAGCTTTCGTATTCCTGCTGCTTGTTTACGTGAAGGGTGTACTTGCCCATTTCCCAGATTTTGTTAAGCCTGTCGTCCGAGCAGTCGAACCAGCCCTCCTTCATATTGGGATAGAGACACTGGAGGATTCTGACGTTTCCGATTTCGACCTTTGCACCCTTCTCAAATTCCACCTTTAAAAGTCTGAAGGCACGGCGTCTTATGTTGAAATCCTTATGCTCACCCTTCTGTAATTTCTGCTTTATTACAAGGGCTTTTATTATATATGTCCATTCACAGTCGGGGTCGTGGTCAAAGTCAACTATGTTTTCCTTGAAGTCAAAGCCCAAGGTTGCGACTGTGTCGTTTTCCGTCTTGTATTCAAATTCCGTAAAGCCGACCCTTGTTGTCACGAAATCGTAGATGATGTAGGGCGCTTCACCGCACTTTTCGTCGGTAACATATCTGTCACCGCAAAGAATCATATTTGTTTTTACTACCTTTTCGGGATATGCGTATTTTGGGATTTCCTTTTCTGCATACTCCTTGTATTCTTCGCCGACAACCTTTGTTACAGCCTCGGGTACTTCTGCCTTGTGAAGCTTCTTTTCAAGCCATACCGTTGCATACTTCCAGAAATTATTGTATTCGCCATCGGTCACAGCCATAGCCTCGTCGGCAGAAACTTCCTTTCCCTCGACAACCGTAGACCAGCTTGCATCGGTAGGAACAACAAGTTTTGTTCCGTCCTCAAATTCTATGTCGAATTCCATAGCAAAGCAGGAGAATCTGAAGCCGCGGAACTGTGAAATATCCTCGGTTCTGCCCTGAAAATAACCCGAGTCAAGAGTAACCTTTATTTCATTTTCACCAACGCCGAAAAGGGATGTGAGCTCGTGGCAGTTTACTCTTTCGGGAGTTCTGCCGTTGCCGCTTGTAACGAAATTGCCGTTGACATAGAGTGCACAGGAGGAGTCGTTTTCAAAACGTACAACCGCACTCTTTACTTTTTTGTCGGTATTTATCTTTTTTGTGTATGTAATGTGCTCATCCTCCGGGAGAGGTCTTTTGTTGCCTATCCATACAAGTCTCGGTTTTTCGGTATTAATCCACATATTCGCATCCACCTTGATTTAAAATTTTCTTCATTTTAGCATTTGCGTTTGTGTGTTGTCAATAAATTTGCAATTCTTCGTGATTTTTTACATATTTGGGGATATTTTCCATCCTCGCTTTTTTCATCCTGAGCCTGTCGAAGGATCTTAGCGACAGGAGAAAAAATCAAATAGCCGAGTAACTCCCAACTCCTAACTCCTAACTCCTAACTTTCAAAGGCTTCCTTTAGTCGACATTATCTCATCCGAAACAATCTTCAGAGCATCGCCGATGCACTTGCCTGCCGCCTTGTAGAGAGCCTCTGTTACGTGGTGGTCGTTGGCGCCGTACAGCTTTTTAAGATGTAAGGTAATGCCTGCATTAAAGCTGAGAGCACGCATAAATTCAACGGTAAGCTGTGTGTCATAATCGCCAATCATGGGAGAAGCAAAATCAGACTCAAAGTGCAGATAGCTTCTTCCCGAATAGTCAAGCGCGCACATACAGAGTGCTTCATCCATAGGCATAAGAATGTCGGAAAATCTCTTTATTCCACGCAGCTCGCCTGCCGCCTCTTTGAGTGCCGTACCCAGAACAATGCCTATGTCCTCAACCGTGTGATGACCGTCAACAAAAAGGTCGCCGTCACATTTAAGCTCCACATCAAAGCCGCCGTGGGAGCAGAAGGAGTTAAGCATATGGTCAAAAAATCCAATTCCGCTTGTGCCCTTGAGACTGCCCTTTTTGCCGTAGTCAAGGATTGTGAGACTGAGCTCAATGTCTGTTTCTTTTGTCTTTCTCTTAATAACTGCGTTTCTCATAATTACACCACCGTTTTTGTATTTCAGCTCCCTCCGGGAGCGCGACGCGTCAGGAAAATAACCCTGTGTGGTTGTTTTTAGCCAAAGCGGCTCGAAGGCTTGTCTGAGAGTAGAGCAAAAGCTGTCGCAAAGCGACTGAGGGAGAGTGCGTATATTAGAGTTTTCATATATCCAAAACTCTCGCAATCTCCTTCCGTCACGGACAAGCCATGCCACCTCCCTCTCGGAGGGAGGCTTTATGTCAGTCAAACCTCATCCGAGTTGCTAACGCAACCCACCTTCCCCAAAGGGGAAGGCTTTTTTT
>CAZTNR010000093.1:0-7014 GCA_964614955.1 uncultured Oscillospiraceae bacterium | reverse complement strand
CAATGCGTGCCCGCGGTGCTCAGGCTACGGATATTGCAATTCTTGTTGTTGCGGCTGACGACGGTATTATGCCTCAGACGGTTGAAGCTATCAACCACGCAAAGGCTGCGGGCGTTTCCATTATCGTTGCAATAAACAAGATAGATAAGCCGTCTGCTAACATTGATAACGTAAAGCAGGCTCTTGCTAACTACGAGCTCATTCCCGAAGAGTGGGGCGGAGATACAATCTGTGTTCCCGTATCCGCACTTCAGCATAAGGGTATTGACGAGCTTCTTGAAATGGTACTTCTTGTTGCCGATATGAAGGAGCTTAAGGCTAATCCCAAGTGCGATGCAAAGGGTATCGTAATCGAAGCAAAGCTTGATAAGGGCAGAGGTCCCGTTGCGACGGTTCTTGTACAGCACGGTGTACTTCACAGAGGTGACGTTGTTATTGCAGGCACTGCAATCGGTCACGTTCGTGCTATGACAGACTACAAGGGAAATACCGTAAAGGAAGCAGGACCTTCCGTTCCTGTTGAAATCACAGGTCTTTCCGAGGCACCCGAAGGCGGCGACGAATTCAGAGTTGTTGCTGACGAAAGAATGGCAAAGGCTCTTGTTGATGAAAGAAAAACAAAGGCTAAGGAAGAAATCTTCAAGGCTAATGCGAAGGTTTCACTTGACTCACTCTTTGACCAGCTTAAAGAGGGTACAAAGGAGCTTGCTATTATTGTTAAGGCTGACGTTCAGGGCTCTGCAGAAGCAGTAAAATCGAGCCTTGAAAAGCTGTCTAATGAAGAGGTTAAGGTTAAGGTTATTCACTCTGCGGCAGGCGGTATTACAGAAAACGACGTAATGCTTGCTTCTGCTTCAAATGCTATCGTTGTCGGCTTTAACGTAAGACCCGACAAGGCTGCTGTAGACTCTGCAGAGGATCAGGAAGTTGATATCAGAACCTACAGAGTTATCTACGAATGCATCGAAGAAATCACAGCTGCTATCAACGGTATGCTTGCTCCCGAATACAAGGAAGTTGTTATGGGTAGAGCCCAGGTACGTCAGACTATCAAGGTTCCCGGTATCGGCTTTATTGCAGGTTCTTATGTTCAGGACGGTAAGATTACACGTGCCTGCCAGATAAGAGTAGTAAGAGACGGTGTAGTAATCTTTGAAGACAAGATTGCATCCCTCAGAAGATTCAAGGATGACGTTAAGGAGGTTGCTACCGGCTACGAATGCGGTATCGGTCTTGAACGCTTTAACGACATCAAGGAAAACGATATTCTCGAAGCCTTTATTATGGAAGAGGTTAAAAGAGGTTAAATATGCCTATTAAGAAGAAAATTGTTCATCATACAGACAGGGTGAATGAAGAAATCGCAAGAGAGCTTATGTATATCTTAAAGGACGTAAAGGACCCAAGGGTTTCAAAGTGCTTTATAAGTATAACAAGAACCGAGACCACTGCCGACCAGAAGTATTGCAAGGTTCATTACAGCGTGATGAACGGTGATGCGAATGAGGTTAAGGCAGGAATTAAGTCTGCACTCGGCTTTATAAGACGCGAGCTTTCTTCAAGACTCAATCTCAGAAACACACCCGAGCTTAACTTTATCTATGATGAAGGTATGGAGCACGGTGCAAAGATTGCTAATATACTCAAAAACATTTAGTTTTCGGGCAGTGCCTAACGATAAATTATTCTTTGTCACTGCCCGTAAATTCCGAAAGAGAGGCAGGTGATTTGATGTTTAACAAGGACAGGCGAAATGATTTAATTCTTCGTGTTGAAATTGCTGTTGCGGCAGTGCTGTTTTTTATAATGCTGATTTGCTGCGGTCTTTATATTGATATAAGGATGAACGGCAGAACATCAAATCTTCCTACCTTGTCCGAAACCGATACAAGGCTTCTGCTGAGCACATCGGAATTTCAGACTGACGAGTTTTTCGATGATTTACTTGAGCCTGTTTTTGTGGGTGTCAGGAACAATGACGAGATGCTCGCCGTCCCTTATGACAATGACCAAAGACGCCTTTTGCAGGACACCCTCTGTGAAAGCTTAAATATACTTTTTAAGGGAAAGAGCGAGTTTGTCTACTGTGATGAAGAGCATAAAAGCGCAAATGTAGAGGATGTTAAAAATATCGGTCAGTATATCCTTGTGAGCTTTTACGATGATTTGCCCTCGGATGTG
This sequence comes from uncultured Oscillospiraceae bacterium, assembly GCA_964614955.1. Classification (GTDB taxonomy): domain Bacteria; phylum Bacillota; class Clostridia; order Oscillospirales; family CAG-382; genus UMGS1387. Next base: position 4,833 of record CAZTNR010000093.1, on the reverse strand, counting down.
ATTTTGCCCTGTATTTCGCAAAGGGTGGGATTTACATCAGATGCTCAGAGCTTCTTTTTTAAGCATCTTTTTGTTGTTCCCGATGAAGAAGGTAATGTTTCGGCAATCGCTGTGTCCTCGGGAAATGATATTGTTAAGCTTTTGCCTTATGAAAAGGTTAAATTTAACAACTTTTTTGATGAAACATATGATATAATTGACGGCGGAATTCCTTTTGTCTACTACAAAGAGGGAAGTGTAAGCCCCGTTCTTTCGTCTTCTATCGAATGCTCAAGGTATGAAGTCCTGCCATATGCCGAAAAGTACGGTATAAGCACGGATGCCGAATGGTTAAAGAGTGTTTTTAACGCTTTTTCGTTTAACCCGAACCTTATCAAGAGCTTTACCACGGGCGACGGAAGTGAAGTGAATTTCGTTGAGGAATTCAGAGAGCTGATTGTAAATATAGACGGCTCTGTTGAGTACAAGAACCCCGACGGTGAAGGTGAAGGTATTGATGAATTTATCGGTTATCTGTCGGTTGATTCCCAAGACTTTACATTTTCCGATGTTGTATTTGCCCTCAAAAATCTCATAAATACTCTGTATAAGGGAACCGGTCGTGTTTCTTGTTCTCTTGCGGGTATTGATTACATTGAAGATTCTGACTCATTGAAAATCTATTTTAAATATACAACAGACGGTATATTTATTTTTGAAGATGATTTCGATGCAGTTTTTGAAATAAAGAATAATAAGATTGTCTATGCAAAAATGCTTTTGTTCAATTGCAGCCGACTTGATTCGGTTTCTACTGTTTTGCCCCAGAAATATGCAAGCTCCGTGTCACAGCAAAAGGGAAATTCTGAAGTTTTTCCTGTTCTCGGCGATGAGGATGACGACGGAATACGGGAGCTTGGCTGGGCATCACTTACTGATGTTCCGGAGGTGATTGGTTAATGGAAGCAGGGAAGATTTGCCGATTGCTGATAGTAATATTTCTGTGTCTGAGTGTTCTTTTCTATACTCTTTACAGGTATGAGCTTGAAAGAAGAACGGTTATATCCGATGAGCTTGTTGTATCTGCCGTTGAGAATCTTAAGAGCCGCGGTGTTGATATTGACTCATCGATTATCGAACGTAAAATGCCCGAAAGGGATATATATTACTTTGAAACAGGTGATAAGGCGCACTTTGATATTGTTGTAAATGCAGTAAGCGAAGCCGTTTTCGGAACGGGAATAACTATGACTGAATTTGACACGCCCGAGGGCTTGTCAGTCGGTATTTACGACGAGAAAAGCGACAACAGGGAGCTTGGAAGATTTGTGCTGTACGACAGAAAGCTTTCCTTCAACTTCTCAAAAACAGGCATAGATATGAGTTACGGTGAAAAGCCTATACTCAATATGCAGACAGAAAATGTAAACAAAGATGTTTATGACTGTATTGACAAAATTTCATCCGCACTTATCGGTGCTTCTCAGTTCGGCTATACCGTTACCGGAAGCTCGTCCAACGATTCAATTCTTATTGTCACGGCAATGCAGACGGTAGACGGAAGCATAATTAAGGATGTTTATCTCAACTATGTCTTTACGGACGGTGAGCTTGCTTTGCTTTCGGGTAACTGGATAACCTCAGACCTTAAGGCAAAGTATCACAATACTCTTACTGACGGGGTAAATGTGCTTTATAAGCTTGACCTTGAGAATGTAACATCCGTGATTAGTGAAAGAATTGTATATTCACTCGGTATGACTGAGGATAATAAGTATTATCTGCTGCCAAGGTGGGAGGTTGTGTATACCGATAAAGACGGAAGTGTAAAAATAACATATTTCGATGCCCTTTAGCAATAGACAAAAACTAAAAAAGCACTTTACATATATGCCTCATTTTATGGTATAATGTTTTGGTGCTTTTCGCAAACTGTTCTAAATTTTGATTTGGAGGAAAAGCGTTAATGGATAAGATTGTCATAAAAGGCAATACGCCATTGTACGGCGAAATAGAGGTCAGCGGTATGAAGAATTCAGCCGTTGCCATAATATTCGGAACTATTCTTACAGAGGGGAGATGTACCCTTCACAATATTCCGATGATTAGCGATGTTACTGCATCCTTTGATATACTGAGAAGTATGGGTGCAACTGTTACAAAAATTGATAAAACAACCTTTGAAATAGACACAACCGATATCGTTCCCGGAAGTGCACCGTTTGAACTTGTGAGAAAGATGCGTGCTTCCTACTACATACTGGGTGCCGAGCTTGGAAGATTCGGTCACGCAAAGGCGGCATACCCCGGCGGATGCGAAATCGGTGCCCGTCCTATCGACCAGCATATAAAGGCGTTTGAGGCGCTTGGTGCAAATGTTGTTTGTGATGACGATACAAAGTCTGTTATCATATCCTCCGGCAAAGACGGACTTTGCGGCGACTCTGTGTTTATGGATATAGTTTCTGTCGGTGCAACAATAAATGCAATTCTTGCTTCTGTTCGTGTACCGGGTGTTACGGTTATTGATAATGCCGCGAGAGAGCCTCACGTTGTTGACCTTGCAAACTTCCTGAACAGCGCAGGAGCCGATATTTCGGGTGCAGGTACCGATACAATCAAGGTCCGCGGAGTGTCAAGCCTTCACGGCGTTACTTATGAAATCGTTCCCGATATGATTGAAGCAGGTACATTTATGATTGCGGCGGCCGCAACCAAGGGCGAGCTTAGGATTACAAATGTTATTCCGAAGCATCTTGAGTCAATTACGGCAAAGCTTCAGGATATGGGTGTTGAGGTTGAGGAATACGATGATGCGGTTCGCGTTAAATATATCGGCGAGATTTCAGGCATCAACGTAAAAACTCTTCCTTATCCCGGCTTCCCGACAGATATGAATCCTCAGATGGGCGTTCTTATGTGTATAGCCGGCGGTAAGAGTACTATGCGTGAGGGCGTATGGGACAATCGCTTCAAGTATTGCGACGAGCTTTATAAGATGGGTGCGGCTATCAAGGTGTCCGACGGTAAGATGGCAGAATTCCTCGGCGGCGCTTCGCTCAGGGGCGCACAGATTACTGCCTGTGATTTAAGAGCAGGTGCTGCATTCATTATTGCAGGTCTTGCGGCTGAGGGTGTTACTGAAATAGATAACATCCGACACATTCAGAGAGGCTATGAAGATATCTGCGGAAAGCTTAGAAAAGTCGGTGCGGATATAGAGCTTGTAACAGAATAGTTTATGTATCTGATGAAACAAGCCACTTTGTCATCCTGAACGAAGGCATTTTTGCCGTAGTCGAAGGATCTGATTAGATGAATAAAGATTTTTAATATTTGCCTGTGTCAAATCCCGACACAGGCGAATTTTTATATATTACTTCGGGCATAATTATATCAAAACATTGTTGGAGGATATAATTATGATGGATTACAGCAATACTAAAACACGTGAAAATTTAGAGAAGGCATTTGGCGGTGAATCGCAGGCAAGAAACAAGTATACCTATTTTGCAGAGGTAGCTGAAAGTGAAGGTTATCATCAAATTGCCGAGATTTTCAGAGTAACTGCAGATAATGAAAAGATGCACGCAAAGCTATGGGCAGCAGAGCTCGGGAAAATCTGCGGCACGACAAACAATCTGAAAGCCGCGGCAGAGGGTGAGCACTGGGAATGGGCAGAGATGTACGAAAGCTTTGCCAAGGATGCCGAGGATGAAGGTTTTCCACACCTTGCCGAAAAGTTCAGGCGAGTAGCTTCTGTTGAACGAAGCCATGAGGAAAGGTTTTTGGCGCTTCTTAAAAATATAGAAACCGACACAGTTTTCTCAAAGTGTGAAGAAACTATGTGGATTTGCCGTGTCTGCGGTCATATTGAGGTGGGTAAATCTGCACCCGAGCATTGTCCTGTGTGTTACCACGATAGAGGGTACTTTGAGGTTGAGAAGAAAAATTATTAAGGTATAAAAAAATGACGGTTGCGAGCCGTCATTTTTTGTATTATTTGCAGGATGTCTCTATGAGATAGTTGGTTGCAAACTCAACACCTTTTATGAATGCCAGTTCTTCGGAAACTGCAGTGATCTTGTCCCATTTGTCGCGGCAAAGCTCAAACAATTCCCGTTCATTTTCGGATAATGCATTTGTTAGTTTTTGCTCACAGTCACCTGCTTGTTTTACAGCCTCATCAAGCTTTTCAGAATGGTTTTGGGGACATTCTGTACTGTACATTTGCCAAAGCAACTCAAGAGTTTTTTTCATAAGAAAGCCTCCATAACAAAAAATGCGCCTACCGAAGCAGACGCAAAAAAACGCAAACCCCGATAGTCGCCAAACCAATTATGCATAACGTTATAACATACACGCATAGACGAGATTTGCATTTTTATCAAAGTCACTTATACGTGTATAAATAGAAAAGGGTATAATTATCCTAAAACAATAATAACCGTTACGCATATTAAATTGGTTTGGCAAACATATTTTATCATAGAAAAAACATAATGTCAATGGTTCATAGTACGAAAAAAGCAGACAGCTTTCGCTGTCCGCTTAATATTTAATATCTCAATTACTTAGCTTCAAGATCAATCTTGGGTCTTGCAACATAGGAAGTATGGAGATGCTCGTGAGCCTTATGGCTGCCGGGTTCGCCGTAGTATTCCTTGTAGATTGTCTTGATGTCTTCGTTTTCGTGAGAAAGTCTTACGGGAAGATTCTTGTCGTCCTCATAAAGAGCAGCTGCTCTGAGTGCCTTGAGGTCTACAAAGTTACGAACAGATGCGGGCTGTGTAGGCTGACCGCCGCCGTTTACGCAACCGCCGGGACAACCCATAATTTCGATAAAGGTGTAAT
>CAZTNR010000092.1:0-7178 GCA_964614955.1 uncultured Oscillospiraceae bacterium | reverse complement strand
CGTTAAGAACATGATCACAGGTGCTGCTCAGATGGACGGCGCTATCCTCGTTGTTGCCGGTACAGACGGTCCTATGCAGCAGACAAGAGAACACATCCTTCTCGCAAGACAGGTTGGTGTTCCTGCACTCGTAGTATTCCTCAACAAGTGCGACCTCGTTGATGACGACGAACTCCTCGACCTCGTTGAAATGGAAACAAGAGATCTTCTCTCTTCCTACGATTTCCCCGGCGACGATCTTCCTATCGTTAGAGGTTCCGCAAGAGCTACTCTTGACGCTCCCGATGATCTCGCAGATGCTGCTTACGCTCCTATCCTTGAGCTTATGAAGCAGGTTGACGAATACATTCCTACTCCTGACAGAGCTTCCGATCTCGACTTTATTATGCCTGTAGAAGACGTATTCTCTATCTCAGGTCGTGGTACAGTTGCAACTGGTAGAGTTGAAAGAGGTACAGTTAAGATGGCTGATGAAGTTGAAATCGTTGGTCTTAAGGAAACAAAGAAGACAACTATCACAGGTATCGAAATGTTCCACAAGATGATGGATTCTGCTGAAGCAGGTGACAACATCGGTGCTCTTCTTAGAGGTATCGCTAAGAACGAAGTAGAAAAGGGTCAGGTTCTTGCTAAGCCCGGTTCTATCAAGCCCCAGACAAAGTTCGAAGGTCAGGTTTACGTTCTTACAGAAAAGGAAGGCGGACGTCATAAGCCCTTCTTCTCCAACTACAGACCTCAGTTCTTCTTCAGAACAACTGACGTTACAGGTATCATCACTCTTCCCGACGGCGTTGAAATGTGCAACCCCGGTGACAACGTTAATATGAACGTTGAACTTATTGTGCCCATCGCTATGGAAGAAGGTCTCCGTTTCGCTATTCGTGAAGGCGGTAGAACAGTTGGTTCCGGTGTCGTTTCCAAGATCTTTGGTTAATTGATACTTTAGAACAAATACTTCCGCGATAAGCGGTTTGATGGGAAGCCGCAAGGCTTCCCATCTTTGCGGAGAGCCTCCGCCGGCAATTCACGGGGAAGTCTCGGTTTTTGTCTAACCGTGGGTGTCGCTCAACAAACCAACAACAACTTTTAGGGCAGGGGCGGCGAAGCGCCGCTGCAAGCTCACGCTACATCTCGGCTGAAAGCAAGCCCGAGGTGTCGCTTAACAAAGCAACAACTTTTAGGGCAGGGGCGGAGAGAGCCTCCGCTGGCAATTCACGGGGAAGTCTCGGTTTCTGTCTAACCGTGGATGTCGCTTAACAAACCAATACAACTTTTAGGGCAGGGAGTATTTCCCTACCGGCGGTATAGTCCGAGAGCGGTGAAGCACCGTTGATTTGGTGAAATTCCAAAACCGACAGTATAGTCTGGATGAAGAAATGTTGTAAGTATAGGTATATATACTTGTATTTTGCCCGACATCCGGTCGGGAATTTTCTTTTTTAGACCTCTGAAAGAATATAATAAAGGTGGAAAAGCAACAGTTTTTAACCACAATATCCACATTTTAGTTTAGTAAAATGTGGAAAACGCTTACCGAAAATGTCGAAACCAACGTAGATATGTACTTCTTTTTGTGGAAAACTCGGTGGATTTGTGTGGAAACAGAAAAATATCGGTGGAAAAGCTTGTGGATAGTGTTAAAAACATTGTTTTACACGTACAATTCATATGAAAAGAGGATTTAATATGCAAAATAAAGCAAAAGCCGTGTCCATAACGGGAATTCTTGCATCGCTGTCTGCGATACTGTTTGTGTATCCGCATTTTGTGGTGCTTCCGGGATTTCCTATGTTCAAGATGGATTTTGCAGATATTCCTGCGCTTCTTGCGGCATCAATTGTATCACCCCTTTCGGGTGTGATTGTAATACTCATCAGAAACGCCGTTCACCTGTTTATGACAGATACTTTGGGTATAGGTGAGCTGTCGAACTTTATCATAAGCTCTGTATATGTATTGGGAGCAGGCTATATAATAAGATTTTCCAAGACAACAGTCGCAACTCTCAAAAGAACAATCGGAGCAATGGTTACAGCCACCGTTTTGGCGGTTATAGTTTCAGCTCTAAGCAACTATTTTCTGATTATCAGACTTTATGAGATGTTTGTAAACCCTGAGATTATGTCTTTTGTCGGCGGCGTAAAAAACTACATAGTGGCAGGGGTTCTTCCTTTCAATGCTGTAAAGGCAGGACTTAACTCTATTATATTTATTACAATCTACAAGGCACTTGTCCCGAAAATAAGGCAGTATTTATAGGCTTTTCATTCGTTTGTCACGAAAAGTTTATATATTATTCAACTTATAACTGTGAAATTTATAAAAAATATGATATAATGGCAACAGAGTCGGCGGATTGTATGGTTTCCGCAGGACTTTCAGCAAAAATATTATGGAGGTGTATTCTAATGGCATACGTAATTACAGACGCTTGCATCGGTTGTGGTGCTTGTGCAGCAGAATGTCCTGTTGACGCTATCAGCGAAAAGGACGGAAAGTACGAAATCAATAAGGACGATTGCATCGACTGCGGTTCTTGCGCAGCTGCTTGCCCTGTTGAAGCTCCCGTAGCAGAATAGCGGGGAAGCCCCGCGGCAAATTTCGCGGGCGGCAAAGTACTTAATCAGGCGATATTGTTCGCGCAAATAACTAAACCCAACCACCAAACAACGGCGGTTGGGTTTTTTGCGTTATTTTATTATTTTTTCAAAGGTAATTTTTCAGCACATCACCTGTATACTTCACAAATTCATCGGCAACACTCTGAGGTGTGGCGATTTTCACCATATTCCCGAAGGAGAACAGCCAGCCGAAGAAGTGGGGGCTTACAACCACGTTGCAGTATACGTAGATTTTGCCTTCGTTTTCACTTTTTCTCATCATAACGTCTTTACCGAAGCGGTCGATTACGACGCTGCACATTTTTTCGTCAAACTCAAGGCAAATGTGTGTATCCTTGCCTCCGAACATCGAAAAGACCTTTTTGGAATACATCGAAACATCGGTTTCCTCGTATTCTTTTCTGCCCTTTCTTGCCGAGTCTGTTATATGTATTTCCAGCATCTTGTCTACACGGTAATGCCGTATCATTCCGCTGTTTTCGTCAAAGGCTATGAGATAATAATTTTCATCGTCCCAGTTGAGCGAGTACGGACTTACTCTGTACTCGTTTCCTTCGTGTCGTAAAACTCTTTCCTTGTTGACATCGTAATCGAAATACTTGAAGGTTATGGCAAGGTTGTCTGTAATTGCAGAGTGGATTTTGTCAACATTGTAGTAAATGCTTTCATTCATACTCTTTATTCGTGACGGCATCACAACCTGACGGGAAAGTGCCTGTGCCTCGTGTCTTGAGCAGAGTGTTTCAAGCTTACCTATAAGCTGGTTTGACTTCTTGTCCGTGATGAATTTTGCCACCTGTACCGCATCAACAAGCAGCTTGAGCTCAGACACCTCAAAGGTTCTGTCGGCGACGTAATAACCTGTTGATCCGCCCTGCTTTATGCTCATAACGTCTGTGCCGAAGGCTCTGAGATTTTCAAAATCGTCGTAAAGGCTTTTTCTTTCTGCGGAAACTCCCACAGAAGCAAGAAAATCTATAATTTCGTTTATTGTAGCGGTATGATTTTCGTCTGTGTTTTCAAGAAAAAACTTGTTGAGATATAAAAGCTTCAGCTTTTGCCCCGACTGCTTTGCCATATAACCGCCTCCTTTGTCATTATTGTATCACAAAAACGAATGTGTGTAAATACCCGTAAAACGCTTTACTTTTTAAAAGAAATGTGATAAACTGTAATAAACAAGTATAAAGGAAGAATCATATGCCAATCTGCGATTTACATATACACACAAGAATTTCAAGCGACGCCGACCAGGGCGCCGACAATAATGCCCTTTCCTTTTGCAAAACGGCAATTGAAAGAGGAATAGGGCACATAGCCTTTACCGAGCACTACGATATAATTCCCGACCCGGGTGCCATAACCTGTGATGCGCTTCTTGCAAGGAAGGCGTTTCTTGAGGCAAAGGAAATGTACGGCGACAAGCTTGACATAATGCACGGCATCGAGCTTGCCCATATCCACCGCCCCGAATGTGCCGACGAAGGAAAACGGGTGCTGGATGAAGTAAAGCCCGATTTTGTCCTCGGCTCGCTTCATATCAACGACGACGGCACAGACTACTACACTATGGACTTTTCGCAGTACAGCGACGCGTTTTTGCTTTCAAGCCTTGACGACTATCTTTCGCAGATAATTCATTTTGCAACCGTGTGCGACTTTGACTCCCTTGCCCACTGCACGTATCCCTTAAGATACTTTCATATGCATTCAAGGCTCGGCATAATTGATATGAAAAAGTACTCCGAGCCCTACAGTGAGCTTTTTAAGGTGCTGATGAAAAGGGGCAAGAGTCTTGAGATTAATTCTTCTACACTTCGGGGAGACTATAATCAGCCGCTTCCGTGCTTTGACCTTATAAAGCTTTATGTTGACCTTGGCGGCAAGAGATTTACTCTCGGCTCCGACGGTCATCACTACAGCCTTTTGGGAACAAAGATAGACGAGGTTCAGGAATATTTGAAGAGTCTCGGCATTGAAGGGGTTATGACCTACCATAACAGACAGGAATCATTTGTAAAATTTAACTGACAGAGGTAAAAATGATTAAACTTATTGTAAGCGACGTTGACGGAACAATACTGACAAAAGAACAAAACGAAGTGTCGGGAGAGATGCTTTGTGCCATTGATGCACTGAAAAAGGCGGGCAAAAAGGTTGCGGTTGCGTCCGGCAGAACCTACGGAAGTCTTGAAAATCTCTTTTCTGCCGTCAAAGAGGATTTGTACTTTATTTGCTGTGACGGTGCGGTTATAATTCATAACGATAAGGTTATATACTGCAAGCAGATAGGCGTCGGCGACGTAATAGATGTTATAAAGAGACCCCAGTACGAAAACTGCGGAATACTGCTCTGCACTCCGAAAATACCCTACGTAATTCAGGGCAGCGAGGATTTTGCTATTACTTCCGAAACACAGAGTGGTGAAGAAACATTCTATGTCGAAAGGCTTTACGACATAAAGGAGCCCATTGTCAAAATTGCAATCTGGTCAAGGGAAGGTAATGCAGAGCCGGTAAAGTTTCTGCCAAAGTCCCTGAGGGTTGCATATAACGCGGGCGAGTGGTGCGAATACACAAGCGCCATTTCAAACAAGGGTCTTGCCGTGTCGGATTTGCAGATGAGACTGTATCTTACAAAGCTTGATACTGCCGCCATAGGTGACGGAGTGAACGACATCGAAATGATGAAGAAGGCAAAAATTGCAGTCAGCGCAAACGGTGCAGGGGACGAACTGAAAGCTGTTTGCTCATACCACACCGAGGATGTGGCAGGCTTTCTTGAAAACCTTTGTAAGGAATAATACAAAAGAGAAGTGATTTTGAGGCACTTCTTCTTTTTTGTCATAAAGCACGTCTTAGTGCAATATGTATAAATATGAGCTTTTGTTTCTTGCAGTCGGGTCGGGTTTTGCCGAATATTGCAAAAAAATGAAAAAATATTTCAAAACCTCTTGACAAAAGGAAACTTTGTTGCTAAAATACATTGTGGTTAGGGAAAACTAACCCGATTGTGAAAAGAGGTGTGGCTATGACTCTGAGAAATGCGGAGCCTGAAAAGGAATATGAAATCAAGAGTATTGTCACAGATGACGAGGAGCTTGATGCTTTCCTGTTTTCACTCGGCTGCTATGAGGGCGAGAAGATAACTGTTATCTCCCACTTAAAGGGCGGCTGCGTTGTTTCCATTAAAGACGGAAGATACACAATCGACAACGACCTTGCAGAGGCAATACAAATTTAAAAACACAGCAAAAACCGACCACGGGTCGGTTGGCTTTGACCTACACGGTTAGTTGTTACTAACCAATTCGTGGAGTGCAGAACCGTTAATTTTGGTTCGCAAAGAACCTTAATATAGGAGGAAAACAAATGAGAATCGCTTTGACAGGTAACCCCAACAGCGGTAAGACCACAATGTACAATGCCCTTACAGGCAGAAACGAAAAGGTCGGCAACTGGGCAGGCGTTACGGTTGAAAAGAAGGAGGCTCTTATCAAGAAGAGCTATTATGACGGTATTGATGAGCTTGTGGCAGTAGACCTTCCCGGCGCCTATTCTATGTCGCCCTTTACCTCGGAGGAAAGTATAACAAGCTCATACGTAAGGAACGAAAACCCCGATGTTATTATAAACATCGTGGATGCAACAAACCTTTCGAGAAGCCTTTTCTTCACAACTCAGCTTCTTGAGCTCGGCATTCCCGTGGTTGTTGCACTCAACAAGAGTGACGTTAATGTGAAGAAGGAAACAAAGATTGACACAGCAGCGCTTTCCGGGCTTCTCGGTTGTCCCGTTGTTGAAACCGTTTCCACCCATTCGAACGACAAGGGTCTTTCGGAGGTTGTAAAGACTGCGGCATCTCTCAAGGGCGCCGAACAGAAGGCTCCCTATGTTCAGGGTGACATTGACCTTACAGACAAGAATGTTGTTGTTGAGGCAGATAAAAAGAGATTTGATTTTGTAAACGGCATTGTTAAGAAGGTTGAAACAAGAAAGGTTCTTACAAACAAGAAGAATGCGCAGGATAAGCTGGATGCAGTTCTCACAAACAAGTGGCTCGGTATTCCGATTTTTGCCCTTATTATGTTCCTTGTATTTGATATTTCCCAGTCAAGCCTCGGTCCCTTTATTGCAGATACGCTCGTTGCCTGGCTTGAAGCATTCCAGGGTTGGGTAGGAGGTCTTGTTGAAGGCGCATCACCCTTCCTTCAGGCACTGCTTGTTGACGGTATCATCGGAGGCTTCATTGCCGTTGTCGGCTTTTTGCCTCTCGTTATGGTAATGTACTTCCTTATCGCGCTTCTCGAAGACTGCGGTTATATGGCAAGAGTATCCGTTGTACTTGACCCCATCTTCAAGAAGGTTGGTCTTTCGGGTAAGTCCGTAATTCCCTTTGTTATCGGTACAGGATGTGCAATCCCCGGCGTTATGGCTTGCCGTACAATCAGAAACGAAAGAGAAAGAAGAGCTACCGCAATGCTCACTCCCTTTATGCCCTGCGGTGCAAAGCTTCCCGTAATCGCACTCTTTGCAGGTGCATTCTTTGCGGATGCT
>CAZTNR010000091.1:0-7295 GCA_964614955.1 uncultured Oscillospiraceae bacterium | reverse complement strand
AAACATAGTGAGTCTTGATGCCTGCTTTTTTGAGAAGCTCAAAATAGTGGATGCTTGTTTCGAGATTTGCTTTGCCTATACCTTCGATTGTAAGACCTACAGTATTTTCGCCGGGATCAAAAACGCCGTCCTTGCCTGTGCAGTCGTCCTTGAACTTGAGCATTACATTGCCGTTGTCAAGAGCATATACGTCCTTTGTCTTGCCTTCGTAAATCTTTTTCATAAATAGCACTCCTTCTGAAGTTGTCTTTAAAAATTTCCACGACTAAATAATATCACAATTTTTTTCTATTGTATATATTTTTTTGCAAAAAAATTCAAGTTTTACAAAAAATACTTTTTTTGCAAAAATATCGCCTATATTTTAGTGCAAAATGCTTTACAAACAGGCTTTAAAATGCTAAAATACAGATAAATAAAACCGCAGGAGGTTTCGAATATGAGCCACAACTTCAAGGGTATATGGATTACGGATGAGGAGTTTGCAAATCTTGCACCGAGAAACGTGTTCCACAGGGAAAAGGACACGCCGGATATCGACTGCTCCGAGCACAGGAACAGACATATCCTTTTCAGAAAAAAGTTTAATGTGGAAAAAACGGGCAAGGCGGTAATCTTCATTTCTGCCGACGACTACTATAAGCTCTATATCAACGGTGAGTTTGTCTGTCAGGGACCTGCGCCCTGTTATCACTCCAACTACAACTATAATGTTGTTGATGTCACGCAGTATCTTAAAAAGGGTGAAAACCTTATTGCCGTACACACCCTCTACCACGGTCTTATCAACAGAGTATGGCAGAGCGGAGATAACAGACACGGTCTTATCTTCGACCTTGAAGTGGACGGAAGGTGCTTGCTTTGTACAGACGAAACCTTCCTGACAAAGCCCCACGACGCCTTTACCGAAACGCACGAAATCGGATATCATACCCAGTTTATGGAAAAACAGGACTCGAACTCCGGAATGTTCGGCTTTGAGGGCACGGATTTCGACGACTCCGACTGGACAAATGCCAAAAAAAACAGCTTTGCCGACCATACACTTGCAGAGCAGAAGTCAAAGATGCTGGTATTTGAAAAGGTAGAGCCCGTCGTTTCCGAAATGAGGGGAAATACTCTTTACCTTGACTTCGGTAAGGTTTACGCAGGCTATCTTTGTATGAAGGCAAAGGGACAAAAGGGAAGTGAGCTTACAATCAAGTGCGGTCAGGAGCTTCTTGACGACGGCTCTGTCAGATACGAGCTTCGCGCCAACTGTAAATACATCGAGCCCTGGGTACTCTCGGGTAAGGAGGACAGCCTTGAGTGGTTTGACTTCAAGGCGTTCAGATATGCCGAAATCGATATTCCCGAGGGCGTCAAGGTTTACGATATATATTTCAATATCCGCCACTATCCCTTTAAAGCTGCAAGCTCTCTTAAACCCGAATACCGCGGTGACAGGCATTTGGAAGCAATATGGAAGCTCTGCGAGGATACAATGCACTATGCGGTACAGGAGGTAATTCAGGACTGCTGTGAAAGAGAAAAGGGCTTTTATGTGGGCGACGGCTGTTACACGGCTCTGACCCACCTGCTTTTGGGCGGTGACGACAGCATCGTAAGAAAGCTTATAGACGATGCCTTCTATTCCTCTTTTATTTCCGAAAGCCTTATGACCTGCCTTGACGGCTCGTTTATGCAGGAAATCGCCGAATTTTCACTTATGGTTGTACATCTTGTTCTCTGGCATTACAGAGTGACGGGAGATAAAGAATACCTCGAACAGAATTATCCCAAGTGTGTAAAGCTTCTTGAGGTTTACAGAAGAGATTACGAAAGAGAAGACGGGCTTATCAACGTCACGGATAAGTGGAACCTTGTCGAATGGCCCGCAAACTACCACGACGGCTATGTAAAAATCGACAACGAAACCAAGGGCTGTAAGGAGCCTCACGTTGTAATGTGCGGACACTACCTTGAGGCAATAAGCAGTGTAAACAAGATTGCAAAGGCACTCGGAAAAGAGCCCTACCGCGACACGGCAGACCTCTGCAAAGCCTTCCTTGATGCATTCTATGACAAAAAGAAGCACATATTTACCGACTCTCTGAATTCTGACCACGTAAGTATTGTCGGTAACCTCTACACCTTCGGCTTCGGTCTTTGTCCCGACAAGGAGTGTGAAGAAAACATCCTTAATATGCTGAGGGAAAGAAAGATAAGCTCGGTTGCGCTCTTTACATATTTCCCTGCACTTATGGGCTTAGTAAGGCGCGATAAGTGGGATGATCTCAAAGCGTGCTTACTTGATGAAGGTGCCTGGAGAAGAATCGTTGCCGAGGGCGGTACAATGACCTTCGAAGGCTGGGGCAAGGATACAAAGTGGAACACCTCCCTCTGCCACCTTACGATGAGTGCCGTTGCGCCCTTCCTTGCGGATGTGGATATAAAGAAAATACTTGAATAGTTTTCGCCCCGAGGTCATCTCGGGGTTGTTTTTTGCAAAAAAATACAGAAATTCTCTCAAAGCTCTTGACAAATAACACCTTTGTTGTTATAATAACTTTGTAATCAGTACAAAATATATGAAAAGAGGTGTAATTAATGACATCAGCTCAGATACTGCAGGAACACGGAATAAGACCGTCGCTGACAAGGGTAATGATATACGATTACCTGAGAGAGCACAGAACCCATCCCACGGCGGATGAGATTTATACAGCCCTTTCACCCAATGCTCCGACCCTTTCAAAGACAACCGTTTACAACACTATGAAGCTTCTTTCGGCAGAGGGTGTTATAAAGACAATTACTATTGAGGAACAGCAGGCAAGATTTGATGCCTGTATCGACACCCACGGACATTTCTTGTGCAAGGAGTGCGGCAAGGTCTTTGACTTTGACACGGAGCTTCCCCAAATGAAAATCCCCCAAGGCTTTGAGCCGACGGTGACAGAAATTTACTGTATCGGAAAGTGTAAGGGGTGTAACTGATTTGCCGTAAGGGCTTTTAACTAATGAAAAAACAGAGTCGGCAGGCTGAAGAGCTTTGCTGGCTTTTTTTCTTTTCCTTGTTTGACAAAACAGGAAAAATATGATATATATTAAGTTGAAAATCCGCAAACAGAAAAGAGGAATCCATGTGTACAAACCAACCCCCGAGGAAATTGCAAAAGTCAAGGGACTCGGTTTTCTTATAGATAAAACAACGATGTGCCACTTCAACGCAAGGGTACTTACCGTCAACGGCAAGATAACGGCAGAGAAGATGTCGCATATTGCCGAGGCTTCAAAGAAATTCGGCTCGGGTGAGGGTGCCTTTACAACACGTCAGACGGTGGAAATTCAGCACATTCCCTACGAAAATATACAGCCCCTTATTGATTTTCTTGCAGAATACGGTCTTGAAATCGGCGGTACGGGACCCAAGGTAAGACCCGTGGTTTCCTGTAAGGGTACAACCTGCCAGTACGGACTTATTGACACATTTTCCCTCTCGGAAAAGATACATCATACCTTCTATAAAGGCTATCACGACGTAAAGCTTCCGCACAAGTTTAAGATTGCCGTCGGAGGATGCCCAAATAACTGCGTAAAGCCCGACCTTAACGACCTTGGAATTATCGGTCAGAGGGTGCCTGAAATCTACACCGACAAATGCCGTGGCTGCAAGGTGTGTCAGGTGGAAAAGGCGTGCCCCGTAAAGTGCGCAAGGGTGGTTGACGGAAAAATTACCCGACCTGAAAATGAATGTAATAACTGCGGAAGATGTATAGGCAAATGCCCCTTCAAAGCGATAGGTGAAAAGACCGTCGGCCATAAGGTTTATGTCGGCGGAAGATGGGGCAAAAAGACGGCGTGCGGCAGACCCCTTTCAACGATATTTGCTTCTGAGGAAGAAGTGATGAGCCTTGTGGAAAGTGCCATTCTCTTTTTCCGTGATAAGGGACAAGCAGGCGAAAGATTTGCCGATACAATTGCAAGAGTCGGCTTTGAAGAAACGGAAAGAATTCTCACCTCGGGCGAAATGCTCTCGAGAAAAGACGAAATACTTGCAAAATGAAAAAAATCCTGATACTTTTGTGCCTTGCTTTGTGTTTTTGCTTTCTTTGCTCGTGTGAAGAAGAAAACAAAGCATCCGAAGACTCCCATATAACCTTTACCGACGATGCGGGAGCTGAAATAACCCTTTTGCAAAAGCCGAAGAAGGTTGCGGCACTTTTTTCTTCCCACGCCGAAATGGTTTTGCTTTCGGGCGGAAGTGTCGATATAACGGTGGGCGAAGCGGCAGAGAGGGGATTTGTAAGCGAGGATACACCCCTTGTTGACAGCGGTGCGGGAAAGAGTATAAACACAGAGCTTCTTATATCCCACAGCCCCGACCTTGTAATAGGCTCATACGATATTGCTTCTCACAGGGAATCGGCAGAGCTTCTGAACACGGCGGGAATACCCGCAGCCCTTTTTCACGTGGAAAATTTCAATGACTACGAGAGGGTTATGAAAATACTCTGTGAGATTTTTGACGGCAAAGAGCAGTACGAAAAGAACGTAGTAGCGGTAAAGGCTGAGATAGAAGAGGTTCTTTCGTCGGTTCCGGACGGTCAAAAGAAAAAGATACTCTTTGTAAGGTGCGCATCGTCCGCAAAGGCAACCAAGGCTAAGACAAAAAACGAGAATTTTGTCTGTGAAATGCTTGACGAAATGAACACCTGTAATATTGCGGAAAACGCAAAGGTGCTTCTTGACGGACTTTCGGCAGAGGAGATAATTTCAGAGGATCCCGATTTCATTTTCTTCTCCGCAATGGGGAATGAAGAAGCGGCAAAGAAATATATGACGGGTGTGCTTGAAAGCAAAGAATGGCAGACCTTGTCGGCTGTAAAAACGGGAAAATATGCGTTTCTCGATAAAGAACTGTTCCAGTACAAACCCAACAACCGCTGGGGCAGAGCTTACAGAACATTGGCGGAGCTTTTATATGGACAAGAGTAGAGTCAGAGCAATTAAAAATACAATACTTTGCGGCATAGTGCTTTTGGTGCTATGCCTTTTGTCGGTTTTTCTCGGCTCTGCTAAAATGAGCTTTTGTGAGTTTATTGACGCTATACGCGACACAAGAGCACAGACACCGTTCGGTGTTATCATATACTCAGTAAGACTTCCGAGAATCCTGGCAAGTATTGTCTGCGGTATGGGGCTCGGAATGTCGGGTGCACTTCTCCAGAGAATAACGGGCAACAGAATGGCATCTCCCAGTCTTGTCGGAGTAAACTCGGGTGCAGGCTTTGCGGTGATTGTTTCGCTGATTTTTGTTCCTGCACTCTATTATCTTATGCCGCTTTTTGCCTTTGTCGGTGCCTTTTTGTCTACACTTCTGATTGCGGCGATTTCAAAGAAAATAGGGCTTACAAGGTCAACTCTTATACTCGTCGGTCTTGCTTTCAGTTCTATTCTTTCGGCAGGGATATCCCTTATGTCCCTGCTTGACACGGATGTGCTTGTGTCCTACAACGCCTTTTCCGTCGGCTCTGTCAGAGGGGTGAAGACGGATGAGCTTATACTTCCCTTTGCAATTGTAATTATTGTGCTTGTTTTATCGGTTGTTTTTGCCGAAAAATTCGACCTTTTGGCGCTTGGCGACAGTACGGCGAAGAGCCTTGGAGTAAATGCGGAGCGTGTAAGGGTTATTGCTATGCTTCTTGCATCGGCATCGGCTTCCTCTGCTGTCAGCTTTGCCGGTCTTCTCGGCTTTGTCGGACTTATGGCACCCCATATTGCAGGATATATTGCAGGTGAGAGAATGAAAAATCTTATTCCTGCCTCGGCGCTTGCGGGAGCTTGCCTTGTAACTGCGGCAGACCTTGCGGGAAGAACGCTCTTTTCTCCGTCGGAGGTGCCTGCAGGAATACTTATGGCACTTATCGGTGCGCCCTTCTTTTTGTGCTTACTTCTCTTCAAAGGAGGTAAAAAGGATGCTTGAAGTTCGTGATTTATCCTTTTCCTACGGCGACAAAAGGGTGCTTGATAACATAAACCTTACCTTTGAAAAGGGTAAGCTTTACTGTATTGTCGGCAGAAACAGCGCAGGAAAATCCACCCTTGTAAGCTGTCTTGCCTGCCTTGTCGGATACGACGGAAGTATAACACTTGACGGCAAAGAAATATCGGAAATGTCCCATATCGCCAGAGCAAAGAGAATATCCCTTCTTTCCCAGTCGGTAAGGGCGGTGCCTTTTACGGCAGGCGAGCTTGTTTCCTTTGGCAGAAATCCTTACGGGGATATCAGGACAAAGGGGGATGCTCTTGCGAAAAAGTCGATGGAAAAAGTCGGCATAGAGCACCTTTACGGCAAGAAGGTTTCAAATATTTCGGGCGGTGAAAGACAGCTTTCGTATTTTGCTATGAGCTTATGTCAGAATGCAGATATTATGCTTCTCGACGAGCCGACGGCAAATCTCGATATGGAATATGCAAAACGTATACTTGACATTTCAAAGCAAAAGGCACAGGAAGGCAAAACCGTCATATGCGTGCTTCACAACCTTTCGGATGCGGTAAGGTATGCCGATGAAATTATAGTTATGGACAAGGGCAGAGTGAAGTTTTCGGGCACAAAAAACGACTGCCTTGCCGGGTGTGCTATAGAAGAAAACTTCGGCGTGAAGAAGCATACCGTGGACGGAGAGGTTTTCTTTTCGGTGTGAAAAATTAAACTGACCCGAGGGTTCTTTACATTAGTAATAAAAATATAGTCGGCAAGCTGAAAGGTTTGCTGACTTTTGATATTTATATGCAAAGGAGCTCCACTCAACAGAGAAGTTACTGCGTAGGGCGATTGTAAGGGACGGCGGCTTGCGAGCCGCGGGGTGTCACTTTTCGTGACCGAAAAGTAACCAAAAGGTCCCACTCATTTTCGGCTCCACTCCGGTCGCGGCGAAGCGCCGCCGCAATATTGCCGATTTTGGTCGGCATAAATCCGACCGCCAAAATGACAAATTTGCTGTCGGGCTGTCCCGACCGCCGAAAGCCGTGGAGGCTATTTTAGCCCTCAACGTCTGCTTTTCTGCAGCGTTATATTCTTCTGCCACTAACAAACACACTCTATCGTCCGCTATCGCGGTTACGTTCGCAAAGCGACAGATGCGGCATACACTCACGAGTGCTACGACGACGCAGTAAAGGTGCACCGACATTTGCGCGAAAACCTTTGCTTTTTCTTCACCCAAAACGCCCCGTGCTGTGAGGAGTTAAGCCACCACGGCATAAGAGGGGAAGTCAGCGGAAGAAGTGCGGCAGGAAAGCTTGTT
>CAZTNR010000090.1:0-7334 GCA_964614955.1 uncultured Oscillospiraceae bacterium | reverse complement strand
GCCCGAGCCTCCCGCACCTGCAGCACCTGCAGCTCCCGGCGGAATGTATTAAGCGCGGGTAGCACCCGCTGGCAATTTCGCGGTTCGGGAAAGCCCGACAGCAAATTTCGCGGGCGGTATTAAACAAATTTAAATTGTAGAATTCGCGTAAATAACCAAATCCGACCACCAAGCAACGGCGGTCGGATTTTAATATTGAACTTTTTTTGAAAATGTGATATAGTAAATTCAGAGGTGAAACATATGCCAAAGAAAAACAATGCCACAAAAAGTAAAATAGTAAATGCCGCCTGGAACCTGTTTTATGAAAACGGCTACGAAAATACAACGGTTGACGAAATAATTGCACGTTCAGGCACATCGAAGGGTTCTTTTTACCATTATTTCAGCTCAAAGGATTCGCTTCTGAGCTCGCTGTCATATGTTTTTGATGAAAAGTATAAGGAGTTAGAACCAAATCTTTTGGATGAACAGACTTGCTTTGAAAAGCTGATGTATTTAAACCAAGAAATGTTCAAAATGATTGAAAATAAGGTTGACATCAATCTTTTGTCGGGGCTTTTGTCAACTCAGCTTATTACAAAAGGCGAAAAAAACCTACTCGACTATAACAGATATTACTATAAGCTTATACGTAAAATTGTTGAAGAAGGTCAGAGCAAGGGAGAAATCAAGAGCGAAACAAGCACAAGTGAGATAGTCAAGCTTTATGCAATGTGTGAAAGGGCACTTATGTATGACTGGTGTATTCGTGACGGTGAATACTCCCTCTCAAAGTATGCCAAAAGTGTTCTTCCGATGCTGTTTGATGATATTATGAAATAGCCTTCAGTTCACAAATTGGTACAATTAAAAATGTCAATAATAACTTAAAATTTTGCAAAGCGACAAGAACGCAGTATAGACTTTAGTCTATTTTTCGGAAACTTGTTGCTTTTTGCATTTATGTGTGTTATAATGACTTCAATATTTTTGCTTTAGGAGAATTTTTATGACAAAAGTACAAATCTTAATTGCTATGATTGCGTATATGTGCGTAGTTATCGGCATCGGCGTTTACTTTATGAAGCGCTCACAGAAAAACCCCGAAAACTATTTTCTCGGCGGCAGAAGTCTCGGTCCTTGGGTTGCTGCAATGAGTGCAGAAGCTTCGGATATGAGCGGCTGGCTTCTTATGGGTCTTCCCGGTGTTGCATATTGGTGTGGTCTTGCAGATGCTGCT
Source organism: uncultured Oscillospiraceae bacterium (assembly GCA_964614955.1). Taxonomy (GTDB): domain Bacteria; phylum Bacillota; class Clostridia; order Oscillospirales; family CAG-382; genus UMGS1387. The sequence goes on along the minus strand of CAZTNR010000090.1, from coordinate 6,112 downwards.
TGGACTGCTATCGGTCTTGCAATCGGTACATATGTTAACTGGCTGATTGTTTCAAAAAGACTTCGTAACTATTCTGCAATTGCAGGAAATTCCATTACGCTTCCCGACTTTTTCAGCAACAGATTCAAGGAAAAGAAGAAGGTAATCTTAGGCATTTCTTCACTCTTTATTCTCGTTTTCTTTGCTGTATATGCATCCAGCTGCTTCGTAACCTGCGGAAAACTCTTTGCAGGACTTTTTGATGTTGATTATCACGCAATGCTCGTTGTCGGTGCTTTGTTTGTTCTGATTTACACACTTATCGGAGGCTTCCTTGCTGAAAGTGCATCTGACTTTATGCAGTCAATTGTTATGCTTGTAGCACTTCTCGGTGTTGTAATATTTGGCGTTAAGGAAGCAGGCGGACTTGATGCCGTAATTGAAAACGCAAAGAACATTGACGGCTATCTTTCGCTTTCCCACTTTGCAACTCCCGTAGTTGATGAAGCAGGAAATCAGCTCTTTAACGGTGGTGTACCTGTATTCGGCGAGCCTGCTCCATACGGTGTTCTTACCGTCTTCTCGATGCTTGCTTGGGGTTTAGGTTACTTCGGTATGCCTCAGGTTCTTCTCAGATTTATGGCTATAAGACGTGCAGACGAGCTCAAGCGTTCAAGAAGAATTGCAACAGTTTGGGTTATTATTTCCCTTGCAGCAGGCGTATTTATCGGTATTGTCGGCAGAGCAGTGCTTCTTAAGCACCCCGAGCTTACGGCAAGCCTTGCTACAAAGAGCCTTTCCGAGAATGTATTTGCGGTTCTTGGCGAAATTCTTTTCCATCCTGTTGTTGCTGGCGTAATTATGGCAGGTATTCTTGCTGCTACAATCAGCTCCTCCGACTCCTATCTTCTTATCGCAGGCTCTGCAGTATCTCAGGGGCTCTATAAGGGTATCTTCAAGAAGAATGCATCCGATAAGCAGGTTATGTGGATGTCAAGAATCGTAATTCTTGCAATTGCACTTATCGGTATCGTTATCGCCTGGGATGATAAGAGCATTATCTTTAACATCGTGTCCTTTGCGTGGGCAGGCTTTGGTGCAACCTTCGGTCCTCTTATGCTGTTCTCGCTCTTCTGGAAGAGAACAACAAGAGCCGGTGCAATCGCAGGTATGCTTTCAGGCGGTATTATGGTATTCTTCTGGAAGTTTGTTCTCAATCCTCTCGGCGGTGTGTTTGCTATATATGAGCTTCTTCCCGCATTTATCGTTTCCTGCATCTTTATCGTTGTTGTCTCTCTTGTTTCCAAGGAGCCCTCTGATGAAATCAAGGAAGAATTTGAAAAAGCAAAGACTTACGTTGAGGCATAGGTTTAAAAATAACGGGTGGTTTTTACCGCCCGTTTTTTATCATAGAAAAAAGGTGGCAGTTAGCTGCCACCTTGAATATTATGTAATTAAAGTATACTTTTTAGGTAAGCTGCACTGTCAAGCAGCTCCTTTTCGTTTGTGCCGTGGTTTTCGTTTTCAACAACATAGACATTAATCTTTCCTGCATTTTTGAATACGGACGGAAAATCAATATTGCCGTCACCCAACGTGCAGTCATTGCCGTCTTTGTTTTCCTTTACGTGAATAACGGGAATTCTGCCCGCGTACTTTTTGGCATATTCTATGGGAGATTGTTTGCCGTTAACAACGTGATGAGTGTCCATCTGGAAGAATACATTATCTTTGCCGCAGTTTTCCAAAATGAGGTCTATCGGAATCTGTCCGTCTACGGGATTGAATTCGTGGGCGTGATTATGGTATCCGAAAAGAATACCTGCGTCGTTGAATTTCTTTCCGTATTCATCAAGCTCTTTTGCAAGGTCAAGCCAGCCCTGTGTTGTATCCGAATTGTAATAGGGAACACAAAGGCTGTATGCACCAAGTTCCTTTGCAGTTTTGAGAACGCCGTCAAAGTCATTTCTTAATCCGTTTATATCCTGATGAATACCGGCAACCTCAAGCTCATATTTGTCAAGTAGCCTTAAGATTTCAGTCGTTGTGAGTCCGAAATAGCCTGCGAATTCAACCGAATCGTAGCCAAAGCTGTGTGCCTTGGAAATAGAAGCCTCAAGTCCCGTTTCTGCCGATACGTTGTGCAGAGAATATAGCTGTACACCGATTTTCATAAATTTATTCCTCCGTTCTTTGTTGTTTTGATTATATCATCTTGAGTTTAAATTGTCAATTGAATGCATAAAAAATAAATAAAAATACTGAATTATATCTTTACATTTTGAAATAGTGTGCTATAATACTAAATATATTTTTCTGAGGTGATTTTATGGATTTTTCACAGTACAGTCTGGAAATCGAATGTATAATAAGAATTCTTATTGCCGCCATATGTGGCTCGTTTATCGGTATTGAAAGAAAGGTGCGTCTTAAAGAGGCAGGAACAAGAACCCATCTTGTTGTGGCTTTTGGCTCGGCTCTTTTTATGATTGTCTCAAAATACGGCTTTGAGGATATGGTTTTAAGAGCAGCAGACAATCCTGCAATCAGCTTTGATCCCACAAGAATAGCATCAACTATCGTTACAGGTATCGGCTTTTTGGGTGCAGGTACTATATTTGTCAGAAGAAACGTGATTAACGGACTTACAACCGCGGCAGGTCTCTGGTCAACTGCGGCTGTAGGTATGGCAGTCGGGGCAGGGCAGTACATAATCGGAATTGCAGCAGCTGTAATCCTTACCTTTTTACAGTGGTTTTTACATTCTTCAAAGTTAATCGCAAGAGCGTCCACTACCGTTATGATTTTTAAACTTGCACCTTGCGAAAAGCCTTTTGATAAGCTGGAAAAGCTGCTGTTGGAATATAAAATTAAAGTTAAAAGCGTGAATTTTGAAAAGAATTCCAATAACGAGTGCAAGATTGAGTGCATAGTTAAGATGCCGTCAAAGCTTTCACATATAGAGCTTTCTGACGAGCTTTGTGCAAATGACTTTATACTCGGCGTTGAATTTTGATAAAATGACTAAAAAGAGGGTGAAAAATCATCCTCTTTTTTGCATCTAATTTTGGGTAAATTTGTTGACAATTTTGTTGTATTATGGTACTATAAAATATAATTATAAGTACAATTTAATATAATCGGAGGACTATGATGAAAAAAGTCGGAATTATAATGGGTAGTGACAGCGACCTTCCGGTTGTTGAAAAGGCTATAAACACATTAAAGGAATATGAAGTGCCCTTTGAAGTGCACGTGTTTTCCGCACACAGAACACCCGTAGAAGCACGGGATTTTTCCGTTAATGCAAGAAAGAACGGCTTTGGTGCAATTATAGCTGCAGCAGGTATGGCAGCACACCTTGCCGGTGCAATTGCCGCAAATACTACACTTCCTGTTATCGGCATTCCTGTTAATAGTAAGAACTTAGACGGTCTTGATGCGCTTCTTTCAACTGTTCAGATGCCCACGGGCATTCCGGTTGCAACCGTTGCTATTGACGGTGCTGCAAATGCGGCTCTTATCGCAATTCAGATTCTTGCCGTTTCCGATGAAGCTCTTGCAAATAAGCTTGATGATGCAAGAAAAGCGGGTGCTGTAAGGGTTCTCGAAAAAAATAAGGCTATTGAAGAAAAATACAATATTTAACATATAAGGAGAAATAGGACAATGAAGAGTTTCAGCGAAAGTTATAAGGATGCAGGCGTAGATATTACTGCCGGCTACAAGGCTGTTGAGCTTATGAAGGCTCACATAGCAAGAACAATGACAGCGGGCGTGTGCTCGGGTATCGGAGGCTTTGGCGGTCTTTTTGAGCTTGATCTTACGGGTATAAGCAAGCCTGTACTTGTCAGCGGTACTGACGGTGTCGGCACAAAGCTTAAGATGGCATTTATCGCGGACAAGCACGATACGGTCGGTATTGACTGCGTAGCTATGTGCGTAAATGATGTTATCTGTGCAGGTGCAAAACCCCTATTTTTCCTTGACTATATAGCAGTAGGTAAGAACTACCCCGAAAAAATCGCTCAGATTGTTTCGGGTGTTGCTGAAGGCTGTGTTCAGTCGGGTGCTGCTCTTATCGGCGGTGAAACGGCTGAAATGCCCGGCTTTTATCCCGTTGACGAATACGACCTTGCAGGCTTTACGGTAGGTGTTGTTGACAAGGACAAGATTATTGACAACACAAAAATGAAGGCGGGCGACGTTATTATCGCACTTCCTTCAAGCGGCGTTCACTCCAACGGCTTCTCGCTTGTAAGAAAGGTGTTTGATGTTGAAAATGCCGACATCAAAACTCCTCTCGAAGAGCTCGGCGGTAAGTCTATCTGTGAAACACTTCTTACACCCACCAAAATTTACGTTAAGCCCGTGCTTGCACTTTTAGATGCTGTTGACAGCGTTGTCGGTATTTCCCACATCACAGGCGGCGGCTTCTACGAAAATATCCCGAGATCAATACCTTCAGGTCTTTCTGCCAGGATTGACAGAAGTGCTGTCAAGATTCTTCCCATCTTTGAGCTTATTGCAAAGACAGGCGGTATTCCCGAAAGAGATATGTTCAACACATTCAATATGGGCGTGGGTATGAGTATTATCCTTGACAAGAAGGATGCCGGCAAGGCACTTGAAGTGCTCAAAGCAAACGGAGAAGAAGCATATATTATCGGTGAAGTTGTTGAAGGCGACGAGGGCGTTATCATATGCTAAAGAATAAAGCAAGAATCTGTGTATTTGTTTCGGGCGGAGGTACTAACCTCCGGGCTCTTATAGATGCACAGAAAAGCGGTATTATAAAAAACGGTGAAATTGTTCTTGTGCTTTCAAGCAATAGGGAAGCCTATGCGCTTGAACGTGCAAAAGCGGCGGGTATTGAAAGCGTTTCTGTTGTGAAGAAGGAATTTTCTTCTCAGCTTGAATTTGAAAATAAGGTTATTGAAATCTTAGAGGAAAACAGAATTGACCTTATTGTTCTTGCAGGCTTTATGACAATACTTACCAAGCATTTCACATCAAGGTACCCAAAGCGTATTATCAATGTGCATCCGGCACTTATACCGTCTTTCTGCGGTAAAGGCTTCTACGGACTTCACGTTCACGAAGCGGCACTTAGCTACGGTGTAAAGGTTACGGGCGCCACGGTTCACTTTGTAAATGAAATCCCCGACGGCGGTGAAATTATACTTCAGAAGGCTGTAAATATTAAGAAGGGTGATACCCCCGAGATTTTACAGAGAAGGGTAATGGAGCAGGCTGAATGGAAGATTCTTCCAAGGGCAGTTGAACTTGTTTCTAAGGCAATCGCTAAAAACAAATAAAGGAGAAAATCAATGAAGGTAATGGTAGTTGGCGGCGGTGGCCGTGAACATACAATCATCAAAAAGATTAAAGAGAATAAAAACGTCTCCGAAATTTATGCACTTCCAGGTAACGGCGGTATGAAGGATGACGCCGTTTGTACCGGAATCAGTGCTAAGGATATAGAAAAAATAGTTGAATTCGCAGTAGACAACAAAATTGATTTTGCAGTTATAGCACCCGATGACCCGTTGGTTCTCGGCTGTGTAGATGCACTCGAGGAAAAGGGCATTAAGTGCTTTGGACCCAGAGCGAATGCGGCAATTATCGAAGGCAGTAAGGTTTTTTCAAAAAACCTTATGAAAAAGTATAACATTCCTACAGCGCAGTACGAAGTGTTTACCGATAAGGAATCGGCACTTAAGTATATTGAGACCTGCCCTATACCTACCGTTATCAAGGCTGACGGTCTTGCACTCGGCAAGGGTGTTGTAATAGCACTAACAAGGGATGAAGCAAAGGATGCCGTAATCTCTATGATGGAGGATAGGATTTTCGGCGACAGCGGAAGCAACATCGTTGTTGAAGAATTCCTAGAAGGCCCCGAAATTTCGGTTCTTGCATTTACCGACGGTAAAACACTTTGTCCTATGGTTTCATCTATGGACCACAAGAGAGCACTTGACGGTGACAAGGGACTCAACACAGGCGGTATGGGTACAATTGCTCCCAACCCCTGCTATACAAAGGAAGTTGCCAAGGTCTGTATGGAAACAATCTTCCTTCCTACAATGGAAGCGATGAATAAAGAGGGAAGAACCTTTAAGGGCTGTCT
>CAZTNR010000089.1:0-7494 GCA_964614955.1 uncultured Oscillospiraceae bacterium | reverse complement strand
TGCTAAGAGTGTTAAGGGTAAGGGCGTTTCCTTTATGGAGAACAAGTGCGAGTGGCACGGAAGTGCACCCAAGACAGAGCAGTATGAAATCGGTATGAAGGATCTTGAAAACGCAATGTGCGTTTGTAACAAATAAGGGAGGTAAGAGTGATGTCAGAAAAAATCGCAACAAGAGACGGTTACGGCAAGGCTCTTGCAGACCTTTCCGAAAAATATGATTTTGTGGTTCTTGATGCTGACCTTGCGGCAGCTACAAAGACAGGTGTGTTCAAGAAGGCGTGTCCCTCTAAGTTCTTTGACTGCGGTATTGCAGAAGGAAATATGATGGGCGTTGCTGCGGGTATTGCTTCAACGGGCAAGACGGTATTCGCGTCTTCCTTTGCAATGTTTGCTGCAGGACGCGCTTTCGAACAGGTTAGAAATATAATCGGTTATCCTCACCTTAATGTTAAAATCGGCGCAACTCACGCCGGTATCACTGTAGGTGAAGACGGTGCAACTCATCAGTGCAACGAAGATATTGCCCTTATGAGAACAATTCCCGGAATGGTTATTCTCAATCCTGCAGATGCAGTAGAGGCAAAGGCGTGTGTTGAGGCGGCTATTAATCATAACGGTCCCGTATATTTAAGATTCGGAAGACTTGCTGTTCCAGTAATCTATGACGAAAACCACAAGGTTGAAATAGGTAAAGGCAGTGTTATCGTAGAAGGCACTGATGTTACTATTATTGCTACAGGTCTTATGGTTTCTATTGCTCTTGAAGCAAATGAAATTTTAAAGTCTGAAGGTATCAGTGCAAGAATAATCAATATGCCTTGCATAAAGCCTATAGATGCCGAGCTTATTAAGGAATCTGCCGAAAAGACAGGTGTTATCGTAACTTGTGAAGAACATAATATAATCGGCGGACTTGGCAGTGCGGTTACTGAGGTGGTTTGCGAATCAAAGCCTGTTCACGTTGTTCGTGTTGGCGTTAATGATACTTACGGCAAGTCGGGTAAGGCTCAGGATCTTATTCCTGTTTTCGGTCTTGATGCACAAAGCGTTGTAAACCGCGTTAAAGAAGCTATTAAATTAAAGTAATATAAAGGAGAAAAAGACAATGAAGGTATTAGTAATCAATGCAGGTAGTTCTTCTATCAAGTATCAGCTTATTGATATGACAAATGAAGCTCTCCTTGCAAAGGGTCAGTGCGACAGAATCGGTCACGGTAACGGAGGCGTATTCAAGCAGACAAATGCAGATGGCACAGTATATAAGGTTGAAGTTGATATTCCCGACCACGCAGCAGGCATTAAGCTTGTTGTCGACGCTCTTACTGATAAGGAGCACGGCGTTATTGAATCTATGAGCGAAATTGAAGCTGTAGGTCACAGAGTTGTTCACGGCGGCGAAAAGTTCTCCGGCTCCGTTGTAATCACTGAGGATGTTATTGAGGCTGTTAAGGAATGTTCTGTACTCAGTCCTCTTCATAATCCTGCAAACCTTACAGGCATCAGAGCTTGCCAGGAAATTATGGGTATGGATGTTCCTCAGGTTGGTGTATTTGATACATCTTTCCACCAGACGATGCCTGATTTTGCTTATATGTATGCAATTCCCTATGAATATTATGAAAAGTATAAGCTCAGAAGATACGGCTTCCACGGTACATCTCACAGATACGTAACAGCACGTGCTGCTGCTATGCTGGGCAAAAAGGCAGAAGAAATCAACATCGTAACCTGCCACCTCGGTAACGGCTCCTCAATCGCTGCGGTAAAGGGTGGTAAGTGCTACGACACAACAATGGGTGTAACTCCTCTTGAAGGTCTTATGATGGGCACACGTTGCGGTAATATCGACCCTGCAATCATTCCCTTCCTTATGGAAAAAGAAGGCATGTCCGCTCAGGATATCGATACAATGATGAATAAGAAATCCGGTATTCTCGGCGTTACCGGCGGCGTTACAAACGATAACAGAGATATCGAAGAAGGCGCAAAGAACGGCAACGTAAGATATCAGCTTATCGAAAGTATGCTTTGCCATCAGATTACTAAGTTCGTTGGCGGTTATGCAGCTGCTATGGGCGGTGTTGATGCAATTGTATTTACAGGCGGTATCGGTGAAAATAATCCTCAGTACAGAACAAGAGTTGCTGAAAACCTCAAGTTCATCGGCGTTGAAATTGATGAAGAAATCAACGCAAAGGCAAAGAGAACAAGCGATGAAAACGATATTTCAAAGCCCGGTGCAAAGGTTAAGATGCTTGTAATCCCCACAAACGAAGAACTTATGATTGCAAGAGATACTTACGAGCTCGTAAAGTAATCACATAATATTTTAGCACACGGAGTTGTATTTCCGTGTGCTTTTTTACGGGAGATCCTTTATGTTCGATTTTCATTTCGATATTAATACCATAATTCTTATAATAAATATATTTACTTTCTTGCTGTTTGGTTTTGATAAGCTCAAGGCAAAAAATAAAGGCTTCAGAGTACCCGAGATTATACTGATACTGCTGTCGTTATTTTTCGGCGGGGTAGGGGCAATACTGGGTATGGTAGTATTCAATCACAAGACGAGTAAGCCTGCTTTCAGAGTTATAGTTCCTTTATCCTTTGTGCTGAATTACATATTCAGCTACAATTCCTTTGATATTTTTAAGCAGATTCTGACATTTATTATCAGTATTATTCCTGAATAACAGAAAATTAACAATTTTTGTGTAACTATTTGGTTTATTTCTATTGCAAAAAAATTAACAATGTTATATAATAATCTCATAATGGGGCGGAAGTTGGGAAACTTTTGCCATAACCCATTTTGAATATCTGTATGGAGGTTAAGATATGGACTTACAAAAGAGAAGCGAAAGCCTCGTCAAAGCAAAGAAACAGCTTGTTGACAAGACTGCTGCAGACAAACTCCATAAGGCCGGCAAATTCACGGCATATGAGCTCATCTCTCAGCTTTTCGACGAAGGAACCTTTGTTGAGACAAATGCTTATGTAAAGGCTTACGCAAATGAACTTTCAACAGCAGACACATCTGAATATGAAGGTGTTGTTTGCGGTTACGGCGCAGTAGACGGAAGACTTACCTTTGTTTATGCACAGAATGCTGCAAGACTTAACGGTGCTTTCTCTAAGGCTGCTGCAGAAAAGATTGCCTCACTTTATGATATGGCAAAGAAGAACGGTGCACCCGTAATTTCTGTTTTTGATTCTAACGGTGCAAAGATAGATGAGGGTATTGATGTACTTTCAGGCTATGGCAAGGTTATGAAGAAGGCTTGTGCGCTCAAGGGCAAGGTTCCCCAGATTTCCGTAATTGTCGGTAACTGTGCAGGTGCTGCTTCTACTATTGCAGCTATGGCTGATATCACTGTTATGGCTGAAGGCGCAAGCTATTCACTTACTCCTGCAAGCGTTCTTGCTTCCAAGGGTGCTGATGAAAAGGTTGCAAGCGCTGAATATGCGGCTTCCAAGGGTATTGTTTCTCTTACTTCAAAGAGTGTTCCCGAAGCATTCGCACTTGTTAAGGATGTGCTTTCCTATCTTCCTTCAAATAAGCTTGATACAAACGTATATACAGGCGTTGAGGATGACCCAAACAGAGCCACTCCCGAGGTTGCTTCGGTTATTTCCGGCGCATCTTATGATGTTCACGCTGTTATTTCTGCTGTTGCTGACGGCGGTAAGTTCCTTGAGCTTGGTGCTGATAAGGGCAAGGCGATTGTAACGGGATTTGCGACTGTTAACGGCATTGTTGCCGGTGTTGTTGCAAATAATCCTGCTGCCAAGGATGCAAAGCTCTGTGCAGGATGTATGAAGAAGGCTGCTGACTTTATCAACCTATGCAATACATTCGGTATTTCAGTTCTCACACTTGTTGATACTAACGGCTTCTGTGATGAATGTGAAGCTAAGGGTAAGAACTTTGTAGAAGCTTCTGCTCTTCTTGCGGCTGCTTACTGCGGTGCGAGCGTTCCCGTAGTTACAGTTAATGTTGGCTCTGCTTACGGTACAGCATTTACCGTAATGGGCTCAAAGGAACTCGGTGCTGATATGGTTATAGCTCTTGATTCGGCTAAGATCGGTGTTCTTAAGCCCGGTGCAGGTGTTGCAATGATGTGGTCTGAAAAGATGGCAGGCGCTAAGGCTCCTATCGAAAAGAGAAAAGCTCTTGAAGAGGAATGGGAACTTCTTATGTCAACACCTATCCTTGCTGCAGAAGCGGGTCAGGTTGATGACATTATCCCTGCTGAAGAACTCAGAGTCAAGGTTGCATCTGCGCTTGAAATGCTCTCTATGAAGAGAGAATTTGCTTCGCTCTGATAAAGAATTGGTGGTGTAATTATGAATTATTTTGAACCTTTCGATAATGTTGGCGAAGCTTTTTCCTGGGGAATGTCATTCTCGATCTTTGGCTTTGCAACAGTATTTGCTGTGCTTGCAATAATTATGTTTGTTGTAATTATTTTCGGCAAGATTTTCAGCAGATCGAACAAATCTGACAATAATGGAAAAAAAACTGAACAGCCCAAACAGCAGGTTGTTGTAAAAGAAGAACCTGCCGCACCCGCTGCTGTTGAAGTTAATAATGATGGCGGAATTATTGCTGCAATAGTTGCTGCAATTTCGGCTTTCCGCAGTGCTAATGGTGAGGGTAAAGGCGGTTTCAGAGTAGTATCTTTCAAAAAGAGAAAGTAAATCTATTATATTTTATTATTTAAGGAGATTTTAATTATGGCTAAGCAGTATAGTGTTACAGTAAACGGCGTTGTATACGACGTTGTTGTTGAAGAAGTAGGTGCAGTTGCATCTGCACCCGTAGCTGCCCCTGTAGCAGCTCCCGCACCTGTTGCAACTCCTGTAGCAGCAGCACCCGCAGCGGCGGCTCCCGTAGCAGCTCCTGCAGCACCTGCAGCAGCAGGCGCAGGCGATCCCATCAACGCTCCTCTTAACGGTACAGTTCTCAAGATCAATGTTGAAAACGGTGCTTCGGTTAAGTCCGGTGATGTACTTTGTGTTCTTGAGGCTATGAAGATGGAAAATGATATCGTAGCTCCCAGAGACGGTAAGATTACTTCCGTTGTTGCTCAGAAGGGCGCTTCTGTAAACTCCGGTGACATTCTCTTCACTCTCGCATAAGTTAAATAGAAATACAGAGGTGTTTACTAATGAATTTTTTAGACAGTTTGCTTAATTTGTGGGAGACTACCGGTATCTATAAGATGCTTTATCTTGAAAGCGGCGACTTTAATGTTGAATTTTTCAAAACTCTCATAATGCTTGCAATTTCGGGCGTATTGATTTATCTTGCTATCGGTAAAGGCTTTGAACCCCTTCTTCTTTTGCCTATCGCTTTCGGTATGCTTCTTGCAAATCTTCCCGGAACGGGACTCTTCCATAAAGAATGGTTTATAAATGAAGCTGGTGTTATTAACTGGGCTGAAATTGGTCAGCACGGCGGACTTATGGACTACTTATACTTAGGTGTTAAACTCGGTATTTATCCGTCGCTTATATTCCTTGCGATTGGTGCTATGACTGACTTTACTCCTCTTATTGCGCGTCCTACAAGCCTTCTTCTCGGTGCAGGTGCACAGTTCGGTATTTATGTGGCATTTGTAGGCGCTCTTTGCCTCGGATTCTCTCCTGCGCAGGCGGCTTCTATTGGTATTATCGGCGGCGCAGATGGTCCTACCGCAATTCTTGTAACAAAAACACTCGCACCTGAGCTTCTCGGCGCAATTGCCGTTGCGGCCTACTCTTATATGGCTCTTATTCCTATTATCCAGCCTCCGATTATGAGACTTGTGACAACAAAGAAGGAAAGAGAAATCGTTATGAGTATGGATTCTTTGAGACCTGTTTCAAAGGTTGAAAAGATTGTATTCCCAGTAATGGTTTCTGCGGTTGTTGCTCTCATTCTTCCTGATGCTGCACCCCTTGTAGGTTTCCTTATGCTTGGTAACCTCTTCAATGTCTGCGGTGTTACTGACAGACTTTCAAAGACAGCACAGAACGAGCTTTGTAACATTGTTACAATCTTCCTCGGCGTATCTGTTGGTATTACGGCAGATGCTGCAAGCTTCCTTTCACTTGAAACAATAAAGATTATTGTACTCGGTCTCACGGCATTTGCATTTGCTACTCTCGGCGGTCTTATTTTGGGTAAGGTTATGTGTCTGCTTTCCGGAGGAAAAATCAATCCTCTTATCGGTTCTGCGGGCGTATCTGCCGTTCCTATGGCGGCAAGAGTTGCACAGCTTGAAGGTCAGAAGGCAAATCCTGCCAACTTCCTTCTTATGCACGCAATGGGGCCTAATGTTGCAGGTGTAATCGGCTCTGCGGTTGCTGCAGGTGTGTTCCTTGCATCGATTGTTAAGTAAAGGAGAATTATAATGGCAGTTAAAATTATGGAAACAGCTCTGCGTGACTCGCACCAGTCTCTTGTTGCGACACGTATGACTACAGATGAAATGCTTCCGATTCTCGATTCTCTCGATGAAATCGGCTACTATGCAATGGAGGTTTGGGGCGGTGCTACATTCGACTCCTGCCTCAGATTCCTCAATGAAGACCCTTGGCAGAGACTCAGAACCATCAGAAGCCACATTAAGAACTCTAAGCTTCAGATGCTCTTCAGAGGTCAGAACATTCTCGGTTACAGACATTATGCCGACGACGTAGTTGAATACTTCGTACAGAAGTCAATTGCAAACGGTATTGATATCATCAGAATTTTCGATGCCCTCAATGATGTTCGTAACCTCAAAACAGCTATCAATGCTACAAAGAAGGAAGGCGGTCACGTTCAGGCTGCTCTTTCCTATACAACAGGTGCTACATTTACAGAAGAATACTATGTAAAGTACGCAAAGCAGCTTGAAGAAATGGGTGCAGACTCCATCTGTATCAAGGATATGGCAGGTCTCTTAAAGCCTTATACAGCTTACAGCCTTGTTAAGGCGCTTAAAGAAAATGTCAAGGTTCCGATTCAGCTTCACACTCACTATACAGCAGGTCTTGCTTCTATGACAATTCTCAAGGCTGTTGAAGCAGGCGTTGATATTATTGACACAGCTATGTCTCCTCTTGCAATGGGTACTTCTCAGCCTCCTACGGAGCCTATTGTTGCATCCCTTGCAGGAACAGAATATGACACAGGTCTTTCTCTTGAAAAGCTTGATAAGGCTTCCAAGCAGTTTGATGCGCTCAGAGAAAAGTATTTGGCAAGCGGTCTTCTTGACCCCAAGGTGCTTAAGGTTGACGTTAATGCGCTTCTTTACCAGGTTCCCGGCGGTATGCTTTCCAACCTCGTTTCTCAGCTTAAGAATGCAGGTAAGAGTGATAAGCTTTTAGAGGTACTTGAAGAAGTTCCGAGAGTAAGACAGGATGTAGGTAATCCTCCTCTTGTTACTCCCTCCAGCCAGATTGTCGGTACACAGGCAGTTATGAACGTAATTGCAGGTGAAAGATATAAGATGGTTACAA
>CAZTNR010000088.1:0-8100 GCA_964614955.1 uncultured Oscillospiraceae bacterium | reverse complement strand
TTCTCGAAAACTTTTTTGTTTTTTCGAGTGTATACTCTAAGGGGATTATATCAAATTGAGACAGTCCTTTTTGTTTATAGAGATTATTTCTTGTAAAGCGGACCGTAGGTTGCACAAGCTCTGTAATCCTGTCCTTCCTTGTCCATACCGAATGCATTCCATGCCGCAGGACGGTAGATCTGCTCCTCGGGTACGTTGTGCATACATACAGGGATGCGGAGCATCGAGCACATTGTGATAAGGTCTGCACCAATGTGACCGTAGGAAATAGCACCGTGGTTAGCGCCCCAGTTCTGCATAACCTCGTATGCAGTTCTGAAGGGTGAGCCCTCCTTGCCGTCGCAGCGAGGTGCAAACCAGGTGCAGGGCCAGGTGGGATTTGTTCTTTCCATAAGTGTGTCGGAAACTTCGTCGGGAAGCTTTACTGTCCAGCCTTCGGCAATCTGAAGAACGGGACCGAGACCCTTAACGAGGTTGAGTCTTATCATAGTACAGGGCATTTCGGCTCTTGTTGTGTAGTGGCTGGAGAAGCCGCCGCCTCTGAAGTTGTCAAAGCCTGCTTCGCACCAGACTGTCGCATCCGTCATCTTCTTGATGTCTTCGTCTGTTACCTCCCACCACTTCTTCATAACAGCGTTGCCGTTTTCGTCTGTGCATTCGCCGCAGGCGTCAAGACAAGCAGCACCGGAGTTGAGAAGGTGAATAATACCGTCACTTTCCTTAGCCTTGCCTTCGAGCTTGTAGCCTGTAACTCTCTCTGTTGCATCGCCCGACCAGTATGTACGAACGTCGGCGAAAATCTGTGCTCTGTGGGTAAGAAGTCTCATAAAGAGCATACCTACACCGTTGAGTACGTCGTTTTCGGTTGCAAGCGTGTAGGGCTCTCTTGCTCCGTTGTGGTCAAAGGAGGAGGAAAGAAGTGCTTCGGGATAGTCGCAGTTGGGCCAGTGGTCTGTCCACTGTCTCTGACCCTGGAAGCCGCCTGCAATAGCGTTGTGACCGACCTTTTCTTCTACGAATGCATCGGGAAGATTCTTGTTGCCTGCCATAAGATCCTTGATAATGCAGTACATCTTAACAGTAAATTCCCACTGCTTATCCTTTTCTTCCTGTGTAAACTTAATCTTGTGATCCTTGCCGAGGAAGGGTGTTGTTTCGGGGTTGTCGTCTCTGCCCTCCTTGCAGTGCTCACGTGTCCACTTCAGTGCCTTCTGATATTCTTCTTCATCGTAGATGCCCTCTTCCATACGTCTGAGAACTTCTACCTCGTCAACAGACTCTACTCTCATACCGAGATAGCTTTCCATAAAGTCCTGATCCATAATGGAGCCTGCAATACCCATACACTGGGAGCCTATCTGGAGATAAGATTTGCCTCTCATTGTAGCAACCGCAACGGCAGCACGACCGAAGCGAAGAAGCTTTTCCTTAACGTCCCCGGGAATTTCACCGACATCCTTTACGTCCTGAACCTCGTGACCGTAAATGCCGAATGCGGGAAGACCTTTTTGTGCGTGACCTGCAAGAACTGCCGCAAGGTAAACGGCACCGGGTCTTTCTGTACCGTTAAAGCCCCATACACCCTTGATGGTACCCGGATCCATATCCATAGTTTCGGAGCCGTAGCACCAGCAAGAAGTTACGGAAAGGGTAATGTCTACGCCTTCCTTCTTGAATTTTTCAGCGCAGGCAGCAGCCTCGGGAACACGTCCTATGGATGTGTCTGCCATAACTACCTTAACAGGCTCGCCGTTGGAGTAGTAAAGATTTTCTTCAAAAAGCTTTTTAACAGCCTCTGCCATAGCCCATACTGTGGGTTCGAGAGATTCTCTTAACATCATAGGGCCGCGACGTCCGTCGATGCAGGGTCTGATACCGATTACGGGGTATCCGCCGACATATCTTGATTCTGCCATAATAAATTTCTCCTTTTTATCAAGAATTGTATTTAACTTACTCTTTGATTATATATCAAAAAATACCACATTTCAAGTGTTCGCACAAATAAATAACAATTTTTGCATAATTTTTGTGTAAATTTACATATATCACACCGAAACAACGGCAGATGCTGCCCCGGTATCCTCAATTACATTTACAAGAATCATATTCGGAATGTCATTTTCTGCATTTTCGAATGTAATTTCAATAAGCTTCGACTTTGCAAAGTGGGAGTAGTCGGCATAAAGCTGAACTGTGTACACCCTTCTTTCGCCGTCATCCTGCACATCAAGCACCGAATGCTCAACGGTTGTTCCGCCGTGTCCCCAAGAGCAACCGTAAATTCTGCCCTCTGCTTCATCCTCCTCTGTAACGCCGTAGCGTATACCCACTGTCCAGTTGTCGCCCTCGGGTACTATACCCTCGTTGCCGTTGAAGAGTGCAGAGAGAAAAGCGTTGATTTCGTCGAGTGTATAAGGAGGCTCTGCACCGTATGCACCGTTTCTTGCCATAAGGTGTGTTACAAGGTGAACGTGGTGGGAAAAGTCAAAGTCCTCGGGATAATTTTTGCCCTCATACAGCTCTGTGCCGTGGAATTCGTTAGGGTAAAGGGACAGAAATTCCTTGATAATTGTCTGAGTTTTGTCAGCTATGTTAACCGGGTCATAGTACATATGCTCCTCTGCACGGTCTGCCGGCACAAAGGCATTTACGGGACCGCCTGCCACAGCATCAAAGCCAAGACCGAGGTAATAGATATTTCTTCCCTCTTTGAAATACTCGCCGTCGCCCGTCTTTACGTCAAGGTCGATAAGGTACATATCCGAGCCTGTAAAATACTTGCCCTCCCTGTCCTTTTCAGCCACAATTTCATCGGGAACGTATACGGGATAAATGTCGTAGCCGTTTATGACAACACCGTCAAGGAAGGAATAGTATTCAGCCTTTCCCTGTGTATATTCTGCAATTTTCTCCTTATTCGCCGTGGCAACAGCATCGGCAAAGGAATAGGCATAGTCCTCAAATTCGCCGCCTTCACCGAAAACAACGCCTAAGGCTTCAGCCGCAAGAACGGCTGGGTTAATTATCTGCTCAGACTCGTTTTCCTCGGGCGCGTCGTCCGACACCTCGGGCTCAACTATTTTGTCTGCTTCGGCATTTTCATTCTGCGTGCCGTCAAGCTCTGCGGCATCCGCGCTGTCCTTGACATCACCCGTGATTGTCTTGTCGTCGGCAACCTTGCAGGATACAAACGTAAGAACACATACTGCCAATAAGAGAATCAAAAACCTTTTCATACTTTTTCCTCCTTTATTATCTTTTTATTATTGTCACATTTTCTTTGTTTATTTGCTTTGCCCCACTGTCAATTTCAAAATTTTCCGCGAGGTTCTCGGTAACATAAACCCCTCCGTCGCCTGTTACGAGAATTGCCTCAAAGTCATATAGCCCCTCTTTATAAAATTCCAGCGACTTTTCAAGTCCCATAACAAAGAGTGCCGTCGAAAGTGCATCCGCTTCAAGTCCGTCGTCTGAGACCACCGCCGCACTTGCAAGGTCGCTGTCTGAGGGGTAACCTGTCCTTGAATCGAAGATGTGGTGGTAGATTTTGCCGTTCTTTTCAAAAAATCTCTCATATGCACCCGACACCGACACATAGCCGTATTCGAGAACAATACTGCCAAGAGTTTCCGACTTTTCGAAGGGGTTGGTAATGCCCACCTTCCAGCCCTTTTGTCCCGACTCTTTTCTGTTTTTCGACGTACCGCTGACAGAAACATTTCCACCCAAGGATATGCAGAAGTCTGCACCCACAGCTTTACCCATCGCTATCTCGGAAAGGTTTTCCGAAGCACGTTCAAGTGCATACCCCTTTGCCACACCGCCAAGGTCTATATTTAAGCCGTCGGGGATTGTCACCTTGCCGTCCTTCACCGTTACAAGAGAGGCATCACACTTGGAGAGTGCTTCTTTTATTTTATCCTCCGAGGGTACAATATTTTTGCCCGAGGTTATGTCCCAGAGCTCTGTCAGAGTGCCCATACAGGGGTTAAAGGCAAAGTCCGTGTCCCTTGCAAGCTGCAGGGATTTTTCTATTATTTTCACCGTTTCCTCAGACAGCTGCACCTTTTGTCCGTTATTCAAGCGGCAGATTTCGCTATCGCTCTTTGTCCGGGAAAGGCTGTTTTCATATTCCGCTATAATCTTTTCTGTCGGGTTCTCCCCTATTTCGTCGGAAACAACCGTCGTCACAACGGTGTTCATAGCAAAGAAGGTATCGTTTGTATACCTGTATACTTCGCCGCACGAAGCCAGCATCAAAAGCAAGGCGGATATTATACAAATTATTCTTTTCATATTCTGCCTCCTTTCACCCTGAGCATCCCCGAAAGTCTCGGAAGTATTATATTCATTACAGCACCGCTGACAGTACCCGCAACGCTTGATGCCGCCGCAAATACGGGAAGGTACAAAATAAGCGCCGTATCCCCCATTATCATCATTGCCGCCGCAATCTGACCTATGCTGTGAAACACTGCCGAAATGCAGGAAATACCTGCAAAGGAAAGCACTCTGCCATAGAGCTTTTTTGTCACAACAAGGGATAAAAATGACACAAGTCCGCCGCAAAGGCTCATTATTAAAGATACGGGATTTCCCGAAAATACAAAGAGAAACACAGGTCTTATAAGTGCCACGGCAAATGCCCAAGGTGTTGACACAAGGTAAAGGCAGGCTGTTACCGCTATATTGCAAAAGCCAAGGCGCACACCCGGCAAGGGGATAAATGCGTTGACTCCGCTTATTCCCTCGACTATCGAGATTATGACGGATGCCGCAAGAAACAGTGCCGAAAGGGACATATTATAGAGCCTTTGTTTTCTATCCTGCAACAACATCAGCCCCCTTCTTTTCGCCGACACCGTCAATTCTCACCGACACCTTATTGGGCACACAGATAATGCTGTCGCCTACCGTGTCTGCAGCCTTCATCCTCATACAAAGCCCGTCGGGACAGTTTGAATTTGAAACGTGTGCTTTTCCACCCTCTACCATAACCTCAACACCGTGAGTCCAGTAGATAAAATCCTCCGAGAGATTTACTATCCTCTCAACATTTCCGTTATAGGAAATCACAGCCGTCTTTTCTTCATCCTCTGCAAGCACAGAAAGGCATATCGGTACCAATATACAAAGAAGGATTATTATAATGTTGAGAATCAAATCGTTTCTGTATATTTTTTTCATAGTCCTGCAATAAACGGATTGAAATTTCTTTCATCCCCTATAGTCGTACTGCCGCCGTGACCCGAATAAACTCTGTATGAGTCGTCAAGCTCCATAAGCTTTTTGAGGGATGCACGCATCTTTGTCATATCACCGCCCGGGAAATCCGTCCTTCCTATAGAGCCCTCAAAGAGTACGTCACCTGCGAAGATTATCTTTTCTTCATCATTAATATAGCAGGCGCTTCCCGCCGTATGCCCCGGAGTTGACACTACCCGAAAAGTGAGACCTCCTGCCGTTACAGCATAGCCGTCGGATACTTCGTTAAGTATACCTGTATACTCATACGGCGTTCTGAAAAGGGGTGATGACAGATTCTTTTCCCTGCTTCGCATAGCAGGTGCGTCGGCAGAGTGGATATAAACGGGGATTTCCTTGCCGTCGTCCTTTGCCGAGTTAACAACGCCGTCAAGACCGTATATGTGGTCAAAGTGGGCGTGGGTGATGATAACGGCCGAGAGATTGAGCTTCTGTTCCTTTATATATGCGTAAATTTCTTCTCCTCTTTCGCAGGGGTCGAAAAGAACGGTATTGCCGTCACCGTCCGACACTATATAACAGTTGCAGGAAAGGGGTAAGCATTTTATATTCATATAGTTCTCCCATAAAAACACAAAGGGACAGCAGAGCCGTCCCTTTTGTATATGTCCTTAAATAAAGGGACATTTGTATTTGATTTTGCCTCCCTCCGGGAGGGAGGTGGATTTGCCGTAGGCAAAGACGGAAGGAGCTTGTGTAAAATAAAGGTCAGCTATATATAAGCTATACGCACTCTCCTTCAGTCGCTTCGTGACAGCTCCCTCTCGGAGGGAGCCTTTTTATGTCGCAATCAACCAAGATTCTTTAACATATCCTCAACATTCGCGAGCATTTCGGTATACTTCTGGAGCTTTGCCTTTTCCGCTTCAACTACCGCCGCAGGAGCCTTGTCAACAAAGGAAGCGTTTGAAAGCTTCTTGTTAACTCTGTCGATTTCGGAAAGAGCTGTTGCCTTTTCCTTTTCGAGTCTTTCACGTTCCTTGTCAAGGTCAACCATTTCAGCCATAGGAATAAATATCTTGGCACCGTCGGAAACAATACTTACAGCACCCTCACCGTCAAAGCTGTCAACAACCTCAACCTCGGAAGCGGAAGCGAGTCTTTCAAAGAACTTGCTTGTCTTTTCGTTGAAGGATTCCTTGTAGTCGGAAACGATGTAGAGCTTTGCCTTTCTTGACGGAGGCACGTTCATACCCGTTCTTGTGTTTCTTACGTTCTTGATTGCATCAATAACTCTGTCCATATCGGCACATTCACTGCCGAAATCGTACTTTGCATCGTATTCGGGATAGTCCGAAACAATAAGCATCTTGTCGGAAACGGCGATGTTTGACCAGATTTCTTCGGAAATGTAAGGCATAAAGGGATGAATAAGCTTGAGAATACCTGTGAGAACATAGAGAAGCACGCTCTGGGCATTCTTGTTGTCTTCACTTCCCTTGTCAAAGAGTCTGGGTTTTACAACCTCAATATACCAGTCGCAGAATACGTCCCATATAAATTCGTGAAGCTTTGCAGCCGCAATACCAAGCTCGAACTTGTCAAGATTACCCGTAATTTCCTTTACTGCGTTGTTGAAGTGGGTAAGAATCCACTTGTCTTCAACTGCAAGCTCTTCCGGAACCACAGGCTTTGTATCGTCGTCAAGATTGAGAAGCACAAAACGCGCCGCATTCCAAAGCTTGTTTGCAAAGTTTCTGGAGTTGTCCATCTTTGTTGTGGAGAATCTCATATCGTTACCGGGAGCATTACCCGTAACAAGAGTAAATCTTAAAGCATCGGCACCGTACTGTGCAATTACTTCAAGAGGATCTATACCGTTGCCGAGGGATTTTGACATCTTTCTGCCCTGCTCGTCACGAACGAGTCCGTGGATAAGTACGTTTTCAAAGGGTGCTTTTCCTGTATGCTCTAACCCTGAGAAAATCATACGGCTTACCCAGAAGGTGATAATGTCATAGCCTGTAACAAGGGTGGATGTGGGATAGTAACGCTTCAAATCTTCAGTCTCTTCGGGCCAGCCGAGGGTCGAGAAGGGCCAGAGTGCAGAGGAGAACCAGGTATCGAGTACGTCCTCTTCCTGACGGAGTTCTGCACCGCAGTCGGGACAAACCTTTTCGTCCTCCTTTGATACAATCATCTTGCCGCACTTGTCGCAGTAGAAGGCAGGAATTCTATGACCCCACCAAAGCTGACGGGAAATACACCAGTCGTGGATGTTTTCCATCCAGTTAAAGTACTTCTTAGCCTGATTGTCGGGAATAAACTTTATAGTGCCGTCGCGAACTGCTTCGATTGCAGGCTCAGCTAGGGGCTGCATCTTTACAAACCACTGGTCGGAGATAAGGGGCTCAACGGTAGTGCCGCATCTGTAGCAGACGCCTACGTTGTGAACCGTGGGCTCAACCTTAACAAGGATGCCCATTTCTTCAAGCTCTTTTACAATCTGCTTTCTTGCCTCATATCTGTCCATACCTTCGAACTTGCCTGCAACTTCATTAAGTGTTGCATCGTCGTTCATAACGACAATTTGCTCAAGATCGTGTCTTTGACCTACGAGGAAATCGTTGGGGTCGTGGGCAGGTGTAATCTTAACACAGCCCGTACCCTTTTCCATATCGGCATATTCGTCTGTGATGATAGGAATTTCTCTGTTTACGAAAGGAACAACCACGCACTTGCCCACAAGATGTGCATATCTCTTGTCCTCGGGGTTGACTGCAACAGCTGTATCGCCGAAGAGGGTTTCGGGACGGGTTGTAGCTACAACTACGTAGTCGTCGCTGTCCTTTGCCTTATACTTGATGTGCCAGTATGCGCCCTGCTGTTCGG
>CAZTNR010000087.1:0-8333 GCA_964614955.1 uncultured Oscillospiraceae bacterium | reverse complement strand
TGAAGCGCCACCGTCAGCTCAACCACACCGAGATTTGATGCAAGATGACCGCCGTTTTCCGAGACAACACGCATTATTTTATTTCGAATATCACAGCAAAGCTCATCAAGCTCTTCATAGCTTAGTTTTTTTAGCTCGCTTGAATTTTCCGGTATCTTCAGCATATTGCCTCCTATTCCTTTACATCTTTGACAAATTCAAATCGTCTGCCCCTCTTGCCGTCCTTTTCCGCTTCTTCGTTCCGCATTTGAAGAGGTCAAACCCATAAATTTCCTTCACCGTAAACGGCTCTGTATACAACCATTTCCTCCATAGTCTCGGAGCTTGTTGCCACATCTATAAGCTCATACAGATTTCCTTTAAAATGTCTGTAAATTCCTTTTTTCAAAAAAATCACCTGTATCTCGGCTTATTACCCGTATATTTGTTTTTCTTGAAATATTTATAGTAGACCGACAAACCGAAATACAAACCGAAAAGAATAATCGCAACTACCGCAAAGGCAATAAACCACTTACCCTTGACAATTCTTTCAACCCTGCTGAAAAAGTAAAGAACATTACTCTTATCAACCGTCACATCCGAAACAAGCTTTGCTCTGCCGACGGAAGCCGCATCCTTATATTTTACAACAACCTCGCCGAACACATCTTTTCTGTTTACGGGCGCCTGAGCCTTATCGACATAAAGCCTCTTTTCAAAGGAAATGTCGGCTGTGTAATCCAGCTTATTGGGAAGCAGCATTTTGACATCCTGGTCGGGAAAAAGTGCAAAGTGGTCAATGTCAACAGCATTACTTACGGGAAGCTCACACATAACATCGTTCACGGATGCAACCGTCTGATATGAAAAGTTTTCGGTGCAGAATTTAAAAATCGAAATGATATCCCTGTAGGCATAGTTTTCGTTTTCCTCTTCCACAGAGTTCATTACTGCGCACAGGTATATCTGCCCGTCCTTAGCAGAAACGGTGGAGACAATACAGTTTCCGCCCTCGGGTGTACTGCCGACGCTTATACCGCCTGCCTGGCTGTAGTAATACTTATCTGTTGTCGCCCTTGAAAGAAGAAGATTTCTGTTAATAAGCGTTCTTGTCAGGGTTTCCGAGCTGTTATATCTTGTAGTATCGCTCATATTGTAAAGCTCGGGTATGTAGTAGAAATACTGGGCAATAATTGCAATATCCCTTGCCGTTGTGACGGTGGTATCAACGTGAAAGCCCGTGGGATTGTCGAAATGAGAGCTGAGAGCACCGATTTCCTTCGCCTTATCGTTCATAAGCCTGCAAAACTCGGTAACATCACCAGAAACGTGCTCTGCAAGAACAAGAGCCGCATCGTTTGCACCCGACACAAGAAGGGCATACAAAAGATCCCTTGCAGAATGCTTTTCCCCTGCCTCAAGTCTTACATTTGCACCTTGAGTTTTTGCAACAGCCTTTTCGGAAACAGTCACAAGCTCATCAAGGTTTGAAATATTTTCGTATGCCACAATTGCCGTCATAAGCTTTGTAGCAGATGCGGGATAAACAATTTCCGAGGAATTCTTTTCGTATACAACTGTACCCGTGTTAAGGTTAATTGCATATGCGCTCTGACCTCTGATTTCGGGTTCCCCCTCTACAGATGCATATTCTGCAAGAGATTTGCCGTCAAAGGTAAACTCAGGCTTTGCAGTTAAGGTTTCCGACGCAAATGCGTATGTAATCAGCATTACGGATAAAAACGACAACGCTGTAATAAGCCTAAATATTCTTGTATTTTTCATTGAAAAAATCCTTTGTTTCCTGTACGTTTTTAGAGATATTCCGCTTCAGCTCATCAAGGGAAGAAAACTTCTTTTCGCACCTTAACATTTTGCAGAAGCAAAGAGTGACGTATTTGTCATAGGCATCGCCGTTATAGTCAATAATATATGTTTCGGCAACAGGGATGTTGTCGCTTGAAACGGTGGGCTTAATTCCAAAGTTGGTAACACCGAAGTATTCCTTGCCGTCAATAATTACAACAGTTGCGAAAACACCGTATTTGGGTGCAACAAGTTCGGGCGGAATAATCTGGTTTATGGTCGGATAACCGAGGTGATGACCGAGGTGTGCACCGTGGACAACCTTTGATGTAAAGCAGTAAGGCTCAAGCAAAAGCGCTTCTGCTTCTTCTGCATTTCCTTCCTCGAGAAGCTTTCGTATTCTCGTCGAAGAAACAGCCTCGCCGTTATATTCAAGAACAGGAACTGCAACAGCAGCTCTTCCAAGATTTTTCATCAAAGCCACAAGATCCTTACAATTGCCCGATGCGCCCTTGCCGAATGAAAAATTCTCACCGCAAAAGCACACCTTGACATCAAACTTTGAAATAATATATTGTGCAAACTCTTCCTTTTCAAAGTCCTTGACATCATCAAATCTTTCAAGGTAAACAAAATCGGGCTCAGCCTTGTAATGAAGAAATGAAAGTCTTGTCTGAAGATCAGTCAGAAGCGAACGGTCGGCATTTTTGAACTTAGGGCTGTCGGTAAAGGTATAGACACCGAAGGACAGACCGCCGTCTTCGGCATACTTTTTTGCTTCACTCAAAAGCCGCATATGACCGATATGCACCCCGTCAAAGTTACCGAGAGCAAGTACACAGCCGCTGTTATTCACACTTTTATATACACTTTCAAAAACTTCCATCAGAATCCTCAACGCTTTTCCGTATTCACACAACTATACATCTAATATATTATCATATAAAGCACAAAAAGTCAACATCAATACTACACAAAAAAGCAAAATGCCCCGGTAAACCCGAGGCAAAGAAAGTCAGTCAAACAATATATGGGATTTTTGTTTGAGCGAATGATAGAGCAGCATTCCGAGAACACCGCAGGAAATAATCTCACCCAGCCCTACAGTCAGAACAAAATACCAGACAGAGCCGTCAAGTGCATAAGCATATTTCAGCACAAGCGGAATAACAATGGTGTTGGCTGCTATTGCAGGTACTGGATAAAGATAGGGACTTGCTTTTCTGAGAGCCAAAAGTCTTGTAAAGCAGGCTCCGACAAGGGTTGCAAGGCTTCCGAAAATGACGTCAAGGATTATTCCGCCCGTCAAAATGTTGGAAAGCATACAGCCGATAAACAGTCCCGGAACTGCCGCAGGCGTAAAAGCAGGAAGAATGCACATGGCCTCAGACAGCCTGCACTGAACGGCTGAGCTTGCAAGTCCGAAAAGGTTTGTGATATACGTAAGTATAACGTATATTGCCGCAATTACGGCAGCACTTGTGATGTGCTTTAGTTTTTTTCTGTTCTTCATAACAATTTGCTCCTTTAGTTTTGTTTTACATGAGGAAGGTTTCGAACTCATGTGAAGATAACTTATCATACCACCCGATTTTGTCATAATATTTACGCCAAGGTTAACTTTTTGTTCATTGTTTCAGAGTTAGTCTGCACTAACCGCGCTAACAATAGCTTAAAACCTCCAATTATTTCGGTGAATAATTTACACAATATTTACAAGTAGCGTTATTACGTAAAAAAAAGTGCAAAAAGCGATAAAAATAGAGGTTTTTTTTATATTAACCTCTTTATTTTTATAAATGTTTGTGATATAATTAACAACGTAAATATTAAATTCAGGAGGTATGCTTAATGGCAACTACAATTTCATCTGTACCCTTCAAGGATACAGCAGAAAAGGCTGCAAAGCTTGAAGAAATCATTGCAGCACACAAGGACCAGCCCGGTGCACTTATTCCGATTCTTCAGAAGGCACAGGACGTTTACGGTTATCTTCCCATCGAAGTTCAGACAAAGATTGCTGAAGGTCTCGATATCTCTCTTGAAAAGGTATACGAGGTTGTCACATTCTATGCTCAGTTCTCCCTCAATCCCAAGGGCGAATACAACTTCTCCGTTTGTCTCGGTACTGCTTGCTACGTTAAGGGTGCAGGCGATCTCTTTGACAAGTTAAAACAGATTCTCGGTATTGAAGACGGCGGATGCACTCCCGACGGCAAGTTCTCTCTTACAAGCTGCCGCTGCGTAGGTGCTTGCGGTCTTGCTCCCGTTCTTCTTGTTAATGCTGACGTTTACGGCAGACTTCTTCCCGATGACGTTAAGGGCATTATTGAAAAGTACTCTGCATAACAGCTTTTTAAATCCGCAATTTTAAAATTAAGGCGGTATTGATTTATGAAAATATCTGAAATAGCAACCTTACTCGGCGCAGAGGTTCTTTGCTGTGAGGAAAGTCTTTCACACGAGGTACATTCTGCCTGCGGCAGCGATATGATGAGCGATGTGCTCGCTTATGTCAAAAACCAGGCTGTTCTTCTCACAGGGCTTGTAAACCCTCAGGTTATCAGAACCGCTATGATGATGGATATGAGATGTATCGTTTTTGTCCGCGACAAGAAGCCATCCGAAGAAATGACTGAGCTTGCAAGAGAAGCAGATATTGTCCTTCTCTCGACGCCCAAGCGTATGTTTGACGCCTGCGGTGTGCTCTACTCGGGCGGTCTCGGACCGAATGAGGTGTAATATGGACAACACAACTCCCCTCACCTATTCCTTTGAGGTTCACGGCGATGATTTTTCGTCTGCGGGTGAAGCTTCGGTACAGGTAAAAAAGATTCTTCGTTCTATAGGCTTTGATGTCGATACAATAAGAAGAGTTTCTATAGCTATGTACGAAGCCGAAATCAATATGGTTATTCACGCAAACGGAGGTATTGCCGAGCTGTTTGTTTACCCTGACAAAATCGTGATTGTACTTACAGACAAGGGTCCCGGTATTGCAGATATCGACCTTGCAATGAGCGAAGGCTATTCAACGGCACCCGAAAACGTCCATTCTCTGGGCTTCGGTGCAGGTATGGGTCTTCCCAACATAAAGAAATACTCTGACGATTTGGTTATTGACAGTAAACTCGGCGAAGGAACAAGGCTTACAATAACAGTAATACCCCAGAGGTGAATACTTTGAAAGACTACAAGCATTCTGTTTCCCTTGACGTTTCAAGATGTAAGGGCTGCATTACCTGCTTGAAGCGTTGTCCCACTGAGGCAATAAGAATCAGAGACGGCAGAGCCGTAATTGATTCCGAAAGATGCATAGACTGCGGTCAGTGCATTCTGGTTTGTCCGCACAAGGCAAAAAAATCAATAAACGACAGTCTTTCAGATATTCCGTTCGGCAAGAAGTACGTTATTGCACTTCCGCCGCCTTCCCTCTACGGTCAGTTTGCAAATCTTGACGACGTTGACTACCTGCTTCAGGGCTTGCTTGATATGGGCTTCAGTCACGTTTTCGAGGTTGCAAGGGCTGCAGAGCTGGTTACGGAATATACAAGACTCTATCTTTCACGCAAGGATATACAGCATCCGGTAATAAGCTCCGCCTGTCCTGTTGTGACACGTCTTATTTCCCTTCGCTTCCCCTATCTTTGCGACAACATAATTCCGATTCTTTCACCTATGGACATCGCCGCAAAAATGGCAAAGGATCAGGCGATGGAACGCCATCCCGAGCTTTGCGACGAGGATATAGTTACAGTATTTATTTCACCCTGTACAGCCAAGACAAGCTATGTCAAGAACGGCTTTGCGGGTGATATGAATAATGTTGATTATGTAGTCTCAATGAGCGATGTTTATTTTGAGCTTATCGGTATTATGAAAAAAGAAACCCCGCCTCTGCCCGTATCGCGCGTCGGTATGATTGGTATGAGCTGGGCTGTCAGCAGCGGTGAAGCAAGTGCGCTGCTCAACGACAGATATCTTGCGGTTGACGGCATCGAGAACATCATCAAGGTTCTCGACGAGCTTGAAACAGGTCACTATCCCTTCCTTGACTTTATAGAGCTGAATGCCTGTATGGGCGGATGCGTGGGCGGAGTACTCACCGTTGAAAACCCGTATATAGCCAAGGTTAAAATTCAGAACCTCAAAAGATACTTGCCCGTAATGCAGTCAAGATATTCAAGAGAGGTTGTCGAAAATCTTCCCGAGCAGTTTTCAACAGATATGTTTGTTATGAACTCCGTCACAAAGTCGGGTGCGGATATGCTTGCGGCGATGACTGTTATGAAGAAGGCACAGGAGGTTTATGCGGTGCTCCCCGAGTTTGACTGCGGAGCCTGCGGCTCACCCACCTGTACTGCATTCTCTCAGGACGTGGCAAAGGGTAACGCCGTTCTTACGGACTGTCTGATGCTGGGAAGAAGAAACAAAAACAACAAGGAGAAAAGTGAAAACAATGACGGTTAAAGATATTGCACAGAAGTGTTCATTTGAAGTTCTCGTTGATGCTGACCTTACAAGAGATGCCGAGGGCGTTTATGTGGGGGATTTGCTCAGCTGGGTTATGGGTCACGGTGAATACGGTCAGTGTCTTGTGACGATAATGTCCAACGTCAATGTTCTTGCTGTTGCGTCTCTTCTTGACTTTTCCTGTGTAATACTTGCCGAGGGCGTAAAGCCTGACGAAGAATTTTTAAGTCTTGCAAAAGAAAAGGAAATCAACATTCTTTCCTCAACGCAGAGCGCATATTCAATATGTACATCTCTTTACGAGGCACTGAAATGAGCAAGTACTACTACGACCTTCACATCCATTCCTGTCTGTCCCCCTGTGCCGACGACGATATGACACCCAACAACATCTGCGGTATGGCGATGCTTCAGGGCTTGAACATCGTTGCACTCACAGACCACAACACCTGCGGCAACTGTGAAGCCTTCCTTGCTGTGGCAAAGAAGCACGGGCTTATAGGTATAGCCGGTATGGAGCTTACTACGGCGGAGGATATACACATTATCTGTCTTTTTGAATTTATTGACAAAGCCAAGGCTTTTTCTGACGAGGTTCAGAAATACAGGCTTCCCTTCCCCAACAACGAAAAGCTGTACGGTAAGCAGATGTATATGGATACCGAAGACAACGAAACCGGTGTTGAAGAAAACTTTCTTCCCCTTGCCACTACTTTAGGTCTTGACGATGCGGTAAACCTTGCATTAAGCTTTGATGCGGTAGTTTATCCTGCTCATATAGACCGAATGGCAAACGGAATTGTTTCAATTCTCGGCACCATCCCCGAAAGTCCTTCCTTTTCGTGTATCGAATTCAACTCCGACGGGGATATGGAAAGGTACAGAACCGACATTCCGAAAATCAAAGATTTGCCTTACGTTATAAACTCCGATGCACACAATCTGTGGAGTATCAACGAGGCAGTAAATTTCCTTGAGCTTGACGACGAGCCTTACAGCTCGGATTTGGTAAGACACAGACTGTTTGAATATCTCCGCGGACAGAAGAAAGGCGGTAAGTAATGAAAGAGTTATCCCTCAACATTCTCGATATTGCCCAGAATTCTGTCACGGCAAGAGCTACTCTTATAAGAATAGACCTTGAAGAAACACCCGAGACGCTTCGCATTACCGTTTCAGACAACGGATGCGGAATGTCAAAGGAAATGGTCGAAAGCGTAGAGAGCCCATTTACCACAAGCCGCACCACAAGAAAAGTCGGACTCGGTATTCCCCTTTTCAAAATGGCAGCAGAGCTTACGGGCGGAAATCTTACCATTACATCAAAAAGCGAAAAGGAATTCCCCGATGAACATGGTACAATTACATCGGCTCTCTTTTATAAAAACCATCTTGATTATACGCCACTCGGCGATATAATTAATACAATTGTAACTCTTATTCAGGGTATGGGAGAAATAGACCTCGTGTTTACCCATAAATCCGAAAATCTTGATGTACTTCTTGACACAAGAGAAATAAGAGAAACCCTCGGCGGTGACATACCGCTGTCTGTTCCCGACGTTCTCGTCTGGATAACTGAGTTTTTAAAAGAAAAATATAATATATCTTAAGAAAGTGAGGAACCAATTATGAAATCATTAGCAGAACTCGCTGCAATCAGAGACAAGATGAAGGACAAGGTTTCCCTTCGTGAAGGCACTGGTGAAACAAGAATCGTTGTAGGTATGGCTACCTGCGGTATCGCTGCAGGCGCAAGACCCGTTCTTAACGCTTTTGTTGAAGCAGTAGCAAAGGAAGGTCTTTCCGAATCTGTTACTGTACTTCAGACAGGCTGTATCGGCATCTGCCAGTACGAGCCCGTTGTTGAAGTTTACAAGGCAGGCGAAGATAAGGTTACTTATGTACATATGTCCGAAGACAAGGTTGCAAAAGTAATCGAGCAGCATATCAAGGGCGGCAAACCTGTTGCCGAATACACAATGAAATAATAACGGAGGAAAACAAAATTATGATTCGTTCACATGTATTGATTTGCGGCGGTACCGGTTGTACTTCTTCCGGAAGCGTTG
>CAZTNR010000086.1:0-8384 GCA_964614955.1 uncultured Oscillospiraceae bacterium | reverse complement strand
GGGCGGACGTCTTGTAACTTTAATTGTTGCGGGTAAGGTTGATGCGGTAACAGCGGCACTTGAAAGAGGAAAGACCGAAACCGAGCCCTATTCCAAGACATACGGCTGTGAGGTTATTGCAAATCCCCACACTGAAATTCTCAAGTTCTTCGATATGACACAGGGGCTTGAAAGACAGTAAGACTCCATTTTCCGCATAGAAAAGAGGAAAGAATATGTATGATGAAAAGGTAATCGCCGAAGCTGTCAAGAAGGCTGTTGAGCAGATGCAGCAGGCAGAAAGCGGCGACGATAACGATATAAAGATTGGTATTTCGGCAAGACACGTGCATCTTTCACGTGAAGACCTTGACACGCTTTTCGGCAAGGGCTTTGAGCTTACAAAGAAAAAGACGCTTATGGGACGTGAATTTGCTTCGGATCAGCTTGTAACTCTTGTAGGTCCTTCTCTCAGAGCAATTGAAGGCGTAAGAGTTCTCGGCCCCGTAAGAAAGAATACACAGGTTGAGATTTCAAGAACGGATACATTTGTGCTCAAGGTAAGTCCTCCCGTAAGACCTTCGGGTGACATAAAGGGTAGCGAAAAGCTTGTACTTGTAGGTCCCAAGGGCTCTGTTTACCTTAAGGAGGGCGTAATAATTGCAAACCGTCATATTCATCTCACACCCGAATATGCGCAAGTAAACGGCATCAAGGACGGCGATTATGTAGATGTTCTTGTTGAAAGCATCAAGCCCACGAAGTTCTTTGATGTTCAGGTAAGAGTAAGAGACGATTTCAATGTGGAAATGCACATTGACACAGACGATGCAAATGCCTGCGGTCTCAAAAACGGCGAAAAAGTAAAGATTATAAAGCGTTGAGCGGTGAAGCACCGCAATAGTAATCGCGGGCGGTTTTTGAGATAAACAAGCTAAATATTTCACGCAACAAACCATTCCCTGTCGCATTAAGGCTTGCGACAGGTGCGGTGAAGCACCGCGGCAAGAATCGCGGGATGCTTTTGAGATAAACAAACTGAACGATTCGCGCAACAAACTATTCCCTGTCGCATTAAGGCTTGCGACAGGGAATTTTTATGTATAGGGCAATTGTGGAAATTGAAGCATAGACGATGAGGGTGCAAACGGAAAAGTTGAATTCCGAGCCGAATAGCACGAATAATGAAAAGCAAAGAAAAATAAATGCCGAAAATATATCAAGCGACCTGTGGATATAAAATGCCCTGTCAATGTCAAGTCTGTCGTAAAGAAACAGCCGCAGAGCTTTTCCGCCGTCAAAAAAAGACAGAGGAATGAGATTGAAGGCACCGAGAAATATATTGCACATTATAAAAAATAAAAGGTATGGCGAAGGATAAAAATGCATAGCAAAAGAGGAAGCTATGGCAAAAGTGAGGTTTGAGATACTGCCTGCCAGGGTACAGACAATTTCCTTTCTGTAGGACAGCCTTCCCGTATCGGCACAAATATCAACGCCGAAGGGGTAGAGGGTGACTCTGTCTATTTTTGCGCCGTACCTGTAAAGGAAAAACAGATGAGAAGCCTCGTGAAGCAGAGCACAGAATACTAAGATAAGCGAATAGGTAAAGCCTTGTGCCAAAAAGAAAAGAACAAGTGCCGCAAAAAAGAAAACGCTGATATAGAGCTTTTCCGAAGCTTTTATTATTCCGAAACAATTATTATTCATAGAACAGCTCCCTGAAGCAGTTGTTTGTCAGCTCCTCAAAGCTGTAGTTTGAAGGGTTTTCTTTTTCGAAGCTTCCGACTCTTACCGAACGGTTTTGGCATTTTCCGTGAATGACGGCAAAGCAGCAAAGCAGAATAAGGCAGAGCAAGCACTCCAAGGCAATAAATTTTCTTTTCAAAAAACCAATCCTTTCTATGTAAAATGTATTGTTAAAACACAAAAAATATGATAAACTGAATATATACGAAAAAGAGGCGGTGAAAAAGGATGGATTATTTTAAATTGGTATCGGACTTCAAACCTATGGGAGACCAGCCCGAGGCGATAGATGCTCTGGCTGACGGAGTGAATCAGGGTCTCAAAGAGCAGGTTCTCGTCGGAGTAACAGGCTCGGGTAAAACCTTTACTATGGCGAACATTATTGCAAAAGCAAACAAACCCACCCTTGTTCTCGCCCACAACAAAACCCTTGCGGCACAGCTTTGCTCCGAGTTCAAGGAGTTTTTCCCCGAAAACGCAGTTGAATTTTTTGTATCCTACTACGACTATTACCAGCCGGAAGCCTATATTCCCGGCAAGGATACCTACATCGAAAAGGACAGCTCAATAAACGACGACATTGACAAAATGCGCCACAGTGCCACAAGTGCACTCTTTGAAAGACGTGATGTTATCATAGTCGCATCTGTTTCCTGCATATACACCCTCGGCGACCCTGTCGAATACAAGAATATGACGGTGTCGGCAACGCGCGGACTTGAAATAAGCCGTAACGAATTTATAGCAAGTCTTGTTAAAATACAGTATGAGCGAAACGATATGAGCTTGGAACGAAACAATTTCAGGGTTCGCGGCGATACGGTTGAAGTATTCCCGTCGGCATCCGAGAAGAATGCCCTCAGAATTGAGTTTTTCGGCGATGAAATTGATGAGGTTTCCGAGATTGACGTGGTTACTGGTGAGGTGCTGCACAGGCTGACAAGGGCGGTTATCACCCCTGCGACCCACTATGTAACAAGCGACGACAAAAGGCAAAAGGCGATAAATGATATTCTCGAGGAAATGGGTGAAAGGGTAGAGTTTTTCAAGAGCGAAAACAAGTTTATCGAAGCCCAGAGAATAGAGGAGAGAACAAGATACGATATGGAGATGCTGTCTGAGCTCGGTTACTGCTCGGGCGTCGAAAACTACTCAAGAGTTCTTTCGGGACGTCCCGAGGGAAGTACACCCTACACGCTTCTCGATTATTTCCCAAAAGACTTTTTGCTTTTAGTTGATGAATCCCACGTCACGCTTCCGCAGGTAAGAGCGATGAGCGGCGGCGACTTTGCCAGAAAGAAAAACCTTATCGATTACGGCTTCAGACTTCCGTCGGCATATGACAACAGACCTCTGAGATTTGAAGAATTTCAGGAAAGATTAAATCAGGTCATTTACGTTTCGGCAACTCCCTCCGAATACGAAAAGAACAGGGCAGAGCGTATTGCCGAGCAGATTATAAGACCCACGGGACTTCTTGACCCCGATATTGAGGTAAGACCCGTAAAGGGACAGATTGACGACCTTATAGGCGAAATAAGACAGAGAACCGAAAAGAACGAAAGAGTGCTCGTCACAACCCTGACAAAGACGATGGCAGAGGATCTGACGGAATATCTAAGCACCCACGACATAAAGTGCCGATATATGCACTTCGGCATTGATACGATAGAACGTATGCAGCTGCTTCGGGATCTGAGACTCGGAGTGTTTGATGTTCTTATAGGCATCAATCTTCTTCGGGAAGGTCTTGACTTACCCGAGGTTTCTCTTGTGGCAATACTTGATGCCGACAAGGAGGGCTTCTTAAGAAGTGAAACGTCCCTTATTCAGACGGTCGGACGTGCGGCGAGAAATGCCGAGGGCAAGGTTATAATGTACGCCGACACAGTGACAGGCTCAATGCAAAGAGCTATTGACGAAACAAAAAGACGACGTAAAAAGCAGGATGACTACAACAAGGCGCACGGTATTGTTCCTGTTACAATCAAGAAGGAAATCAGAGATGTTCTTGATATTGCCATCAAGGAAGATAAGACAAAGGACGGCAAATCAAAGAAGATGTCCAAGAAGGAGCTTGAGACTACGATTGAACGCTTGACTGCTCAGATGAAGGAGGCTGCAAAGCGTCTTGACTTTGAGCTTGCGGCAGCACTGAGAGATAAAATCATTTCCTTTAAGGGAAAGTGATTTTGTCAAATGCGGAATTCTGAATGCGGGGTGCGCAATGAATGGTGCAAATTTATATGTATGTACTTGAAAAGCAGCTGTGTTTGTGGTAAAATAAACCAATAACTTATATTTTCATAAAAGAGAGGTAAATAAAATGAAAGCAAGACTTCCCAAGGGTATGGGCGGCGGCCCCCAGAATATGCAGGCAATGCTCAAGCAGGCTCAGAAGATGCAGGAGGATATGGAAAGAGTGCAGGCAGAGCTTGAAGAAGAAGTAACAGAAGTAACAGCAGGCGGCGGTGCCGTAAAGATTGAAATAAAGGGAAACCGCGAGGTTCTTTCCATTGAGCTTGACGAAGATGTGGTTGACCCCGACGACATCGAAACCTTGCAGGATCTTATTGTTGCGGCTGTAAACGAAGCAATAAAGACTGTTGATGCCAAGAACGGCGAAGCTATGAGCAAGGTTACGGGTAACCTCAATATGCCCGGACTTTTCTAAGTAACAAGTAAAAGTGAAGAGGTAAGAGGTAAAATGAAAGTAGAACTTCTTGAACATACACCCGAGCCCGAGAGAGTGATTGCGGCGGCTGCAAAGCTTTGTTATTCACAGGTGGGTGTAGACGATATACTTGAAAAAATGACACCCGAAAGGTGTGCGGATTTTATTGAAATGCTGATGAGTCTCGGACACGAAAGCCCTGTTGAGCACGTGTGCTTCACCTTTGCAATCGAGGGCGTTTCACGCTCTCTTCTTGCACAGCTCACACGTCACAGAATTGCTTCCTACAGCGTTCAGAGCCAGAGATATGTGGGAAAAGAAAACTTCGACTACATAATTCCGCCCGAAATTGAAGCTATTCCCGAAGCAAAAGAGCTTTTTGTCAAGGCAATGGAAAGCGACAGGCAAACATATAAAAAGCTGAATGAAATTCTCTCTGCAAAGCATAAAGAGGATATGCTTGCCGAAGGTCTTGACGAAAAGGCTGCAGAAAAGAACTCAAAGAAAAAGGCGCAGGAGGATGCAAGATATGTCCTCTCGAACGCCTGTGACACAAAGATTGTTATGACAATGAATGTGCGCTCACTCTATAATTTTTTTGCGCTCAGAACCTGCACAAGAGCTCAGTGGGAAATCAGAGAGCTTGCAACAGAGATGTTAAGACTTGTAAAGGGCGTTTCTCCCTTGCTGTTTAAGAATGCAGGACCCTCCTGTGTAAAGGGTGCCTGCAAAGAAGGCTCGATGACCTGCGGAAAAGCAAAAGAGATGCGCGAATTCTTCAAAAATATGTAAAGGTAAATTGAAATGGGATTTTTAATAACGGTTGAAGCACCCGATGCATCGGGCAAGGCAACCCAGACAAAAATGCTCCTCGACAGACTGACAATAGAGGGCTATAAAACCTATAAATTTGCATTTCCCAACTACGGAAGCGATGCCTGCAGACCCGTTGAGATGTACCTTGACGGAGTGCTGGGCGGAAAACCCGAGGACACAAATGCATATTCTGCCTCGGTGCTTTTTGCGGTGGACAGATTTTTCTCCTACAGAACAGAGTGGAAAAAGCTTCTTGATGAGGAGAACACGGTAATTGTGCTTGACAGATACACAACCAGCAATGCCGTGCATCAGATTGTAAAGCTTGACGAAAACGAGTGGGACTCCTTCCTTTCGTGGCTTTATGATTTTGAATTTTGCAAAATGGCACTTCCCGTTCCCGATATCACAATTGCCCTTGATGTACCGCCCGAGATTTCGAAGGTTCTTATGGACAAAAGAGCAAAAGAGGACATAAATCATAAGACTGACATTCACGAGGCTGACACCGAGTATTTAAAGAAGTGTTACAAAGCAAGCAAATACGCAAGCGAAAAGTGGAGCTGGCAGAGAATAGGCTGCACAAGCGGCAGCGAAATGCTGTCCCGTGAAGAAATTCACGAAAAGATATATGCAGCCGTTATTGAAAAAATGGAGAACAGATAATGGTATTACTTTTTTTGGCAGACGGCTTTGAGGAAATCGAAGCACTTACACAGGTAGATTATCTTCGTCGTGCAGGTATTGAAATTGTAACAGTCGGCGTTACCGGCGAATATGCAACCGGCACAAGAAAGATTGTTGTAAAAGCAGATACGACTCTCGATAAGGTTGAATATAACAGCGATGTTGAAATGGTAATTCTTCCCGGGGGCTTAGGCGGTATGAATGCTTTAAAGTCGAGCGAAAAGGTTTGCTCTATTGTAAAGAAGGCGGCTTCTGACGGTAAATATGTTACTGCTATTTGCGCTTCTCCCACAATTTTTGCCCATCTTGATATGGTACGCGGCAAAAAGTGCGTGTGCTATCCCGGTATGGAGGATGAGCTTATTGCGGCAGGCGGCGTTTATGAAGATGCGGCAGTGGTTACGGACGGTAAGCTGATTACCGCAAGGGCGGCAGGTGCTTCCGAGGAATTTTCCTTTGAGCTCATACGTGTTCTTAAGGGAGAAGAAGCGGCAGAGAATGTGAGAAAGAGCATTTGTGCAAGGTCGTGAGGCACGACGGCGGATTTCGCGGTAATGCACTGCTTAACAAATGATATTGCCCGCGATGCGACGGCTTCAAATTGCCGCGAAAAGGCTTGCGGCAATTTGATTATGAAAACAAGGATAAGGTAAAATGTCTACCGAACAAATCAGAAACGAAAAAAAAGAAATCCGAAAAATTAACAAGCAAAAAAGAGCCGATATGGATAAGACGATAAAGGCGGAGCTCGACGCAAAAATTTGTGATTTTATCAAAAATTCCGTAAGCTTTAAGTATGCCGATACCGTTCTTATGTTCCATCCGACAGAGGAGGAAATTAATATTCTTCCCGTTTTTGAGGCGGCAAGAAAAAACGGCAAAAGAGTTGCTTTCCCAAAATGCTTCGGCAAGGGCATAATGAAGTTTTTCTATGTTGATGACCTGTCACTTCTGAAGCAGGGCAAATACGGGATAAAAGCACCGAATGAAGACGAAGAGCTTGAAGCCTCGGCTCATCCTCTTTGTATTGTCCCGTCGCTTTCTGCCACCAAAAAAGGCACAAGGCTTGGCTACGGCGGCGGCTTTTATGACAGATTTTTGCATAAATTTGACGGCATTTCAATGTGCGTTCAGTACGACGGATTTGTAACGGATGAATTGCCTCAGGAAAAAAGATACGATAAGAAATTTGATATACTTGTAACCGAAAGCGGGGTGTGCGTGATTGGGAAATAAGAAGAAGTTTGATAAAATAGAAAAAAACGAAGCCTATTATGCCGCTTACGGCGAAGAAGAAGCACAGGAAGTCAAAAAGCCGAAAAAGGAAAAGAAAGGTCTTTTTGCTGTCCGTCCGTCGGATGTTCCCGCTGAGGACAGACTGTCTTCAAGGTTTACTTATACAAGAGAAAAGCGAAGAATAGCCGATGAAGAGCTGCCCGCGAGACATGCGGACAAGAATACGGCAGAGGTGGAAATTGCCCCCAAAGCACCCTTTGTGTTTGCACTTGTTGTGCTTTGTATAGTACTTGTCGCAAATTTTATAGTTTCAAGCAGCCTGTTTTCATCACTTGATGTGAATAAAGCGGCGTATATAAAGGTTGCACTTTTTGCCGTGGCATACATTGTCCCCTCGGCAGTATATCTTTTAATGCCCCATTCGGGCAGAAGCCTTCATAACATAAGACTTTTTTCTGCATCGGTTATTCCCTTTGCGGCATCCTGTCTCGGACTTGTTTTTTGCCTGACAGCACTGCAGAAATACATTATCGCCTATGTTTTCTCCTATAGCGAAGCGGCGTCTTCGGTACCCGGAAACATATGGCTCAGTATTCTGGCAGGGGCAGTTTTGCCTGCGGTATGTGAGGAGCTTTTTGTAAGGGGAATTTTCCAGTATGAGGTTTCAAAATATGCAGGCGGCTTTTGCGGAATAATGTCGGGAGCGCTTGTATTTGCACTTCTTCATTTTGAGCTTCAGTATTTTATCGTTTATTTTGTTGCAGGTGTTGTTCTCGGAGCCGTTACCCACGTTTCAAGGTCGGTTATCCCGGCAATGCTTGTGCATCTTCTCAACAATACAATTTCCATTCTTTTCTCGGACAAGCTCTCATTTGTGGCAACCGAGCGAATAGGAGGCGTGCTTTTAATAATTGTGCTTGCATCCCTTTGCTTCGGTTTTCTGATACTCACTCTTCATATCGCCGAAAAAATAAGCGAAAAGAGGGCAGAGAAATACCTTTCGGGTGAACAGGGAAATAAAGAAAAAGCAGTCTTTTTTATTGGCAGCGCCGAAGGCAAAACCGCAGCAAAGACCCTCAAGGCGTTTGTATCGCCGCCTATGCTTGTTGCATATGCCGTGTTTATAATAGCCGTATTTCTGGAAATATAAGTGTTGACAAATATTTAAAATGGGAGTATAATGCTTCCGGACCGCAAAATACAATATCAGGGATGCTGTTGGAAAACGGCTGATATAAGGCGT
>CAZTNR010000085.1:0-8744 GCA_964614955.1 uncultured Oscillospiraceae bacterium | reverse complement strand
CATCCTTTCTTTACAGGTAAGCAGAAGTTCGTTGACGCAGGCGGACGTGTTGACAAGTTCAAGAAGAAGTTCAATCTTGACTAATCAAAAAGCAATTTTAAAGACGGTGAAAAATCCGTCTTTTTTGCTTTTTATGGCGCATATTTCGACAATTTCCGCAAACTCTTTATGATATACTCTAAGAAACGCAACAGTCTGACATTGGAGAAGAAATGCTTTACGACATAAAAAAGAGCATAGAACAAATCGACAAAAGAAGAAAAAACGAGGAGTACCGTGACCTTGCATACGAGCTCGAAAGCTTTATTATAGACTATTCCTCAAACGGTGACGTCTCTTTTACCGACGACAAGGACGGAAAGCTTCTTCTTGCACAGAAGGTACTGGATGAAAGCGAGCATATGAAGGTGTTCTCAAGAATAAGACCTGTGTTGATAAGACTCGGGGTAAACGAAGGGCTGAAGGGCTTCAGAATTATTGAGACTTGCGTCGTTGAAGCACTCAGAATTTATCAGGACTGCGGTATGTTCTCTATGAAGGATGTTTTTCCTTCCGTTGCAGACAGATTCGGTATATCGGCTGAAAACTGCGAGAGACTTTGCAGATATGCCTGCAAGGATATTATCCCCACAAGGGAATTTGCCTTAGAGTATCCCTTTTTCGAGGCGCTTACTCACAGAACATATGAGCCCGTTACGGTAAAGGAGCTTGTTGAAACACTTGTGCATTACGTTCATCTTGAATGTAATTTTACCAGCAGATATACAAGATAAAGCGGCATTTGCCGCTTTTTTTGTTGTACATATTGATTGAAGCTGTATAATGCTGTATAATGTGATTAAAGAAACGAGGTGACGCAAATGGACAACATAAAGGCTGTTACCGATGCTGTTTATTCGGCAATCGAATCAGGCAAGAAAAACATTATAGTTCACATCCCCTGCCCTTCTCAGGCAAAGGAGGTTTCGGATTTTCTGAAAAGCAATCCTCCCGCAGGTACAGAAAAGGTAATTTACACCTACTTTAACAGGCATCTGTTTCTCTACGACAACTCAATGTCACCCTATTCCATTGATGCCCGGCTGAAATTCTGCCTTACCGAAAATGACATTTTAAAGGATGCAGAAATATGTTCGGGTGATGCTAAAAACTATCTTCTTGATTTTGAAGAGTCACTTACAAGCAGAACACTGTTAATTATTGACTATGTCGATATTGCATCTCCTACACCCTATCTGCGCCATCTTTTCAGCCTTGACTGCACAAAGCTTATAATTACAGGCAAGGAAATGAACACTTATGACGAAAATGTGCTGTATCTTAATACAAATCTTGCGAAAAAGCAGTCTCTTTCGTTAGATATACTCAGTGAAAAGCAGTACGAGCTTCTTATAACACTCTGCGCCCTTCTTTCAAGTCTTGATAATTCTGCTGAAATCGTCAGCAGCAAGAGTGGGGTATTTGATGAAGAATCCGTTAGATTCTATCTCGGAGATTTGGCCGACGGTCTCGGTTTTCTTTGCGAGGCAGGTTTTATAAAAATTTGCGATAACGGAAGGCTTGAAGTTGATGCCGATATCTTAAGCTATGTACTGTCAAGCATTTCACCCTATGCCGACAGCTGTCCGCGGTTTATAGAGTTTTGCCGCAAAGCAGCAGATTTCAAAATCTTGCACGATTCAAAGGATATAAGAAGTGCTCTTAGATTTGACGGAAAAGACATCGGTGCCATAATAACAAGCGGTGAATTTCTTTGTCTTTACACGCATTTTGTTTCGGGTGATCCGAATGCCATAATCCACCTTTACAACATACTTATGTCATATGTGCTTGAAAACCTGAGTATGAAGAAGGGTTCGGACTTTTATCGTCATCTTGTTATGCGCAACGCGCCCTATTACATATTCCTTTTATCGGAGAACATCCACGAATACTGCGAGGAAATATATGCCGAGTGCTTTGATGATGACATTCCGTGCTCAATCAGAGCAGACCTTGACATAATACGCATATGCGTTTGCTTTATGCGCGGCATAACAACGGATATGTACAAAAGGTATTACGGTATTTTCAAGAGTCTGTCAAAGGCTTTGGAAAGCATTATTGAATACGGCAAAAGCTCAGAATTCTTTATTGACGAAAGATTGCAGGTACTGGAGTCGGCAATAGAAATATGCTTCGAGACCTTCGGCTTTTTCAGCATCATAAACGGCGGATTATTTGACGAGAGAAAAAGCAGTTTTCAAAAGAGAAGAATAAGCTATGTTTGCGAAAGGCAGACAGACGGGCTTTTCGGCGACAGTCTCGTATTCGGTTACAACTCACAGACTGTTTTATTATATTCGGACTTTTGCCGTCTTCTTGATATGTGGTTAATGCTGCACGACAAGGCTTCCTCAAGCGACATACTTCTTATAAGGCAGATGGAAGCAGACAAAAAGAGTCTGTATTCAAAACTCAGCAATACGATAAAGTCCCACTATCACAGAATATCAATCGGTCTCGATTCGTATACCGATGTTGAAAACGAACGGTACTTTGACGACGGAATTTACAATTGCCGGTGCGACGACCTTTTCGAACAAAAGTTAAAGTCCAACATACATCTGTCATCAAGAGGCTATGACAGGGCAACTATCTCGGGTGCGGAAAGATACTGCGAGAGTATAATATCAGAAATAAGAAGAAGCGGCAATCCTGCCGAATGTCTTCTTCCCGTACTGTCGCCATTCTATCCTGTATCGGGCGAGTTTTATAACATACTCGACAGAAAAGACATTTTGTCCATTCTATTTACAGGCAGTCGTATAACAAACCGTTCGGCAGAAATCTTTCTTGAATCGCTAATTTTTCAGTATCCCGACTGTACGGTCAAGGACTCTCTGCGTCAGCTTTACATTAAGCTGATTGTCGGACTTTCTGACAGAGTTTCACAGAGTCAGAGCTTTCTTGAAAGAATGTACAAGTTTGTGTCTTCGATGTATATTAAATGCCATATCAAAGGCAAGGTTTCACAGTTTGAGGACAAGCTGTACAGGCATTACTGCGAGGACACTGTCTTTTCGCCCGACTACAGCGACGCATACCTTGCCAAAGCCGTCTTCTGCAAAAGAAACGGCACGCCTGTTCCCTTCCGAAAATCAAAGCTTTACGAAGCAATCAGCATTTTCTCAAAAGAAAACCCAAGTCTTACGTGCTGCAGGGAAGCTTTGACGGAATACATTATGGGCTAGAAAAAAGAGGACACCTTAAGGGGTGTTTCCTTAGGGATGAATTTAGTAAGACGGCGGTCTGCGGACCGCAGGGGTGATACTTTTCACTCGGGAAAAGTATCCAAAACCGCCCACTCTTGCAAAAAATCTCCGTTCGCAGCTTCACCTGACAAATAGTTGCTTTTGTTGAAGCATTAATTTCTCAAATACAGCCTCTTCAAGCCCTCGGCGACTGCTCAGTCGCATTTTTTGCGAGCCGTGGAGGCTCTCTACACCAAAAGCTGAGTATTTAAATATATTTACTGCTTTCCCGGTCGGCGAACTCGCCTACTGTATACACCAAGGCTGTTATTTCCTACTTCTACGCAATTTTCGCACTAAGCCGCAGTTTTGTAAAGCGGTCGAAGCACTTTTACTGCGTTGCCGTAGCACTCGTGAGTGTATACCGCATTTGTCGCTCTGCGAACGTAACCGCCCTTCGGGCGGACGATAGAGTGTGTTTGTTAGTGGCAGAAGAATATAACGCTGCAGAAAAGCAGACGTTGAGGGCTAAAATAGCCTCCACGGCTTTCGGCGGTCGGGACAGCCCGACAGCAAATTTGTCAT
Organism: uncultured Oscillospiraceae bacterium; assembly: GCA_964614955.1. Classification (GTDB taxonomy): domain Bacteria; phylum Bacillota; class Clostridia; order Oscillospirales; family CAG-382; genus UMGS1387. The sequence goes on along the minus strand of CAZTNR010000085.1, from coordinate 4,926 downwards.
TTTGGCGGTCGGATTTATGCCGACCAAAATCGGCAATATTGCGGCGGCGCTTCGCCGCGACCGGAGTGGAGCCGAAAATGAGTGGGCGTTTTTGGTACTTTTGTCGATACAAAAGTACAGAAATAATGGTTTAACCAAAAGCCTGTTAAGCGACACCGATAGTTTGTTTGTTGCGAGAGTTGGGCGTGAATTGTCTGCGTTCAAGAATTGTTTACTTCTCATTCCCACTATTGCATTGAATTATTCCCGACAATATAATATAAATAGGTAGAAAATATTTTAAAATTTGCGTTTTTTTCTGTTTTTTCGCGGAGGAAAATTTAATGAATGACAATATACAGACACCCGAAAATTTCATAAAAATCGGTATAGATATCGGCTCAACCACGGCAAAAATCGTCGTTGCGGAAAACGATAAATTGCTCTTTGAAAAGTATGAAAGACACTTTTCTTTGGTCAGAGCAAAGACTCTTGAGCTTGTAAGGGAAGCAAAAAAATATCTTTCCGATAAGCCTCTTAAGGTGGCAATCTCAGGCTCTGCGGGTCTCGGTCTTGCAGAGGAAGCGGATATTCCCTTTGTACAAGAGGTTTTTGCAACAGCGGAAATGGCGAGAAACATCACCCCCGATGTAAATGTTGTAATCGAGCTTGGCGGCGAAGATGCAAAGATGATATTCTTCGACGGCGGTATCGACCAGCGAATGAACGGTACCTGTGCAGGCGGTACGGGTGCCTTTATCGACCAGATGGCAACGCTTCTTGACGTAAGCCCCGATGAGCTTGATGATTTGTCCCTCGGCTGTAAAAAGATTTATCCTATTGCCTCCCGTTGCGGAGTTTTTGCCAAAACTGATATCCAGCCCCTTCTCAATCAGGGCGCAAGAAAAGAGGATATCGCGGCAAGTATATACCAGTCCGTTGTCAATCAGACTATTGCAGGTCTTGCACAGGGCAGAAAAATTGAGGGCAAAATAATGTTCCTCGGCGGTCCTATCAGCTTTAATAAGGGACTCAAGCAAAGATTTGTCGAAACCCTGAAGCTTTCTGAGGAAAATGCAATTTTCCCGCCCTTTGCCAAGGTGTCGGTGGCTTTGGGTGCGGCAATTTATGCCTCAAAGCAGGAAAAGAGCTTCAGCTACGATGAGCTGTGCTCAAAAATCGAATCGGCGCAGAGCAGTGCCTGCTCAATACAGACCTTGGAGCCGCTTTTTGCCACAAAAGACGAATATATCGAGTTTTCCGACAGACACAAAAAGGCATCGGTGGAGTTTAAAGACATTTGCTCCTACAGCGGCAAAGCATATCTCGGCATTGACTGCGGAAGCACCACCACAAAGCTCTGCCTCGTTGACGAAGATTTCAATATTTTGTACTCATTTTACGACTCCAACAAGGGCGAGCCGGTAGAGGTCGTAAGACAGCAGCTGTTACATATTTTCTCTGTTTGCAAAGACAGAATTGAAATATGCGGCTCTGCCGTGACAGGCTACGGCGAAGAGCTTATAAAGCACGCCTTCGGCATAGATTTCGGAATTGTCGAAACTATGGCGCACTTCGGTGCCGCAAGGCATTTCAAGCCCGACGTCGACTTCATCCTCGACATCGGCGGTCAGGATATAAAGTGCTTTAAGGTCAGAAACAATTCCATAGATTCCATTATGCTCAACGAAGCCTGCTCATCGGGCTGCGGCTCATTTCTTGAAACCTTTGCAAAGAGTCTTGGGTACTCAATTTCCGACTTTTCAAAGATAGCTCTTTTTGCCCAAAAGCCGGTGCAGTTGGGTACACGCTGTACCGTATTTATGAACTCCTCGGTAAAGCAGGCGCAGAAGGACGGCGCAGATGTTGCCGACATTTCGGCAGGTCTTTCGGTGAGCGTTGTGAAAAATGCAATTTATAAGGTTATAAGGGCAAACTCTGCCTCGGAGCTTGGAGAAAATATAGTCGTTCAGGGCGGTACCTTCTACAACGACGCGGTACTTCGCGCCTTTGAAAAGGAGCTCGGGCACAGCGTTATCCGTCCCACAATTGCAGGTCTTATGGGTGCATACGGTGCGGCAATTTATGCCAAGAACAACGTAAAGGGCAAGACCTCAACCATAACAAGAGAGGCTCTTGAGGAATTCACCCACACATCAAAGAGTGCGACCTGTCACGGCTGTACCAACAACTGCTCACTGACGGTAAACACCTTCTCCGAAGGCAAAAAATTAATATCCGGCAACAAGTGTGAAAAGGGACTCGGCGGCACATCGTCAAAGGAAGACGCGCCAAACGTACACCAGTTCAAGCGCGACTATATCCTGTCGCTCCCGAGAAACAAAAAGGCAAAGAGAAAAATCGGTTTTCCCCTTGCCCTCGGTATGTATGAATTATCGCCCTTCTGGCACGCAATTTTCACCGCGCTTGATTTTGACGTTGTTCTTTCGGGTATGTCAACCCGTCAGATTTACGCCCTCGGTCAGAACAGTATTCCATCCGATACTGCCTGCTATCCCGCAAAAATAATGCACGGACACGTGGAAAAGCTGCTGTCCGAAAAGGTGGATGCCATATTCTACCCCTGTCTTTCCTACAACTTTGACGAAAAGGCTGCAGACAATCACTTCAACTGCCCCGTTGTGGCATATTATTCGGAATTATTACACTCGAATATGGATTCACTGAGCGCAACAGAGTTCCTGTATCCATATCTTAACATCAGCGATGAAAAGGAGCTGGCAAGAGGGCTTTACGAGTATCTTTCTCAAAGGTATCCCGACATCACAAAACAGGCAGTTAAGAAGGCTGTAAGACTCGGTTATGAGGCTCACGAAAGTTATATGACAGCCATCGAAAATGAAGGTAAGCGTGCCATAGAATTCGCAAGGAAATCGGGCAGACGTCTGCTTGTTCTTGCAGGACGTCCCTACAACATTGATATGGAAACGGGACACGGCATTGACAAATTATGTGAAATGCTGGGCTTTGTGGTAGTCAGCGAGGACAGCGTATGGAGGCTTGCAAAAAACAAGCCGGAAATAGGCGTTCTCAACCAGTGGACATACCATTCAAGGCTCTACAATGCGGCACAGTTTGTATGTGAAAACGAAAATGCCGAGCTTTGTCAGCTTGTCTACTTCGGCTGTGGCGTAGATGCCGTCACCACCGACGAAACACGTGACATCTTAGAAAGAGCAGGGAAGCTTTACACCCAGATAAAAATTGACGAAATAACCAATATGGGTGCAGTTAAAATAAGACTCAGAAGCCTTATCGGTGCTATAGGTGAGCGAAACAAATAATTGAAAAACAAATGCGGAATGAAGGAAGAAAACCTTACGGTTTTCAAAAAAATCATAGCTGAGTCTTATTTTGTTCATTCCATTTATGTCACAAAGCTTGGCTATGGAATTTTGATGGAAATTTTGCATAAGCAAAATTCACGATAATTCCGCACTCCGCATTCCTAACTTCTAAAAGGATGATAGTATGACCAACGGAAAATACATAAGAAAATATCCCGTCTTCACCGAGGAAATGAAGAAGGATTATACAATACTTGTACCGACAATGCTGCCGAGACATTTCAAGATAATGCTCGGAATTCTGAATGCTTACGGCTACAAGACTCACCTTCTTGACAATATGGGGCAGAGTGTTATAAATGAAGGGTTAAAGTATGTTCACAACGATACCTGCTACCCTGCCCAGCTTGTTATAGGTCAGATGATTGATGCCCTTAACAGCGGGAAATTCGACAAGCACAAGGTCGCCCTTATGATAACCCAGACGGGCGGCGGCTGCCGTGCCTCAAACTACATACATCTCTTGCGTAAAGCACTTGAAAAGGCAGGCTACGGCTACATTCCCGTAATTTCCCTCAATTTTTCGGGACTTGAAAAGGGCAGTGCCTTCAAAATCACATTTCCTATTCTGCACAGGCTGGCGTATGCTATCTGCTACGGCGACTTGCTTATGGAGCTTGTAAATCAGTCAAAGCCATATGAGGTTAACATCGGACAAAGCGAGGCTCTTGCCGATAAGTGGACAGAACGGCTGACACATCAGATGACGACAGGTAAGATTTCAAGAAAAGCGGCAAAGCAGAACTACCGTCTTATGATAGAGGATTTTGCAAAAATTCCAAAATCGGGCTCACCAAAGCCAAAGGTAGGAATTGTCGGCGAAATCTTTGTAAAGTTCTCGCCTCTCGGTAACAATAACCTTGAAGAATTTCTTATTTCGGAGGGTGCCGAGGTAGTAGTGCCGGGTCTTCTTGACTTCTGTCTTTATACTATGTACAACGCACTTATTGACAAAAAGCTTTACGGTTACAACAAGAAGTCCTTTATAATTTATAAGGCTCTCCTTAAGCTCTTTACATCGTTCCAAAGCGACCTTATTTCTGCCATCAAAGAGGAAGGCTCCTTCAACGCACCTATGAGCTTTGAAAAGATACCTCCCCTTGCAGAGGAGGTTATAGGTCTCGGTGTCAAGATGGGTGAGGGCTGGCTGCTTACAGCCGAAATGATTGAGCTTATCCACGAGGGTGCAGTCAATATCGTATGCACACAGCCCTTCGGCTGTCTTCCCAATCACATTGTCGGCAAGGGTATGATGAAGCCCATAAAGCAAAAGTATCCCGAAGCGAACATTGTAGCAATTGACTACGATTCGGGTGCTTCAAAGATAAATCAGGAGAACAGAATAAAGCTTATGCTATCCACTGCCGTGGCAGGTGAAGACATAAGACCTATGTTCAGTAAATGATTTTTTTAAAAATCGACAAAGTCGGCAAGCTGAAAGGTTTGCTGACTTTTTATGTTTTGTGCCAAGGAGTGTTTCGGCACTGCGGTGCCGACCTTCTTTTGTCCCGCGACAAAAGAAGGCAAAAACGCCCACTCATTTTCGGCTCCACTCCGGTCGCGGCGAAGCGCCGCCGCA
>CAZTNR010000084.1:0-9269 GCA_964614955.1 uncultured Oscillospiraceae bacterium | reverse complement strand
AGTTTCAAACGCCTATGTTTGAACCCAAGGTTTTTGTGACTTTGAGGAATCACAAACTCATAAGAATGCAGACAAACCGTATGAGTTACAAGCTTACTCAAGACGGTCGTGAAGTCCTTGCAGAGATGGGCTTTTCGTATCCCGAAGATTCAAGGACAACCATCAACAAGGATTCGTATTACAGAAGACTCAGAGCATCACTTTTCAATATCACATTATACCTTGCAGGAATAGATGTTTTCTATGACGATGTTCGATTACTTGCAGGAACGGATAAGGGGTTCGTTAGCTCGTTGCTCCTTCGCAGAGAAACCGATAATAAGGTGATCTCAGGAACAAGGTTTATTGGAATACTAAAGTCAGGAAGCACAGCGTACATTCCGTATTACATACAAAACCGTGATGAGTGGATATATCCCGGATTTGAACGTGAGATGTTTATGTCACAGATTAGTGCGATGAGAAACATTAAAAAAGTTGAGATAATCCTTGCAGGAAAAAACTTGCAGGAATTGTTGAAGAGTGTTTTAACGAAGCGTCAGAGCAAACCTGAGTCAAACGGTCTAAAGCGGTTTGACATTGCTTTGGAGGAACTTGGGTGTGACTACTTGTTTCTACCTCTAAACGATCTGGGAGTAATGCAGATGAAAGTGACAATGACTTCGAGGTATCGAGAAAGGGTTATAGATGCTTTAGGGTGTGAACCCGTAACTGTACCAACACTTGCTGAGTGCGACGGAATGCTTGGAGGAATTCCGTATGTGGTAGGATTTGATTTTAATGTGATGAGGATCCTGAGAGCATTAAAGCAGGTTGAAAGATGTAATCCTGGTTTAGAACTGAAAATATGTTGTTTTTCTTTTCAGGAGTCAGCTTTGGAATCATTTTTAAGGGGACTGGATATAAGGAATGCAATAATAGTAACACTAAAGGATAAAGCAATACGCGGTATATTTCCAGAATTATTCAAGAAGGAAAATTCCATACAAATGTATCAAGGAAAGGAGGGCATAGGTGTTGATGCAAGTGAAAGGCATATTAGAAAAGATGATGTTGAAATATCCGAAGATTACGAGGATATACTCTAAAATCAAAGAGAGGTTCTGGTTTTATCTTTTTGGTACACTTATCTTCCTTTACCTTTATGGAATAGTAATTTACTCTTTTAGAGCTGCCTTCACAAACTTTATGAATGGTAGCGCCGAAAGTGTGTTTACTCTTAATCCCATAAAGTGCATTGGTGCGGTATTTACACCTCAAGGCTTCGGTGTTGCGTTTTTTTTCCTCATTATGTATTTGCTTATAACAGGAAAAGGAATGTACCTTATAACCGGAGTTAAGATAACAAAAGACGAAAGAAACTTCTTTGTTTCAAGTGAGGGTACTCACGGCACTTCCGGTTGGATGACAAAAAAGGAACGTGTAAAAATCCTTGAATCCGGCACTGCCGACGAACTTCCTTGTACCATCCTTTGTAAAACAAAAGACAGTGTTCTTGACGATGATAAGTTTGCTGAGTATTTAGGTCTTCGCGCTGATTCGGGGCTTAACAAACATATCATTGCCTACGGTGCAACAGGTTCGGGTAAATCAAGAGGATTTGTAAAACCTTTGATGCTCAAAATGGCACAGCTTCTTGAGTCTGGCAAAAGTAAGCAAAGTATGATAATAGTCGATCCCAAGGCTGGTGCGACACGTTTCTAACTGAAAAGGTTAGACGTGAAGTCAAAATATGTGCAGAATGAAAGGAGCTGCAAGATGATTTCATAGAACTGATAATTCGATAGGTAGAATGATGGGGTAACGCCCTGAAATGCCTCCATAATCCTCCGAATGGCATTTTATTGATTAAGCAATATGATGTCATAAGCTCGGTGAAGTCGGTTGAGAGTACACCCTAACAGATAATGCTGAGGAAATGCGAACCAGAGGTGGTCGAGTGTATGATAGACCGGTGGTCTATAAAATGTTCAAGGTTAGAATTTTCAGGCGGTAAAAGCCTGAATGACGAACTCTCGAATGTACGGGTCTAAATCGGGAATTGGTTGAAAAGCCATACTTACCCAAGTGTAAGGTCTGTGAGGTTTAGTAAGACTCTGGCTTTATGAAACACCCTATACCGTTATAGGCGGTATCAAGCAGACAGGCTCATAGAGAGAACCTAAAAACATATGTAAAGATAGAATTATCGGAACGTGGTAAGTCAGGAACGCAGAGAACTTAATTTCGGTGAAGCGGTGATAAGGAAAATTGACACAACTTATCTTTATTCTGATGAAAGCGACGGCACAGTACCTATGAAGCAGTGATAATAAGCTGTGGAGGGATAGCCGTCAGTCAGTTATTACAGTAAAGTACAAATTACAACAATCAAAAGAAAAATGATTTATAGGGTTCGAGTATGACTAAGAGAGGCAAAATTCAAACCGAAAGGTGTGATTAGCCGACCTATGGCAACTAAAGAACAACCGCAAATTAAAAAGCAAAAGCTTAGAAATAATGAGTATTACGATACTCAGAAAATCTTTGATGATTTATACGCTAAGAGTAAAGACGGGAAGAAATTCACGGACGTAATGAGCATAATCACAAGTGAAAATAATATACTGCTTGCTTATAGAAATATTAAGAAAAATAAGGGCAGTAAAACAAGGGGAACAAACAAAAATACCATTTGTGAAATGGGTGAAAAGGCTCCTCAAAAACTTGTGGAATATGTCCGTTACAGACTTAAAAATTTCAAACCGCACTCTGTCAGAAGAGTAGAGATTGACAAACCAAACGGCGGTAAAAGACCGCTGGGAATACCTACAATAGAAGATAGAATAATACAACAATGTATTAAGCAGGTGTTAGAACCTATCTGTGAAGCAAAATTTTACAATCACAGTTATGGGTTCAGACCGAACAGAAGCACTCATCATGCAATGGCAAGAGCCTTGTATCTGATGAACCTTAAAAACTATCATTTTGTTGTAGATGTTGATATAAAAGGATTCTTCGATAATGTTAATCATGGAAAACTTTTAAAACAACTTTACACTTTGGGAATACAAGATAAAACATTACTTTGTATAATCTCAAAAATGTTAAAATCGGAAATAAACGGAATAGGAATACCAACATGTGGAGTTCCGCAAGGTGGGATACTTTCTCCGTTATTGTCCAATATTGTTTTAAATGAGTTTGATTGGTGGATAGCAAGCCAATGGGAATTTGCTAAAGCAAAAAGACCATACAAGTCAAACGATGCAAAGCAAAATGCCCTGAGAAACAGTGGATTAAAACAGATATTCATAGTTCGCTATGCAGATGATTTTCGGTTATTCTGCAAAAGCAGAAATGAAGCCGACAAAATTTTTGAAGCAACCAAAAAGTGGCTTGCTGAAAGATTATCGCTTAGTGTTAACACGGAAAAATCCAAAGTAATCAATCTTAAAAAAGAATACTCCGAATTTTTGGGTTTCAAGCTTAAATTGCGTAAGAAATCAAACAAATGGGTAGTAAAGTCTCATATTTGCGATAAGGCTAAAGAAAAGATTAAATCAAATATCAAAGAAAAAGTTAAACTTATACAACACGGCGGCGAAACGGTAGAAAATGCCTTGAAATTTAATGCAACAGTTTTGGGAATACATAATTACTACGAAATTGCAACCAATGTATATATTGACTTTGAAAAGATTGCCTACTCAATTGGAAAGAGCCTAAAAATCAGACTAAGACAAAGGCAAAGCTCAAGTGGCAGAAAAAGTGAAACATTTCTTAAATATTATGGCGACTTTACAGGAAAGGTTTATTATGTTGATAAAGTCGCATTATTTCCTGTATCAATGGTCAGAACAAAACCGCCAATGTGTTTCTCGCAAAGTATATGTAATTATACAGAGAAAGGCAGAGCAACAATACATAAAAATTTGCTTGGGATTGATGATAACGTTCTTCAATACCTTATGACAAATCCAATAATTGGAGAAAGTACGGAATACAACGATAACAGAATATCGTTGTATGTAGGTCAAAATGGCAAATGTGGAGTAACACAAAATGTATTGGAAATCGGCAGTATGCACGCACATCATAAAATACCTAAAAAGATAGGTGGAACTGATGAATACAGTAATCTAATAATGCTGAATAAAGATGTACATATCTTAGTTCACGCCACAAATGAAGAAATAATAAAGAAGTGTTTAGAAATGTTATCGCTTAACAAAACTGCTTTTGCTAAGGTTAATAAGCTTAGGGAATTAGTTGGAAATTGTAAATTAAGTACAAATAAGTAATAATTGATGGAACGCCGTATGATGGGAAACTGTCACGTACGGTGTGGAGTGGGGGAAAAGATGGAGAGAATATCAAAATCTTACCTATCACTATAGCTGTTTGAACAGTACTCCGAATATTTACAAAACAATGGCTATACGGTTCGTGCATTCAATCTGCTTGATATGGAAAATTCCGATGGGTGGAATTGTATCGGTGAAACCGAAGGCGACGTTGATATGGTGCAGTCGGTAGCTGAAACCATTATCCGTAACACCTCAGAAGATGGTCAAAAAGCAGACTTCTGGGATAAAGCAGAACAGAATCTGCTTATTGCTCTTATCCTCTATGTTCAGAGTATGAGAGATCCGGTCACAAACGAGCTTCTTCCTATACACGAACGCTCTCTGGGAACGATATACAAAATACTCTCAAGCGAAAGTGCAAAGAGTCTTGACGCTAAATTTCAACGTTTGCCGCTTGATCATCCGGCAAGAGGTCCTTACGGTATCTTTAAGCAGGCCGCAAGTAATCTTTGGGGTAATGTATTTATCGGTCTTGGTTCCCGTATGAATGTGTTTCAGAATAAGCTTGTTGATAAAATTACGAAGTACCACGAAATAGATCTTGAGCTTCCCGGCAAAGAACCTTGTGCTTACTTCTGTATTATATCGGCAACCGATACCGCATACGAATTCCTTTCATCGCTGTTCTTTTCCATGCTTTTTAAAAAGCTTTCAGACTATGCAAGAAAGCACGGAGACGAGAGAGGGAGACTTCCGGTTGAAGTTAATTTCGTAATGGACGAATTCTGTAATGTCGGCAAGCTCTTGGGCTTTAAGAAAACTATTTCTGTTGTCCGTGGCTACGGTATCAACTGTCAGATAATTGTGCAGTCTATAGCACAGCTCTCCGATAGATATCCCATAAAGGAATGGGAAGAAATTGTTGGCAACTGCGACACTCAGCTTGTACTTGGCTGCAACGATATGATGACCTCTGAATATATTTCCAAAAGATGTGGCGCTGTTACTATTCAGCTTACCAATAGCATGTCGCCACAGACGCCTCTGTTTTCGCCTATAACACGAGAGGTTACGGGATATAGACAAACCAAGGCTAACAACACAAGACCGCTTATGTACCCGGAGGAAATTCTCCAGATGGATAACAGAGAGTGTCTTGTACTTATACGAGGTCAGAAACCATTAAAAGGACTTAAAATTATTCCAGATGAGCTTTCTGACCACAGCAGGTTGAAATACTCCCGTGTTGCTGACTATATTCCCAAATGGCGAAAATATGAGGAAGAAACAAAAAGCGAAGAGATCTCGATAGAAACAGAGCCGATTGGTCTTTCTTCTGAAGATACAATTGTATCTATCGCTTTTGTAAGTGATGCAGAAAAAGAAGAAAAGCAACCGATTATTTCCAGAGAGGAAATACAAGCGGAAATCTATGAAACACGAGTATCACATAATGATGATTCGCACATGGAGGATGATGTAGAGAAAGAAGATAAAGAGCCTAAAAAGAAAGAATCAGTCACAAGGATAACGGCTGAAGATATATTAAAATAACGAAAGGAACTACTTACCATGAATGTATACAAAATAAATGACATAATAAACTGCGAATTTTTAAAGATACCCAAAACACTGTTTGCAAATCCAAAATATAAGAGCCTGTCATCAGACGCAAAGCTGACCTATGCTTTACTCTATGACAGGCTTTCTTTATCCAAACTCAATGCCTGGATAAATGAAAACAATGAGGTGTACCTCATATATACCCGTGAAGAAATTGCTGAAGATCTCGGACTTACATACAAAAAAGCCATTTCAGCATTTAAGGAACTTACGGATGCAGAACTCATTTCCGAGCAGCGCTGCGGCAGAGGTCTTCCTAACAAAATTTATATTGTTAAGATTGAACTTGATGCAGAATGCAGCAAATCGTATGTAAAACGAGAAAATATAAGAACTGCCGATTCGGGATGTCTTGGAATGCAGCTATCTGAAGATAGATATGATGAACCGCTTACTGTAACCGAAGGTATATATATTCCAGATATGCCGATTTCGGATGTCAAGATGTGCCAAAACAGCACATCAAGAACTGCCGAAACGGAAGTTCAAGAACTGCCAAATCAGCACCCTAATAAGACTTATATTAATAAGACTTATTCTAATCATACTGATATAAGTCGGTCTGTCAGTCATAGTGTAAGTGATAATACATATTGCGAGGACGGACAGACGGACGATGTATACAGCTTTGAAGATATTCTTGAAAACTGTCAGCTTAACACTTTTGAGGATGAAGAACGCAAAATTCTGTACGATGCCCTTGAAAGACTTTATTACTCAGAGTGCCTGAAGATCGGCGGTGCTGTTTTACCTCGCAGGAAAGTCAGAAGCCGTATGTATGAGATTGATGTTTCAACACTTGAGTCAGCCATGGCGAAGCTTCACAAGAACGAGAAACAAATCAAGAATATGACGGCTTACGTTATGAGTACCATATTCAACTGTATAACCGAGGACTGTACACTGTTGCATGTTGATCCATATCTTAATTCCCTGAGAAAAAATGAGTGAAAGGAGGGAGAAAAATGTATTTGAACGCTTACCAGAAATATGTCGAGGAACTTGTAAACGAATATGAATCGCTATTGATAAGTCAGCTTTTGAAAGCCGTAAATGGCAAATTTGGCATTGAACTGCCTAATATCAACGACTATGTTGAGCAAATGTGCCATTACGACGACTATGAAAAAGAACCTTATGGTGATGATTATATTCTTTACGTTAAAGGCGGCGAAGCAAATTATGATATGATACGCTCATTCGATGTAATGCTTTCTTTTTTACCGCAGGTAGTATGGCATAGAAAAAGCCGAAAACCCGTGTCTATCTGCTTCTTGGCAAGCACTCTTGAACACGACCGTGAAATGTCTGTAATTCCCGTACAGCAAGGAAACGAGCGTATGCTCTCAAGGTACGCCAGCGACAAGTTCGATAACGAAAAATGCGAGATAGTCATATTTCTTCTCGAAACAAAAGAGCAGATGAAGCTTGTAAAATCCACATGCAATTACAGATATGCTCTCATCACAAGCGACGGTGTTGTTTTTTTCAAAGGCAGTTAATAAAGCAAAATGCAAAGGAGGTGGTTCCGATGGGAAACTCAGCTTAAACTATAAAATAAAATTTCACAGGAGGACACAGAATGAATTTTAACGAGTTGGATTTAACAAAACTTGACAAAGACTTAACCGATGCCGAGCGTGACGAATGGCAGTCAATTTATGCTTCATATCGTGGCCGTTCGGTTATTTCCGGCGAGGTTGCAGGTGTTGACTTGCATGAGTTTAACATCGTACCTAAAGGAGAAACGAGATTTGTTTGGAAAACTGTCAGATGCCTTATCGTTATCAACTACCGTGTAAAGGTCATAATCCCTGAGAACGAGGTGTTTATAGACGAACTTGATACCGGGTATCATGTTCTTCATTCAATGTGCGGAGCAAATGTAGACTATGTTATTACCCATATTGAACGTGAAGAAGGATTCGCTATAGCATCACGAAGGCTGGCTCTTGAAAAGATACGCCGTGCTAACTCAAGGCGCAGATACAAGGATGGCAAAATCGTTGATACTAAGGTTATCTCTGTCGGCAAAGGTGTTTGCACCGTGACTTTCAACGGCTACGATGTTATGATACCTCAAAGAGAAATCGGCTATAGTGCAGTTCCCGATCTTCGTGAAGTATTGCACCCCGGAGATGAACGTAAAGCAGTAATAACTGAGTACAACAAGGAAGATGGCATAATGAGTCTTTCTATCAAGCAGACTATGCCGCATCCCTATGACGGTATTGAAACACGTCATCCGATTGGCTGTACTCGAATCGCAAAAATTGTTGGCAAATACGGTGGCGGTGTATTCTGCAGACTGTATGACGGCGTTACCGATGTGCTTTGCTCTTATGATACCCTTCAGCAAGACAGCAATTTCAAAATCGGAGACAGTTGTGAGATTGTCATAAACAAGTACAACCCGGAAAAGAAACTTGTGTATGGTAAGGTTTTAAGAAAAATGCTGAGAAGATAAACGAAACGGGCGGCAAGTGAAATTGCCGCCTGAATTCATATATGAGGTGCTATTATGGGTAAAAATATAGGTGTAACACCGATTTGTTCGTACTGTGAAACAGAAAAAAGGACAATGAACTTGATCACAAGTTATATTAGTTACATTGAAAAAGCAAAAAGCAATATGCAATATGTATGAACTTATTCTGAGTGGCGGTCGTTCAAATTTGCGAAACCGAAAAATGATATGATTATTGCTACAATTCCAAGGAGGTGGAAATGTGAAAAAATACGGATATGTAAGAGTTTCGGCAATAGACCAAAATGAGGCAAGACAGCTTCTTGAAATGGAAGGGCTTGGTATAAAGCCCGAAAACATTTTTATTGATAAGCAATCCGGAAAAGACTTTAACAGACCCGAGTATATACGACTTATAAAGCTACTAAAAAAGGGTGATTTGCTGTATGTAAAAGCTATAGACAGGCTTGGAAGAAATTACAAAGAAATACAAAATCAATGGCGTATTATCACAAAAGAAATGGAGGTTGATGTAGTGATTATAGATATGCCGTTGCTTGACACAAGGGTGTATAAGGACTTGATGGGCACATTTATCGCTGACCTTGTGCTTCAAGTGCTTTCATTTGTTGCACAGAGCGAACGTGAAAATATAAAGAAGCGTCAAGAAGAAGGTATAAAAGCTGCAAAGCTTCGTGGTGTTGTGTTTGGACGTCCTGTGAAAGTACCGCCTGATGATTTTGCACATATTGTCGGCAGATGGGAGAGTGGAAAGATTTCGGCGCAGGATGCGGCAAGGCTCAGCGACATGAGTATAGCCACATTTTATAGGCGTCTTCGAGAGTTTCGAGGAAAGTGAAACTTACTGTCAAAAGGTACACATTTTG
>CAZTNR010000083.1:0-9285 GCA_964614955.1 uncultured Oscillospiraceae bacterium | reverse complement strand
CAGCGGTATTACCGTCCATCGATAACTTTCTTCTGGACATTTTTATATTCCTCCTGATTTTATTGTAACATATTGATACTCTTATATCATAGCACTTTTTTTACTGCTTGTAAAGATGCAAAATCGACAATTTTACGGGTATTTTATGAAAGTTTTGTTACTTTGTTACGAATTTGGCAATCTGCGCGCAAAAAACAACCCCGACACATTTAAGTGTCGGGGTTAAAGCTATAAGTTATTCTTCTCCTTCGAGCTCTGCAAGAGCCTTATAAAGGTCTTCAATGTTGATGATTACTTCGTCTTCTGTGTAGGGAACAGTTACAAGACCAACAATATCATTTATATAATCCTGCATATACTGTTCAAGTGAAGTAAAGCCTTCGCTGTTCTGGATGACCTTTGCAACGTCATAAAGCTTCGCTTCTGTCTGTTCACCGTAAACAACCCTGCCGTTTACGATGTAGTAAGGACGGGAAATGATATCTATTGTAACATTTGCTTCCTTGAGAGGAATGTTATAGAATACGCCTGAGATAACCCAGAATTCATCGTCTTCTGTATCAAACGCCTTGTTTTCGCCTGTCTCTGTGCTGAAAGCCTTACCCTTGATAACCGCACCTGTGTCAACCATATCCATAGTAAGAACAGGGTCTTTACCGATAAGATTAGTAACCTTGTTGGATTCAACAGTCATAAGGAAGCCGACTTCTGTTACTTCATAACCTTCGGTTTTTCTTGTGCCGGGATTGTGTCCCATCTTGAACCTGAGACCGCTTCTGTTGACATTATTGTCGTCTACGTCACTTGAATCAACAGCTCTGATAGAAAGGTTATCGGAGCCTACAACACCGTTTGTATGAACTTCTGTTGCTGTCAGAGAGTCAACGTAGTATGTCTTCTGACTTTCCTTACCTGTGTTAACTGCAACATAACCGCGCTTGCTGAGAACCTGGTAGTCGCCTGTTGTTTCAGCTACAGCATATGTGCCGTCCTGGAGGTAAACAATGTCTCCTGCAGTTACGGGAACTGTGATTATTGCAGCAGAAGGAACAATGTCGTTCATAACTGTGATGTTGTCATTGGAAGTGCCGTAATAGTTGTATTCACCGTTAGCGTATGCAACGTAATCAATCTTGAATGTTTCGGATGTGAAATCGTCCGTTGTCTTGCCGTCAACAAGTGTAAACTGCATTTCAAATACTGCAATATCTGTAGCATCCTTTGAGCCGGGTATTACATATGATTCAAATACAATCTTGGATTCGTCTTCGTTTTCTGTAACTGTCTTTGTAACTACCGTTGCACCGCTGTAAGCAACGAAGCTGCTTTCTACGGGTGTAATTACTGTGCTGTCATAAGTGATGTCGTTCTTCCAGCCCCTGAAGTCGTCCTCAGTGTCTGTAAGAGTAGCAACTACCTTATATGTGCCGGAGCTGACTTCCGAAAGAGTGTATACAACTTCAGGAGTTGTCTTTGCTTCTTCGGCAGCTTCTGTCTTGCCGTAGTTGTTAAGAACTACCATAAGGTCGTCGTAATCTACTGTGCCGTCGCCGTCGATGTCGCCTTTTGCTTCGGATGTGCCGTAGTTAGCACAAAGCGCTGTAATATCAGCATCGCCGATAGCACCGTCAGCATTTACATCACCGCCGAGGAGGGTCACATCCTTGGTAGCATCCCCACTAATAGTAACAGTTTCTGTTTTTACAAGGTAATTATCAATACTTACCTTGAATGTATATGAACCTTCAGGAACCTTGATTGAGTAAGCACCGTTTGCACCAGCTGTTGCTGTGACTTCTGTTCCTGCTGTATCTGTATTTGCAACTCCTGTAAATGTTACAGTTGCTTCATTAGCTGTTGCGGGAACGGCTGTTACTGTACCCGAAATTGTACGGCTTGCTGCAGCAAGGTAACCGAGAAGAACGGGGGTATCACTGCCTGTGCCGCCGAGGTATACGGTTGCCACCTCATCGTTCTTGGGAATCCAGCCGTCAAAGGTTACATCGCCGTTGGCGTCGGCTGTGCCTTGGTCAATATAGAGAACTGTGTCTTCGGAAATTACAGGTGTCGCGTCTGCTGCGTACTTACCTTCAACTACAACAAGGGAGTAAAACTTACTTGCTGTACCCTCCGTATAGCCGATTGAATAGGTTCCGTCTTCTGCGGGTTCATATGTCACAGGATCCGCAGCAAAAGCGGATATTGACATAAGCACCATACAAACAAGTACAAAACTCAATACTCTTTTCATATCATTTCTCCTTAAATATATGTAATACTTTTATTACCTCATTTAGTAAACATCTTGAAGAAGGGAGATACGGCAAATTCCATTGCCTTGAGTGCTTCCTTCTCTGCCTGACGTTCGCTGTCCCAATCTTCGCCGATGGCAATCACGCCTGCTTTGTATTCGTCGAAGTAATAGGTTTTGCAGCCGATAATCTCCGAAACATCATCAAAGGCAACATATGTTGTACCGTTTCTGATAAAACAGGGGTTTGCAAGAGCCTTTGTTTTATCACCGTAGGACATTACGGTATCCTGCGTTGAAAGTCTGTATTCCTTACTTGCCGCCACCATCACAACGGTTTTGGTTTCGTGCTCCCACGAAACAACAACGCCGTAGGTTTCAAGCACAAAGCGAAGCGGAACATAAAACCCTTCATTATAAAACAACGGAGTTACCGTCTTGTCGGCAGTATTTATAACCGTCAGAACTCCGTCACACGCCGCCGCATAATTCAGATTCTGAAGATATACCGTCTTTTCCAGTCTTTGCTGCTTTGTCATTTCCTGCCTTTCCGAAACAGCTTTACCGGCATTTTCCGTGCTTGCAAAAGCAGTGCAGAATGATGAAATCACAAGGCACACACATATACAAGCAAGTATTTTAAAAAGCGCACCGGATTTCATACCTCACGCTCCTTTGCATAATGATAGGGATACTCACCCTGTCTATCATATGATACCATCAAACGTATTAAATGTCAAGAGCTTTTTGTCTTTACATACATATGTTTGTTAATTATTACTAAATCACAGCCGTCCTATACTATTGACAACGACCTGAAAATATGATATATTGACCTAAAACAAAAAAATGCAAGGAGACGATACCAAATATGGCTAACAAAGTAATTTCCGGATGCACCTTCCACCACGTAGCACTTCAGACATCCGATTTTGAAAAATCATTGAAATTTTATACCCAAGGACTCGGCTTTGAGGTTTACAAAACCTTTACCGCAAGCTCGGGCAAAAACGTAGCACTTATTGACATCGGCGAGGGCAGTTATTTTGAAATTTTCTCCGACGGCGAAAAGAACGACGGAAAGAGAGACTATGCCGGAAGATACTTCCACCTTGCACTGAAGGTTGACGATGCAAAGGCGGCATACGAACGGGCGCTTGAATTCGGCGGCGAAGAAATGGGCAAAGCACCCAAAGAGATGGAGCTTCCCACGACTCCTCCGATGCCTGTTGTTATAGGCTTTATAAAGGGTCCCGACGGAGAAGAGCTTGAATTTTTTCAGCTTCGCTGAAAAAATTCAGGAGTTAGAAGTTAGGAGTTAGAAGTTAGGAGTTATGAAAAAGGTATTTATATTATTGACGGCTCTTTGTCTTTTGCTTTGCTCGTGCAGTTTCGGCTCGAACGACGGCACAAATCCCCTCTCGGAAAAGACCGAGTCAAGTATTGTCGGAAAATGGATTGACGTCGAGACTGAGCAGATAGTTGAGTATACGCAAAGCGGCTTTTACTATGAATATATAAATGAAGGCTTTACAGCCGACAAAACAAGATATATCGCCGAGGACGGCAAAATATATTATTATCTTGACGGCAACAGCCCCGATTACAGCATCGGAATTGACTACGAAATCAAAAACGGGCATCTTTTTGTTGCAAGAGCAATTGAATACAAGCCTATGGACATAAAGACATCCCTTGAAGAAACGGAATAAAAATGAAAGAAGTTACATTATATACAGACGGTGCCTGCAGCGGCAATCCCGGCAAAGGCGGCTGGGGTGCAATCCTTATTTACAAGGACTACAAAAAGGAAATGTCAGGCGGAGAAGTCGAAACAACCAACAACAAAATGGAGCTGACGGCGGCAATTGAGGGGCTTCGTGCTCTTAAAGAGCCGTGCCGTGTAAAGCTGTATTCCGACTCAAAGTACCTCATTGACGGCATAACTAAAGGCTGGGCAAGGTCGTGGCGGCAGAAGGGCTGGAAGAAGTCCGACGGCAAGCCTGCACTCAATGTTGATTTGTGGGAGCAAATCTTAGAGCTTGACGAATACCACGAGATTGAGTACATCTGGGTAAAGGGGCACGCAGGGAATCCGTATAATGAGAGATGCGATAGGTTGGCTGTGGCGTATTATGAGGGTTTGAAATAAAAAAACGGGCGACCAAAGGTCGCCCCTACAATCACACAAAATTCAAGCACCCGATGCCTGTCGGGTGCTTTTTATTCGTCTGTCGAGAACAGCATATTTATAGAAACACCCAAAGCCCTTGCTATCGCCATAAGCTCAATATCCGTAACGGCTCTTTGTCCGTTTTCTATTCTTGAAATCGAGCCTCTGCAGGTATACACCGCCTGAAGCTCGAGCTTTTCCGAAAGCTGTCTCTGACTGAGACCCGCTTTTGTTCTCAGCTTCTTAATTTGACTCCCCGTAACATTTACGGGCATATCGTTATCTATAATTCTTTTCATAAATCTACACCTTTTGTCTTGATTTTGGACAACTTTAGTGTATACTATCAGTAAAAATATATTGTCCTATCAGTAGGACAGACGGAGGATTTATGAAAATAGCAATTATCGGTTCACGGAGCATGTTCATTGATGATTTGGGTAAATATTTGCCTGAAAATGTCACGGAAATAGTCTCGGGCGGTGCAAAAGGCGTTGACACTTGTGCAAAAGAATATGCCGCAAGAAACAATATTCGGATTACTGAGTTTTTGCCCGAATATAATAAATACGGCAAATCCTCACCCTTGAAAAGAAACCTTCAAATTATAGAATACGCCGACGAGGTTTTTGCCTTTTGGGACGGAAAATCAAAGGGGACAAAATATGTTATTGAAATGTGCAAAAAATCAAGCAAAAAAATAACAATTATAAAAATCGCCGATGTCGTTGTTTGACAGCAGCAATTCCTTATTTACGAGAAAAAGATTCAAGCGGGACGTCGAGGACGCCGTCCCCTACGCAACATTGCAAAAATTCCCCGACGCCGTCTTGATGGTGTCGGGGAATAATCATATTCGTGCAAATAAGATTTGTTATGCACCTTTAATATGTCGGTGCTAAAATCTTTTCTTTTTGCTTACTTTTTCTTTTCAGTAAAGAAAAAGTAAGTTATCTCTTGAGAAGCACTTCGTTTTCGTACTTTTCAACCTCTTCAAACCAAGCCTTATCAGCAGCAACGCCCTGTCTTGCACAGTATTCTGCCCAGATATCGCCGAAGGGAAGAGTCTTGATTTCTTCCTGCATAACGAGAAGCTCTGTGAGCTTGTTTTCGTCCTGAAGAGCCTTGAGTGCGGCGTTGGGAGTACAGAGCGCGGAAAGGAGAGCCTTCTGCATACTTCTCATACCGATAACCCAAGCGGCAATTCTGTTGATGCTTGCATCGAAGTAGTCAAGAGCAATATAAACTCTGTCAAGAGCATCGCATCTTACGATTTCCTTTGCGATTTCCTTTGTTTCGTCGTCAAGGATAAGTACGTGGTCACTGTCCCAACGAACGCCTCTTGTTACGTGGAGAGCAACTTCGGGGAAGAATGTAAGAAGTGCGGGAATCTTGTCGGATACAACTTCTGTAGGATGGTAGTGACCGTTGTCCATAAGAGGAAGGCATCCGTCATGCGTTGCAGCAAATGTGAGGGAGAATTCAGCCGAGCCTGTTGTGTAGGACTCAACGCCGATACCGAATACCTTTGATTCTACGCAGGGCTTAACAAGGTTCTTGTCAAAGGGTTCTGCAAGAATCGCCTCAATAGACTCCTTATATCTCATTCTGGGGCCCATTCTGTCGGCAGGAATATCCTTGAAGCCGTCGCCTGTCCAGATGTTCATAACACAGGGAATACCTGTTTCCTTAGCAAAATATTCGGAAATTCGAATACAAGCCTTACCGTGTTCAATCCAAAAATCTCTTGTTTCCTTGTCGGGGCTTGAAAGGGAAAGACCGTCCTTAATCTTGGGGTGAGAGAAGAATGTGGGGTTGAAGTCAATACCCATTCCGTACTTCTTTGCAAGGTCTACCCAAGCCTTGAAGTGTCTGGGCTCAAGCTTATCTCTGTCAACAAAGCCGTCTTCTTCAAAAATAGCATAGCAAGCGTGAACGTTTAATTTCTTCTTGCCGGGAATAAGGCTCATTGCCTTTTCCATATCAGCGAGAAGCTGTTCGGGAGTTGTTGCCTTACCGGGATAGTTACCTGTTGTCTGGATACCGCCTGTGAGAGGACCGTCGTGGTCAAAGCCGATAACGTCATCGCCCTGCCAGCAGTGCATAGCAACTGCAACGGAGGCGAGCTTTTCCATAGCAGCCTCAACATCTACGCCGAGGGATGCATACATAGCCTTTGCAGACTCAAATCTTGTCATTGTTTTTTCCTCCAATATATAAACTTTTATATTTTAGCTGTTCTTTGTCATTTCGACAATCTTGTTAAATCTGTCGTAGCCTTCGTCCCACATTGCTGTGTCTTCGGGCTCAAAGCAGGAGATTTCAAAGGAGTTTGCGATAACCTCACGCGCCTGCTTTGTATCCTTGATTTCTCCCTGGCTTATTGCCTGAACCGCGATGTTACCGAGAGCTGTTGCTTCAACGGGACCTGTGTAAACGGGTCTGCCGCAAGCATTTGCTGTGAGCTTGCAGAGAGGAACTTCCTTTGTGCCGCCGCCTACGATGTTGATGAAGGGAGCCTTCTTGCCTGTGATTTCATCAATCTTTTCGGCTGTGCTTCTGTAACACATAGCAAGGCTGTCGAAGATACATCTTACGATTTCGCCCTTAGTCTGAGGAATGTACTGACCTGTCTTTTCGCAGAATTCCTGAATACGGCGGGGCATATTACCGGGAGTCTGGAACGCGAGGTAGTCGGGGTTGATAAAGCAAGCGTGGGGCTTTGATGCCATAGCCATATTGGAAAGCTCGTCGAAGGATACATTCTCTCCCTGTCTCTTCCACTGACGGCGAGATTCCTGTTCAATCCAGAGCCCCATAATGTTCTTTAAGAATCTTATCTTTCTTTCGGTGCCGCCTTCGTTTGTGATTTCGTACTTGAAGGGAACTTCGCCTGTCAAAGGCTCGGGAATTTCCTTACCCATAAGAGACCAGGTGCCGCTGGAAATGTATACAAAGTCGTCGTTCTTTGCGGGAACTGCAACAACGGCGGAAGCTGTGTCGTGGGATGCGCAGGCAACAACGTCAGCATCAATATCGCCTACTTCTTCTCTGATTGCGGGAAGGAGCTTTCCTGCAACTGTACCGGGCTGTACGATTTCGCCGAAGATGCTCTTGTTAAAGCCGAGCTTTTCGATGATTTCGCTTGACCAGTTACGTGTCTTTGCGTCGAGAAGCTGGGATGTGGAGGCGATTGTGTACTCTGTCTGCTTTACACCGGTCAAGAAGTACTTGAGAAGGTCGGGAACAAAGAGTAAATCCTTTGCATTTTCCATCTGGTACTTATTCTTTGAAATGAGGTAAAGCTGATAGATAGAGTTGAAGTTTAAGTTCTGTGTACCTGTAATCTTATAAAGCTCATCCTTGGGGATGATGGAATATACTTCTTCCATAAGCTCATATGTAAGAGCAGGGTTTCTGTAGTTGAAGGGGTTTGCGATAAGCTGACCTGTTCCGTCAAGAAGACCAAAGTCAACGCCCCAGGTGTCGATAGAAATGCTCTTGATGTCCTTG
The DNA here is from genome assembly GCA_964614955.1 of uncultured Oscillospiraceae bacterium. Lineage (GTDB taxonomy): Bacteria > Bacillota > Clostridia > Oscillospirales > CAG-382 > UMGS1387. Next base: position 1,348 of record CAZTNR010000083.1, on the reverse strand, counting down.
TTGTCGCTGAGTGCACATGAGTTGATTGCACTCTTGATTTCGGTAAAGAGCTTTAACATATCCCAGTAAAGAGCACCGTTTAGGTTTACGGGATCGTTTGTAAATCTGTGTACTTCTTCGAGTGTGATTTTTTCGCCATCGAACTTACCTACAATACCTCTGCCGCTGGAAGCACCGAGGTCAATGGCAAGCATCTTGAGTGGAGATTTCATAGTTGTTATTCCTTTCTCGTTTTGTGTCACAAAAGTATTCTTTATTCAAGGCTTCCCCATTCATGGGGGAGCTGTCACCGCAAGGTGACTGAGGAGGAAAGAAAGCATTCTTTTCAAACCTCATCCGTCGGCTCACGCCGCCACCTTCCCCGTTTCTTCGGGGAAGGCTTTGCAACAAAGCCTACTTGATTCTCGCTAAAATATCGCGAAGTGCCTGAGTACCTGCATCGAACGCAAGCTCAGGAGTTTCATATGCATTCATAACCTTGATGTCTTCGGGGTTTGAGAGCTTGTCAAGACCGCTGAAGGATGTGAGGTGGGGTTCAAGGGTAAGAATGATTTCTCTGTCTGTGTATTCATTATAGAGCTTAAGAATTGCTTCAATCTGACCTTCGCCTGTGCCTGCGGGAACGATAGTGCCGTCAGAGAATGCATCCTTGATGTGGATATACTGGATGTAATCCTTGAGAAGTTCGTAGCCTTCCATAGGATTCTGTCCGCAGAAAGCAAAGTTACCCATATCGAGAACAGACTTCATTCTGCCGCCGAAGTGCTTCATAATGTCAGCACAGTCTTTAGGTGTTTCGCCGTAGATTCTCGCTTCATTTTCGTGGCAAAGGTTGATGCCTCTCTTTTCAGCCTGGGCAAGCATCTTTTCAAGGTTTACCATAATTGCATCTCTGTAATCGTGGCAATCTGTTCCTTCGGGATAGAAGTAAGAGAACATACGGATATTCTTTGTTTCAAAAATGTCAGCAAGGTCGAGTGTGTGCATAAAGAGTTCAAAATGCTCGGTCTGGTCGGCTGTAATATCAATCTTGCCGATAGGTGAGCCGATAGCAGATGCCTTTACACCGTACTTATCCATGAGAGCCTTGTATTCTTTTGCCTGCTCGATTGTAAGAGAAGATACGTTGGTACCGTCAAGGTTACGAAGCTCAATGTAGCCGATACCCTGCTTGTTAAGGTACTTGAGCTGGTCTTCAAATACGCTTGTTACTTCATCAGCAAAAGCGCTGAGTATGTACTTTGCCATAATGTTTCCGTCCTTTCGCGTGTGGATAGTCTTCCACGTATAACTTTACTTAATAAGTATACTACATATATTCTACTTTGTAAAGAAAATTTGGGAAATT